>NZ_BAIN01000006.1 GCF_000613285.1 Acetobacter papayae JCM 25143 | reverse complement strand
CATCATGTGCATGGGAACGCTACGGCCAATTCCATTCTGGTGGTGTCCTTCGCCAAGGAACGCTTTGCCATGCACCGCAGTGCCGTGGCGGCTGCGGTCGAGGCAGGGATAGGCCGCATCCGTCCGGTTATCATGACGGCTTCGGCCATGATTATCGGCATGGTGCCCATGGCCATAAGCAATTCGCAAAATGCGCCACTGGGTAAGGCGGTTATTGGCGGGCTGATCGTGGCCACCATTTCCACCCTACTTTTTGTCCCCTGTGTTTATGCAATTTTCCATCATCGTCCGGAAAAGCCATCCAGCACGGATACGGCCCACCGGCAGGAGGCTGTCTGATGTCTGTTTCCCGCAAAGGCAGAATCTTCATCATTCTTCTTGTGGTTGTCATAGTGGCGGATATTACGCACCTGCTGCTCCAGCGCGCCAGCAATGGCGTTCGCATTCAGCAGGATGCGGCTTATAGCCGGGTGCCGGATGTGGCTCTGGTGCAGCCCAAGCCGGCACCGCCAACCATGTCCATGACCCTGCCGGGTACAATCAGCGCATGGTACGAGGCCCCCATTTATGCGCAGGTCTCGGGCTACGTGAAAATGTGGTACCAAGATTACGGTGCGGTCGTGAAAAAAGGCGATCTTCTGGCCGAGATCAATACGCCCAGACTGGATGCCGAATATGCTCAGGCCCAGGCGGATCTCAAGGTTGCGCAAGCCAAATACGGCCTTGCCTCCATAACCGCCACACGCTGGCGGTCCATGGGGCAGTCACAGGCGGTGTCTGGCCAGTCTGTCTCGGTGCAGAATGCCAACGAGCAGTCAGCAAGGCAGAGCTTGAAGCAGCCGAGCACAAGGTCGCCCAGTATCAGGCCATGATCCACTTCAAGAGCATTGAAGCACCGTTTGATGGGGTGGTGATCGCGCGTAACATCAACGTGGGTGACTATGTTGGGGCCGGTAGCGGCAACATGAACGCGAATGGCACGGCCAGCGAACTGTTTACCGTGGCCGATACCCACGCCATGCGACTGTTCGTGTCCGTACCGGAAACATTCTCTTCCATCCTGCGGCCGGGGCTGGTGGCCAAGGTGACTGTGCCGCAGTTTCCCAACAAGGTGTTCGAAGCCAAGTTCCTGACCATCGCCAAGGGGTTTGACCCCAACACGCGCACGGTTATCACGGAATTTTCGATCGACAATGCGGAGCAGAAACTGTGGCCGGGCAGCTTTGCCTCCGTCACACTCACAGCTCCGGCTGACAAGGGAGTCTATACCATCCCCACCGGTGCGCTGGTGTTTCAGGAACACGGTATGCAGGTGGCGACCGTCGATGCCAACGAAACCACCCACTACCACAACATAACCGTAGGCCGCATGTCTGATGCGTATACGGAGGTCAGTGCTGGGCTTTCTCCCGATGACCGGATCATCAACAACCCGCCAGCCGACCTGATGGAAGGCGGCAAGGTCAGGCCGGTTGATCCGGAAAAAGGCTATCTCAGCACAGCGTCAGCCGCTGCGGCGGCAGGGGAGGAGGATGACGAATGAAACAGACCCTCTCGCGTTTTGGCACCGTGCGTGCGCGCCGCCTGACGGCGCGGGCAGGCCTGCTGCTTTCCCTGACTGTGCTAAGTGCCTGCGATCTGGCACCGCATTATGATCCGCCCCATTATGTGGTGCCGGCATCATGGCACGGGCAGGGACCATTCAAGGATGCGGTGCCTAGCACCGTAGCCCTGAAGCCTGACTGGTGGACGCTGTTTGCCGACACCACGCTGAACGGGCTGGAGCAGGAAGCGCTTGCAAACAATGCTGACCTTCAGGCAGCAGCCGAGCGCTTTTCGCAGTCGCGCGCCATTGTCATGGAGGCGCGCTCCGATCTGCTGCCGCATCTGGGCATGGCGTTTGGCGCGAGCGACAACAAAAGCTCGGCGGATCGCCTGTTCCGCTACAAAGGCCCTATAACGGCCACGGATGAGTCCTACTCTGGCTTGGCAAGCTGGGAGCCGGATATCTGGTCGGCTATCCGCAACAAGGTGCGGGTGCAGAAATACTTTGCACAGGAACAGGCGGCTGAATATGCCGCCGCACGGCTCAGCCTACAGGCGGAACTGGCGACAGATTACTTTACCCTGCGCGGGCTGGATGCCGAGCGTGCAATCTACACCCAGTCCATTGCGTATTATCAGCAGGCTCTGCACGTAACCCAGACCCGGCTCGATAATCAGGATGCAACGGGTATCGATGTCGCGCGTGCGCAAAACCAGCTTTATATGACACAAGCACACCTGCTCGATGTTCAGGCCCAGCGTGAGGTGCTGGAGCACGGCATTGCCGTGCTGGTGAATGAACAGCCCTCCACCTTCCATATCGCACCAGTCGATACCCTGACGAATGTGGAACCGATCGTGCCCACCGGCCTGCCGTCTGACCTGCTGGAACGCAGGCCTGATATTGCCGCCTCGGAACGGAGCATGGCGGAAGCCAACCGGGCTATCGGTATTGCCCGGGCGGCATTCTACCCGCATGTGTTTTTCAGCGCCAATGGCGGGTTTGATTCCAATGGCTTCAACCTTGCCAATCTGGCTAACAGCATGTGGACTTACGGGGCATCGGTTTCCATGCCCGTATTCGAAGGCGGGCTGCGTCGCGCGCAGTTGCAGCATTCGTGGTCTGTCTACCGCGAAACGCTGGATCACTACCGCATGACGGTTCTCACCGCGTTCGGGGATGTGGAAAACGGCCTGTCGCTGACAAACCGCCTGCGGGCGGAAACGGAGCGTCTGGGGCAGGCGGTGCAAACGGCTGAGAAGGCGCAGACCCTGACAATGACCCTGTATAAAGGCGGTGCTGACAGCTATCTGGATGCACTGATCGCGCAGGTGAATACGCTCGATGCACGCATTGACCGTGTGCAGGTGCAGGCCCGTGCCCTGCAAAGCACGGTCGGCCTGATCCGTGCTCTGGGTGGGGGCTGGCGCCAAAGCGATCTGCCTACACCTGACGACACCATGTCATTCGGTGTCATGCAGTATTCAGGCCTGCAAACGCCGGCTGATTCCATGAAGCAGCTTAACAAACAGTAACGGCTGCTTCGGGCTGCGTTTTCATGGACTTTCCCTGGTCTGGCGGGCTTCTTTCAGCGCCAGGGAAAGGCTCAGCTCAAAACCGCCACAGGCGGCTAGCGCTCCGACCAGAAACACTACGTTCTCGCCCATTCTATCAGCCAGCAGGCCTGTCAGGGGGCCGGTGGCACCATAGGCAAGATCCTGAAAAGCGGCAAAGCCGCCCATGGCCGTCCCCCGCATATGCGGAGAAACACGGCGCACGACTTCCATACCCATGGCAGGAAAAATCATGGAGCAGCCAGCCCCTGTCAGCGCTGCTCCCACAAGGGCCAGACCCGGTGCCGTGGCACTCCACAGCAGGAGCTGTCCGCAGGTTTCCACCCCCATGGACAGCACGGCAACGCGCGCTCCCCCGATTTTATCAGGCAGGTGGCCGCACATTACGCGCACCAGCACAAAAGCACCGCCAAAAAATGTCAGGCCCAGACTGGCATGCGGCCAGTGCTGATGCAGAAAAATCAGCGGCATGAAGGCACCGATAGCCGCAAAACCGATACCTTGCAGGAACACGATAAAACCAAGATCACGGATACGGGCAATAACCGATGTCAGCGGCTGGCGCTCACCGGGGTGGGGGGCAACCGGAGCAACCGGCACTACCATGACCAGACCGGCCAGAGGGGCTACAAGACACGCAAGGCCAACCCCCAGATATCCGGCGTGGTCGTAAATGGCCAGTCCAAGCGGGCTACCGGCGGCCAGCGAGCCATACATGCCCATGCCCACCACGGACAAAACCCGCCCGGAGCGATGGTGCCCCATCAACCCGATGCTCCATGCCAGCAGCCCAACAACTGTCAGGCTTTCGCCCAATCCCAGCACAAGGCGGCCCAAAATCAGCACGAGAAAACCCGGTACGGCAGCCTGAATCCACGTAGCCCCAATGCAGATAAGGCTGCTCAGTGCGTACAGTACAAGCCCCAGCACCATGCAGTGCCGTCCACCTTTCTGGTCGGCCAGCCGACCGGCAAAACCCCGTGTCAGGATCGTGGAAGCAAAAGCAACACCCACGGCAAGCCCCGCCATGGCGTTGCCCATATGCAGTTTTGTGGCAACCTGAATGGCCGTTGTCGGCATGGACATGGCCACACACAGGTAAGACAGGAACAATGCCCCCACCAGCCAGTATAATACGCTCATGGGCGTTTGCGGGGTGGAGGCGGTAGCAGGCGGGGTGGTGGGAGACATGAAACGGCTTCCTTTTATCCGCAAAAGCGGCGTGCCTTTACCACAGCCGTATTTCGGACAAAGGCACGCATGCGTTGGTCTCATACAGGTCTGTGTTTATGCGGTATGAAACCAACGCTGTTAAGAGTTGATATTACAGAGCGGCAATCACCTTCAGGCCAGCCAGCACAGCATTGGGAATAACCGAGGTTTCACCCGGGCGCATCATGTATTCAAATTCCGGTGTCACAACCAGACCGGGGGTTACAGGAATACCGTAATAGGCTTCGAGTATGGCGGAATGGGTCTGTGGGGCGTTGACATAAGCCCCCATGGACATACCCGCAGCTTCACGCAGTTCCTGCCCATAGGTCAGGCGGGGGCTGAGCTGGTAGTAGGAATACATGATCCCCACCCTGTCCCGCGGCGACCGGGCACCAGCCCCAACAGCGATGTGCCGAAATAGAACTCATTGGAAAAGGTGGAGTTACTGGGGGTGTTATGGACAAACCCCGCGAGAACATAACCGCCCGCCATCTGGTGTTCCCCATTGGCGCGGTAAACCATTTGGTCCGCCTCAATGTAGAACGTATCGCGTGCCTTTTCTGCATGGCGCGCCACGGACCCGGCGTAAGCCGCGGGTATAACGCCAATCAGATCAGGGTAGGGGGAGGTATCGTGCCCATAGCCAAGCTTGTAATGGCCGGGGAGCTTCTGGGGCCCGATAAAGGTTCCCATGTCAGTTCGATGGGGGTTTGTATACCGGTCGCGGTTTCGCTCCCCCACGCCCAGCCGGTATTGTCCTGCACCTTGGGGCCAATACGGTAAATGCCAGTGCGGAGCGTCAGGTCGCGCGTCGGGCGAAAACGCAACGTACCGCCCCATGAGGTTTTGGGGTAAACGCTCCAGCCTGCCGGTTCACGAATGGCCATGGGGGCCGAGCACATGGTCATGAAAGTGCACAGCAGAACCGATGTCGCATAGGTGTGGGTAATAGCGATACGGCCCACATTGATGTTGATACGGTTGTTGAGGAAGGATTTTTCCAGATACAGGTCGGCAAGCCTCGCTGCCGCCGGACCATGAATGCTCCAGACTTCGGTCAGAAGCACATTGCGCTCTCCCACATGGTCCCAACCGACCTGACGCCCTTCACGGTTCATGACGATACCATGCAGGTACCAGCCTTCCAGCGGATGCCAGTCTGTCAGCCTGCCAAGGTCGAACAGCATGCTGGCACGTACCTCATGGGTATAATCCATACCCTTTGAAATACCGCCGGCGATATTGCCCATGCCTTCGCCCTTATAGGTAAACTCGAAGCTGAACCCCTTGTCGCGCAGGCGCTCACGCCAGGGCTTGAGGGCGGGAACAAGGTTGCCCCCCGCCTGTTCAGACACGAAATACCCCGCACTGACATCCTGCCTGCGCAGCGCATCGGCATTATGGCTAAGCAGGTAGGACAGGCTGACCGTCTGGAACCATGAATCCAGATGTTCTTCGGCAATGGGCCGCTTGGGTTTGGCATGAGCCTGACGGTTGCCGGTGCCGCAACCGGGCTGGAAGAAACCGTAGAAGGCCCCGTAATCTGTGTGGAAGCACTGGCGGCTGGTTCAGCCGCATGAGCCTCAAGGGCTCGCCAGACAGGCCAGCGCCCATGAGGGCGGTAAGCGCCAGCGTGTATGAGTTCTTGTTCCAACAGGAAAAACGACGTGAGTAATGGCGCGACCCGTGACAGGCAGCCGCGTGCGGAAGCATTTCTGTTTGCATGACGATAATCCACAAACCGATTGCAGGCCGATACCGCCGCCGCAAGAACAGGCGTACGGATACAGGCCGCAGAAGCAGCAAATGGCGGGACGCAGACGAACACACACAATGCGTGCCGAACCGAGGTCTCGTTACAATGAATGTGGGCGTAGGCCCCGCCGGTTTATCGCTGCGCTATCAGGCGTTCCGGCATAGCGGCCTATAAACCACTACGCAGGTCTGTGGACAGGGCGGGGCAAGGGCTGAATATCTGATCATTGGTTTTTCTTTTTCTTATTATTGTTCAATGATTTCTGCCGTGCCCTGTCCATGCAGAGCATCGTGCAGTTTTTTGTCATCCAGCGCGTTTTCCCAGCGCGAGATCACAATTGCGGCGACCGCGTTGCCGATCAGGTTGGTCAGAGACCGGCATTCGGACATAAAGCGGTCGATACCCAGAATAAGGGCCATGCCACCAACAGGCACGCTGGGCACGACGGAAAGCGTTGCGGCCAGAGTAATGAACCCGGCTCCCGTTACCCCGGCAGCGCCCTTGGAGCTGACCATGGCGACAAGCAGCAGGGCAATCTGTTCGCTGAAAGACAGGTGAATATCCGTTGCCTGTGCAATGAACAGGGCTGACAGGGTCATGTAGATATTCGTGCCATCAAGGTTGAAGGAGTAGCCCATCGGCACCACAAGCCCGACAATACCCTGGTTGCAGCCCGCCTGTTCAAGCTTGGCGATAAGCCGGGTAGGGCGGATTCAGACGAACTCGTGCCCAGCACGATCAGCAGTTCTTCCTTGATGAAAACCAGCAGGCGGATAATGCTGAAACCAGCCAGACGCGCGACCAGCCCCAGCACAAGACCGACAAACAGAATGGCGGTGAGGTAAAACGCCAGAACAAGGCCGATCAGGTGCAAAACGGTGCCAATACCGAACTTACCGATCGTGAAAGCCATGGCCCCGAAAGCCCCTACCGGGGCGAGATACATGAC
The DNA here is from genome assembly GCF_000613285.1 of Acetobacter papayae JCM 25143. Classification (GTDB taxonomy): domain Bacteria; phylum Pseudomonadota; class Alphaproteobacteria; order Acetobacterales; family Acetobacteraceae; genus Acetobacter; species Acetobacter papayae. The sequence goes on along the minus strand of NZ_BAIN01000006.1, from coordinate 80,076 downwards.
CAGCCGCACTACGCCAAAAATCATTTCCGTCAGGCTGCGGAACAGGTTCAGCACGCTTTCCCCCGCCGTGCCCATACGGGCAAGGCTGATGCCGAACAGAATGGCCACCAACAACACCTGCAGGATTTCACCCGATGTAAAGGCCCCTGCGGTGGTGGGGGGGATAATCTGGAGCAGAAAATCCGAGAAGCTGTGATGCTCCTGTGCGGCGGCAATAAACTGGCTGACCGAATGCGTATCCAGACTATCAGCCCGAATATGCATCCCCGCACCGGGCCGCACGACATTGGCCACAACCATGCCAATCACAAGTGCGAGTGTTGAAAAAAACAGGAAGTAGAGCATCGCCTTGCCCGCGATCCGGCCGGTCTGCTTCAGGTCCGCCATACCGGCAATGCCGGTGCACACGGTCAGAAAAATAACCGGCGCGATCACCATCTTGATCAGCTTGACGAAGCCATCTCCAAGCGGCTTGAGCGACGCGCCGAAAGACGGAAACAGAACGCCAACAACAACACCGGCAATAACCGCGATGATGACCTGAAGATAAAGAAAACGCTGATGAGACCCGGCGAGGGGCGAAGGGGAAGGAAGCACTCTGCTACTCTTTCTGTTTTTGTTTTTAGCGACGTATGTGCTTCTGGAATTTCCTTGTTATAGCGGAAACCGTGCCCAGAGTTCCGCAAGTTAACCTGTATTTACCCTCTTTGCAAAGAGGCGGACTGCTTTAACCGTTCTGCGCCATACGCAATTCTACGGATACGCGACACTGGGAAAGGGATTGAACCGGCAGGTTTTTTGCGCCATCGTCATAATCACATCATAGCAACAGACAGTGCGGAAACGGGAAAAAACAGGTGAGCAGCCTCCAGCGCGCGCAGGGACGCTTCGGCCTGACCGTCCAGAACAAAGAAGGCCGGACGCGTTGTGCTGATCTGGCGCAGGGGGGGTGCTGCCGCCTGCTGTTTCCACGTGTAGCCCGTACGGGGCTGGAAGCCGTCACGGTCAATATTTCGGGCGGCATTGTCGCAGGTGACCGGATCGACGGGCACATACACTGCCGCGCAGGGACCGAACTGGTCGTAACCTCTCAGGCGGCGGAACGGATCTACCGGGCACGGCCGGGTGAGCAGGCTGCGTGTATCAATGTGTCATGCACAATCGAACCCGATGCCACGCTGGAATGGCTGCCCCACGGGACCATTTTTTTCGACCACAGCCACCTTGAACGGCGGATGAACGTTGAAATGGCCGGGTCATCACGGTTTCTCTACCTTGAAAACAGGATTTTTGGCCGCTCTGCCTCTGGCGAAGTGCTCAAACAGCTCAACCTGCGTGACACCCTATCGATCAGGCGGGAGGGCCGCCCACTGCTGGAAGACCGTCTGGCAATCGAAGGTGACGATATGGCCACGTTTTTTGGCCGGGCTGCGGTAGCCGCCGGGCAGATGGCAGTGGCGACCCTCGTTTTGGTAGCGCCCGAGGCCGAAGCACAACTGGCGGAGATACGCGCCCTATGTTGTCAGTATGATGCCGTTGATCTGGCAGCCTCGGCCTGGAACGGTATGCTGGTGGTGCGAGGGCTGGCAACCAGTAGCTGGCGGCTTGAGCAGGCCTGCCATAGTCTTGTGGCGCATCTGCGCGCCGAAAAAGCTGCGCCTGTGACCTGGCGCACATAAATCAATTTCATCAGGGAACAAGGACCGGACAGGACGATGAATCTGCTCCCGCGCGAGAAAGACAAGCTGCTTATCGCCATGGCGGCCGTGGTGGCGCGTCGCAGGCTGGAACGAGGGGTTCTGCTGAACTACCCTGAGGCCGTGGCGCTGATTACGGATCATGTAGTGGAAGGTGCGCGTGATGGGCGCAGCGTGGCTGAGCTGATGGAAAGTGGTGGGCATGTGCTCACGCGCGCTCAGGTTATGCGTGGCGTGCCGGAAATGATCCATGATGTTCAGGTGGAAGCAACCTTTCCCGATGGCACAAAGCTGGTGACAGTCCATGACCCGATACGATGATCCGCTGCCCCCCGGTGCCGTGCCGGGAGAATTTCTCGTGGGCGAGGGCGATATCGCCCTCAATGAAGGCCAGCCCCGCATGGTGGTGTCCGTAACCAATACGGGAGACAGGCCCGTGCAGGTGGGGAGCCATTATCACTTCGCGGAGGTCAATCCCGCACTGGTGTTCGACCGCCTGCGCACACGGGGCTGGCGGCTGGACGTGCCATCCGGCGGGGCCCTGCGGTTTGAACCGGGGCAGGAGCGTGAGGTGACACTCGTGCCCCTGCGTGGCAAGCGGCGGGTGATCGGGTTCCGTGGGGAAGTCATGGGGAGACTGGGAGCATGACACGTCTTTCGCGTTTCGAATACGCAGCCCAGTTTGGCCCCACCGTGGGTGACCGGGTGCGTCTGGCCGATACGGCCCTGCTGGTCGAGGTGGAGAAAGACTACACCATCTACGGCGAGGAAGTACGCTTTGGCGGCGGCAAGACCATCCGTGACGGCATGGGCCAGTCACAGGTCTCGCGGGCCGAAGGAGCGGCTGATACGGTTATCACCAACGCGCTGATTATTGACTACTGGGGCATTGTCAAAGCCGATGTAGCCCTGCGTGACGGGCGCATTGCGGCCATTGGCAAGGCAGGCAATCCAGATATCCAGCCCGGTGTCGATATTATCGTGGGGCCGGGGACCGAAATCATTGCCGGGGAAGGTAAAATCCTAACCGCGGGCGGGGTGGACAGCCATATCCATTTCATCTGCCCCCAGCAGGTTGAAGAAGCTCTGGCCTCGGGTATCACCACCATGGTGGGCGGCGGCACCGGCCCGGCTACGGGCACGGCAGCCACAACCTGCACGCCCGGCCCGTGGCATCTGTCACGCATGATTCAAGCGGCGGAAGATTTCCCCGTCAATCTGGCCTTTGCGGGCAAAGGCAATGCCTCCCGCCCCGAGGCGCTGGAGGAAATGGTGCGGGCTGGGGCGTCATGCCTGAAACTGCATGAAGACTGGGGATCAACCCCCGCCGCCATCAACTGCTGTCTTGACGTGGCTGACCGTATGGACGTGCAGGTTATGATCCATACCGACACGCTCAATGAAAGCGGCTTTGTGGAAGACACCATAGCCGCGTTTGAAGGCCGCACCATCCACGCCTTCCATACCGAAGGGGCAGGGGGCGGGCACGCGCCTGATATCATCCGTGTGGCGGGGTTGCCCAACGTGCTGCCGTCTTCCACCAACCCGACACGGCCGTATACCCGCAACACACTCGACGAACATCTGGACATGCTGATGGTCTGCCACCATCTCGATGCTCGCGTGCCCGAAGATATTGCCTTTGCGGAAAGTCGTATCCGCCGCGAGACCATTGCGGCCGAGGATATTTTTCACGACATGGGTGCCCTGTCGATGATGTCTTCCGACAGTCAGGCCATGGGCCGTGTGGGCGAGGTGCCGCTACGCACATGGCAGACCGCCCACAAGATGAAAGTGCAGCGTGGCGCACTGCCGGGTGATGGCGAAGCGGACAACAACCGCGTTAAGCGCTATATTGCCAAATACACCATCAACCCCGCTATCGCCCATGGTTTGGCGCATGAAGTGGGGTCGGTTGAAGCGGGCAAGCTGGCTGATCTGGTCTTGTGGACCCCGGCCTTTTTTGGCGTCAAACCCGATATGATCATCAAGGGTGGGGCTATTGCCTACGCCATGATGGGAGACCCCAACGCCTCCATTCCCACGCCCCAGCCGGTTTATGGGCGGATGATGTTCGGGGCATATGGCGGTGCCCGCCTGCACACGAGCCTGACCTTTGTTTCCAAGGCAGCGCTTGAAAACAACATTGCACGCTCTCTGGGGCTGCGCAGGCCGCTGTCGGCCGTGTGCAATACGCGCGGGGGCATTGGCAAGCGCAGCATGATCCACAATAGCGCCACACCACATATCGAAGTGGATTCCGAAACCTATGAAGTTCGGGCCGATGGCGTGCTGCTCACCTGCGAGGCGGCGGACGTTCTACCATGGCCCAGAGGTATTTCCTGTTCTGATGCGTTATATTGTCGATATTCTGGCTGCGGGAAGCTGGAGCAAGGAATCAGCGGTGGATAGCTTCACCGCTGATTATGAAGGACGGCACCGCAGGCGCGCGAGCCTTGCCCTGCAATCTGGCGAGCGGGTCATGCTGGAACTGGAGCACCCGCGCCTGCTGCGTGAGGGAGATGGCCTGAAGCTTGATGATGGACGCCTGATTTGCGTGCATGCCTTGCCAGAGCAATTGATGGAAATCACGGCCCATACGCCGTTGCATCTTCTGCAACTGGCTTGGCATATCGGCAACCGCCATCTGCCCGCAGCCATAGAAGCCGGGCGTATTCTGGTGCGTGAAGACCATGTTATTGCTGAAATGCTCCGTGGATTAGGGGCGCATGTGCACCACATAGAAGCGGCGTTCGACCCCGAAGGTGGGGCCTATGCCCAGCGCCATCATGACCATGGGCACTAAGGCGGCCCCTGATCCGCTTACACAGCCCGAGAGCATGGTAGAAAGCAACGGCAACGGGCAGGATTTCCTGTGCCTGCTTTCATGGGTTTCTCCAGCATTTCCAACCGGCGGCTTTGCCTACAGCCATGCGCTGGAATGGGCAGTGGAAACGGGAGACATCACGGCACTCGATAGCCTAGTGGACTGGATCAGCGCTTTGCTGGCTTATGGCAGTTTGCGGGTGGATATGATTTTCGTCCGTCATGCCTGGCTGGCTGGGCAGGATATACGGCAATTGGAAGAAATTGCCGCATATGCCTGCGCCTGTACCTCCTCACGTGAGCGGTATGAGGAAACGGTTTATCAGGGCGAGGCTTTTCTCAAGGCCGCATCAGTATGGGATGACAGTCTTATGCTAGCGCGTAACCCTGCCACGCGCTGGCCGCTACCTGTTGCACAGGGGGCTGTTTTTCGCCGAGGTGGTGCGCATGCCCGGCAGGCGGTACAGGCTGCCGGGCACATGGCGGTCGCGGCTTTGGTCTCTGCCGCTGTCAGGCTTGTGCCGCTTGGCCAGACCGATGGCCTGCGCGCGCAGGCCCGGCTGGAAAAGGCCATACTGGAAGCGGCACGACAGACGGAACAATGTGGGCTGGATGATGTGGGCACGGCGTGTTTCCGCTCGGATCTAGCGGCCATGCACCACGAAACACAGGGAACGAGGCTTTTCAGAACATGACAAAAGCAAAATACGGCCCGCTACGGGTCGGCATTGGTGGGCCAGTAGGCACGGGCAAGACTGCGCTGATGGATGCGCTATGCCGCCATTTCCGGGCAGACTACAATATCGCAGCCATAACCAATGACATCTATACCCGCGAAGATGCTGAATTCCTGACCCGTGCTGGCTCCCTGCCGTCAGAGCGCATTATGGGGATTGAAACCGGTGGCTGCCCCCATACGGCTATCCGGGAGGATGCGAGCATCAATCTGGCCGGTGTTGCCGAGCTGACGGCGCGTTTTGAGGGGCTGGAGCTTATTCTGGTCGAAAGCGGGGGCGATAACCTAGCCGCTACCTTCAGCCCGGAACTGGCGGACCTGACCATTTACGTCATCGATGTTTCGGCTGGTGACAAAATTCCGCGCAAAGGCGGGCCGGGCATTACCCGCAGCGACCTACTGGTGATCAACAAGATCGATCTGGCCCCACATGTGGGGGCTGATCTGGCTGTTATGGACCGTGACAGCCGCCGCATGCGCGGCGAACGCCCCTTTGTGTTCACCAATATCCGCGCCGGTGAAGGCGTTGAGGCCATCGCCCGGTTTATTATCGAACAGGGTGGGCTGTAGCCACAGGACAGCCAGCTTTGCGACGGCCCTCTATATACTCCGCGCAGAGCTGGCGGAAACGCACCGCCCCAAAACTGGGGAAATGCCCCCCATGCACGATACTCACTGGCATTGTCTCAAGCTTTTCCAGCGTCGAGACATAGTCGGGCACAGAAGAATGATAGGTATCATCCAGTAGGGGGCCATCATACACCACATCACCCGAAAGCAGGGTGCCTGTTGCCTTCTCCCACAAGGCTATCCCACCCGGTGAGTGGCCGGGTGTGTGCAGAACTTCAAAAGCCCTGTTGCCCAGATCGATAACATCACCCTGTCCAAGCAGGCGCGAGGGCGTGACACCGGTAACCCTGTATTGCTGCGTGTTCCAACCCTGCGGGCAGGCGTCAAACATTTCCTCGTTTGCATAGAACGCTGCCAAGGTATGCTCGCCATCAGGGTTTTGCAGGATAGAGGCTTCTGCTCCATGGATTGCGCAGTGTTCAAACTCGTGATGGCAGCCGATATGGTCAAAATGGGCGTGACTTGCGACACAGAGCACAGGCCGTTCCGCCAGTAGGCTGACATGCCTGCGCAAAGGCACCGCACCCAGCCCGCTATCGAACAGCAGATCGTAATCCCGCCCGCGTACATGCCACATATTGCAGCGGAAAAAGGGCTTTATCCATGGCTCATGGATAAGCGTTATCCCATCGGCATAGGAAATGGTCTCATACCATCTGTCATGGGCAATGAAGCCTGCCATGGCATCCCCTTTCTGCGCTGCTGTTGAGCGGGAAGAACCTAGTTTTCCTGCGCGGGTACGATAGTAATATCTTCCATCAGGGCGTACGGGGTAATGATTTCGCCGCTGGCGGGCACCTGCCGTGCCGGGCTATGCAGCACAAAGCTCTGCCCGGTTTCAGAACGGGCGAAAACCCTGACATAATTACCCTGAAAAACAGTTTCGCATACAAGTGCCTGTCCCATGGCCTGTCCGTTTTGCGCAACAGTTCTGATGTTCTCAGGCCGGATAATCGCCACGGCCTTGTCGCCCGTGCGCCATATGCGCCCCTGCGTGTCGGCCGGGTTGTCGGTCAGGGCACCACTCATGGGGGCTGCCATGCCGCGCAGCAGGCCAATATCGGTTTCAAGCGTGATAACCTGACCATCCTGCGCGTGAATATGGCCTTCGATCTGGGTGCTTTCGCCCATGAACGTAGCCGCAAAGCGCGTTGCCGGGCGCATATACACGCGACGTGGTGGTCCCATGTCCTCAATGCGACCATGGCTCATGACAACAATCAGGTCTGCCAGCGCCATGGCTTCTTCCTGATCATGGGTCACATGCACGAATGTGCGGTTCATCTGGCGCTGGATACGGTGCAGTTCGTCCTGCATCTGGCGGCGCAGGGCCAGATCAAGCGCACCGAGTGGCTCATCCAGCAGCAGGATTTCGGGTTCCACCGCCAAAGCCCGTGCTAGAGCCACGCGCTGGCGTTGCCCGCCAGACAGGGCCTGAATGCTACGCTCACCATGCTGGCCGAGCCCTACGAGCTCAAGCATTTCCGCCACGCGGGTTTTGCGCGCATCTGCTTTCAACCCGCGCAGTTTCAGGCCGAATTCGATATTGGCCGCAACCGTCATATGCGGAAACAGCGCGTAATCCTGAAAGACGGTTGTTGTAGGCCTTTTTGCAGGCGGCAGGTCTGTCACGTCCTGCCCGCCAATGCGGATAATGCCCGAACTGGGCAGCGTAAAACCGCCAATAAGGGAAAGCAGTGTAGTTTTGCCGCTACCCGAAGGGCCAAGCAGCACAACATAACGGCCACGCTCCACATGCAGCGAGACGGTCTCCAGCGCGGTCTGCCCCGGATAGTGCTTGGAAACAGCCTCCACCGCCAGATGGGCCGTGGAGGAGGGAGAGGAATGCGAAACCGTCATTCAGGAACTCTTTTTTCGGAACATGAGATATTCCGCGCCCAGTGCAAGGGCGGCGGCACCGAAGAAAACCATGGAACCAATGGCATTGGTCTGCGGATTCAGCCCGCCACGCAGCAGCCCCCAGATGGCAACCGGCAGAGTGATGTCAAAGCGGCTGAGCAGGAACGCCGTCAGAAACTCGTCCCATGAAAGGGTAAAACAGAGGATGAAGGCAGCAATTAGGGCAGGGGCCATCATTGGCACGGTAATTTGCAACAACACACGCGGCAGGGATGCCCCAAGATCGCCCGCTGCCATTTCCATACGTACCTGCGCGGGGTTGAACTGGGCCGAGCAGATAGCAAAAGCCAGCGGCATGTTGATGACAACATGTGAAATGCACACCAGCCAGAGCGAGGGGGCAATATTCAGCCACGAGGCCATAACCAGCAGCCCCATACCCACAATCAGGTAGGAAACCGCCATGGGTAGCACCAGAATACCCCGCACCAGTGCTTGTCCACGAAAACGATAACGCGCCAGACCATAGGCCGCGAGAAACCCCAGCAGAACGGACAGAAAAGCAGAACCCGCGCCGACAAGAAAGGAATGCCCCATAGCGGAAAGCAGGCGGCCATTAGCTAAGGCCTGCCCATACCAATACAGCGTCGGCCCATGAAACGGAGGCACCGGCAGGCGGCCATCCTGAAAGGAAAACAGCACCAGAACCGCAACCGGTGCAAAAATGAAGCAGAAACAGGCCGCCATATAGGAAACCGTCAGTCCCTTGCAGGCCAGATTTCGCCACCCGTCAAAACTGCGTTTTTGCACAGCACTCATCGTCCGGGCTCCTCGGTTCTGAGAAACCGGTACAATGCCAGATAAGCCAGCGCCATAACGACCGTCAGAACCAGAGACATGGCAGAGGCCATTGGCAGATCAAGGTGTTTTTGTATCTGCATCATTACGGTCTGAGGCAGGACAATGGCGCGCATGCCGCCCAGTATCTGCGGGGTAACATAATCCCCGATACACAGAACAATAGTCAGAAAGGCCCCCACGGCAATACCGGGTATGCTCAGCGGGAGCGTGACACTCAGGAATGTGCGCAGGGCAGACGCCCCCAGATCACGCGCAGCCAGTGCCAGACGCGGATTGATCTGCACAAGAGAGGCATAAATCGTGAGTGTATCAAGCATAATGAAAAAATGCACAAACCCGATTTCGGTGGCGACAGTGCTGTATGCGAGCCTGAGCGGCGTGTGGATAAGCCTGTTGCCAGCAGCACCGCATTGAGTGGCCCGGTAGGCGCCAGCACCAGCAACCATGCGTAGGATCGCACGACATAGGATGTCCAGAACGGCAGCACCGCAAAAGTGAGCGCAAGACGCTGCAAACGTGCTGAACGCAGCGAGGCAATGGAATACGCCAGCGGGTAGGCCAGCGCGAGACTGGCCAGCGTGACAATAGCTGTCAGGGTCAGGGAATTGAAAAGAGCATCCGTATAGGCTTTTTCAGTAAAAACCTGAACGAAATTGCCAATCCCGTATTGTCCTGTTGTACTGTCTCGCAGGCTCACCGCGACCATGGCCAGCAGAGGAGCGGCAAAAAATGCCACCAGCACAACAGGGCAGGGGAGGCAAACAGGAGGCCCGGAAGGCTCTCCCGTCGTGACAGGCTGCGCATTTTATTCATTCTGCATAACTTCGGTCCAGAGTTTCTGGAGCGTCTTGTCAAAGGCGGGCGTAAGCTGCGGATATGTTGCCGTGCGCGCTATATAGGCGGGCTGCTGTGCCCATTGCAGAATGGTTTTATCCGCCTCACTCAGCACGGCTTTGCGGTTGGCTGGCATACCCCAGTAGCAGCTTGACGTTGCCAGCTTGGCCTGCGCTTCAGGAGTGAGAATGTATTTGGCAAAAGCCGTTGCCAGATCCTTGTGGCCAGAAGAGGCAAAAACGGCGATGCCCTGCTGCCAGCGTATGCCACCCTGTTTGGGCACAAGATAGGCCAGATCGGGCCGGTCCTTATGCATGCCGGCTGTCACCCATTCGCCGCCGCCAACCAAAATATCAACCTGCCCGGTAGCAAGCGCCTGCTGGGTGGTGGTGATATCACCTACAAGGGCAGCATTATGCCGCAGGGCCGCCAGTTTATCGCGTAGAGCAGGCAGGTCCGCATCGGTCAGATGTTCAGGGTCCTTGCCCAGTGCCTGAGCGGCATAGGCGATAATGGGCACATAATAGTCGTAAATGGCGATGCGGTCTTTATATTCGGCACTCCATGGCACCTGAATATCGGCAAGAGCCTGCGCCTTGATATGCGCAGAATCATAGGCCACCGCGTTGTAGCCGAATTTTTCCGGCACGGAATACATCTTGCCTTTGACAACATTCAACGCGGGGCTACTAACCCCTTCAAACAGGTCCGCCATGGGGAAGTCAGCCGGATCCAGCGCTGACAGCAGCCCCATATCGGCTAGTCGGCCGGTATCGGTTTCATCAAGCACCAGCACGTCCCAGTCTCCGGGGTGAGACTGCTGGATAACGGCCAGTGCTGCTCCGGTGCTGTCGATATCCTTGTAATGAACCTTGACGTTATGGGCTTTTTCAAACGGCTCAAGCAGGGCTGGGTCTTCATGGTCGCACCATGTCAGAACATTCAGGGCACCTGTTTCAGCCCGTGCGGAGGCTCCCCAGCCGGAGAGAAACGTACAGGCAACAAGAAGGGGCAGGCCGATACGGTAACGGGTCATGATGCAGGCTCTCCGTTCGGAATGATATCGATACAATGGCGGGCGTTTGACACGGTGTTTCAGCTTGGCAGGAGGTGCCCCGGTCGAAGCTGATACAACGATAAGCGCGGAACGGCATTTTTTTGAATGCTCTTCTTGCGATCTTTGCATCGAGCTTTATGAATGTTTTATCAGCACAGGGCATTACGGCAACATCAGCATTCCTGATCACGCCTGTTTTCGATGGAAAAACAAGAAAAAATCCTGTGATACCATAGGTTTTGTTTCCACTCCTTCATCACTTTCTCACAGCAAGAACACCATGCTATAGGAGGGCATAGGCCAGATCGTTTCGGGGGTGCCAGATTATGCGGATATTTACATTGATTTCTATCAAAGCGGCCTGAACCATGCTCGGCACATTGAGTGACCTCGATCTGAGGCTGATCCGGGTTTTTCTGGCGATTGTAGATGCAGGGGGCATTTCCGTAGCGCAGGGCAGCCTGAATGTCGGGCAGTCCACCATCAGCACACAGCTTGCCACCCTCGAAACCCGGCTGGGGTTCCGGCTGTGTGAGAGAGGCCGCGGTGGTTTCAGGCTCACAGCCAAAGGCCTACGTTTTGCGGAGCTTGCTCGCACCCTTGTCGGAGCGGTGGAAGATTTCAGCATGCAGGCCCGCAATATGGACCGCAAGCTGGTGGGCGCGCTCAGGATTGGCATGATCGGGCATACGCCATTCAGCGAAAACAGCCGGATAAGCCATGCCATTGCGCGCTTTCGCCAGCGTGATGAAGCGGTACGCCTGTTTATCAAAGTCTGTTCTCCCAGCGCCATGGAAGAGCAGCTCCTGAGCGGTGAGCTGGATATTGCAATCGGGTATTTCTGGCACAGAACTGCCAGCCTGCACTTTACCCCGTTGTTTCTGGAGCGGCAGGTAGCCTATTGCGGCCAGCAGCACCCCCTGTTCGCGCAGGTGGGAGAAATCTCAACACCGCAGGCCTGGGATTACGACTGGGCATGGCGCAGTTACCCCTTGCCAGAAACCGTTTTTCCCACCCAGCCACGCCATATCACGGCCGTTGCCGACAACATGGAGGCTCTAGCCATGCTGGTGCTGTCCGGGCACCATCTGGCCTTTCTGCCCCAGCATTTTGCCTTGCCTTATTGCCGACAGGGCCTGATGGCCGCCCTGAACATGCAGGCATTGCAATACGAAGTCACATTCCACGTGGTGACACGCCAGCGCCAGCATGTCAGTGAAATTGCGCGGGCCTTTCTGGCTGATCTGGCGGCAGTCCATCTCGATATGCCCGAAGGCTACAGGCTGAAGGTCTGGGCTGAAACGTATCGTGCCTGCCTGAGCGACAGGCCGATATGTCAATGAACATCAAACTGAACGTTCTGACTAACCGATTTTTCCAATCCGGCATCTATGGTCTATTCGCCCATCCCATTCTGGAACGCGCCATGCTCCGGCCTGACAAGGAAAAATCCCATGAGCACCGAAAAACTTGATGCCCTGCGTAAAAAATATGGTGGTGCCGCTGGCGAGACGGTGCATACGCCTGAATTCCGTGCTGTAGCGGAAGGTCAGTTTTCCGCCGGGGCCAGCCGTGCCAAACCCTATTCCGGCGTACCAACCTTTATGGGCTTGCCTTACCAGCCTACCGTAACCCCCGATACGTTGGCAGAACTGGATGTAGCCGTCGTGGGCGTACCCATGGATCTGGGAGTGACCAACCGCTCAGGTGCACGCTTTGGCCCACGGGCGGTACGCGAAATGGAGCGCATTGGCCCGTATAACCATGTAATGCACCGCCAGCCTGCGGCCTTGTGCCGGGCTGCGGATATCGGGGATGTGCCGTTTCGTAGCCGTTTCAGCCTTGAGCAGTCTCATGAAGATATTCAGGCCTTTTATCATGTGTTGGCCAAAGCCGGTGTGATCCCGCTTTCTGTCGGGGGCGATCACTCCATCAGCTACTCCATTCTGAAAGCACTGGGAGCAGAGCGGCCCGTGGGCATGGTGCATTTTGATGCCCATTGCGATACCGGCGGCAATTACGAAGGGGCGAAATTCCATCATGGTGGACCGTTCCGCCATGCGGTGCTGGAAGGCGTTCTGGACCCCACACGCTGCGTGCAGATCGGTATCCGTGGGGCTTCGGAGTATCTTTGGGAGTTCTCCAAGGATTCCGGCATGACCGTTATCCATGGTGAGGAGGTGCCGCATCTGGGCGCGCCCGCCATTATCGAGACAGTCAGGCGCGTGGTGGGCGATGGGCCCGTTTACGTCACATTCGACGTGGATTGTCTGGACCCGGCATTTGCTCCGGGCACTGGCACACCCGAAATTGGCGGGCTGACCACGCGCGAGGCCCTCGAAATCCTGCGCGGGCTGGATGGGCTGAATGTAGTGGGTGGTGATGTTGTGGAGGTTGCTCCTCAATACGATTCAACCACCAACACCGCCCATGCCGCAGCCAGATCCTGTTCGAGATTTTCTGCCTGACCGCAGGGCGGATCGCGGCAGGTCAGACAGGCAAAGCATAACAGGAGCAGCCCAACCTGTTGGAGACAAGGCCACAAAACCATAATATTTTGTTGGAAATCATGGTGCCGCTACAAGCTTTTTGTTAGAATTTGCCCGGATTTGCATAAAACTGCGAAAAAAGGCCCGGCACCATGTCTCTCAAACGCCAGAACGCGATCATGCAGCCGTACGGGCCAGAGGCAGTTGCAGTATTACCGATCTGGCAACCGAGCTTGATGTGTCCACAGAAACCATCCGGCGCAATATTCCCCCTTTGCTGGCCATGGGGGTGCTGACACGCTTTCATGGTGGGGTCATGGTGCCTGAAGGGCGGGAGGAACCTCCTTTCCAACGGCGTATGCATATCAACTATCTGGCCAAAAAAGCCGTAGCTGAAAGTGTGCGCGCCCATATTCGCGATGGTGACAGCCTCATTCTTGATAACGGCACAACATCAGCCTACGTGGCCGAGGCCCTTCTGAACCATTCCAACCTGACTGTCATTACGCATTCCGTGCAGATCGCCTACCGGCTGGCGGCCCGCAATGGTAACCGCGTTTTCATGGCAGGGGGCGAATTATCGGGGGAAGACGGAACAGCCACAGGCCCGTCGGTTATCAGCTTTATCCAGCAGTTTCAGGTCCGCTACGCCATTCTGTCCGTTGCAGGGATTAGCCTTGATGGAGAGTTTGGCAATTTCCACCTGTTTGAGGCGGATTTTGCTCAGGCAGCACTACAGCAGGCGCAGGAAACATGGATTATCGCGGATGAAAGCAAATTCCGGCGCGAGGCTCCAGTCAAAGTCTGCCAGCTTGGCGCGGTGGACGCCATTGTAACCAGCGCTCCCCCACCCGAACCCTTCACGGCGCGTTGCGCGGAGGAAGGGGTGAAGATCATCATACCCGAAAAAGAAGGGGCTACAGCCTCCCGCCAAGAAAACTGACCCCTTTGGGACAGCCAAAGTTATTCAGGCATTCAGAGTGTCCAATGCGCGGGCATGCAGCGCAGGGGTTGCCGCAGCAACGACTTGCCCGGTCGAATGCAGCCCCAGAGGCTGCCCCTGCCAGTCCGTAATGATACCGCCAGCATTCTGCACCACAGGCACCAGAGCCAAGTAATCATATGGCTGAAGAGAGGCCTCAACCACCAGATCACAAAAGCCTGAAGCCAAAAGACCGTAAATATAGCAGTCTCCGCCATAACGCCTGACCGCAGCCTGCCGGCTCAGGCTATTATAGCGCTCAAGATCCGCCGCGGAAAAACAGTCGGGAGAGGTCGTATAAACCCGCGCATTTTCAAGGGACTGACAGGCACTGACAGAAACCCTGTGTTCCTGTCCGTCCTGAGCAAAGAAAGTCTGCCCTGAATATGCGCTCCACCGTTCTCCCGTGGCGGGAATTTCTATCACGCCCAGAGTGGGAAGCCTGTCACGGGTAAACGCAATCAAAGCCCCGAAAAGCGGAAATCCGGTCATGAAACTCTTAGTGCCGTCAATAGGGTCGAGCGCCCACAGATTACGGCTATCCCCGCTCAGGCCTTCTTCCTCACCCAAAATGGCATGTTCAGGAAAACGCTCCAGCAGTATGGCGCGCAGTGCGGCTTCTATCGCCCTGTCCGCGACCGTAACCGGGCTATCATCTGCCTTGCGGTCATAGGCTGTGACCTGACGAAAATGCGTGCGCGCCAGCGCACGGGCGGTATTTGCCAGTTCCATGGCGCAGGATGCAATGCTGGCAATATCCGGCTGGGTCATGATCTGGGGTCCGCCTGCTGTTTTGTGTGCGATATCCGCCGAGTAAAGCCACATAAAAACAATAAATACAACAAAAAACGAGGCTATATGTTGTTTTGCGCGCATTGAGCTTTAAGCGCCATAATGGAGCAGGAAAAGAATTGCCGTTTTCTCCGCTTCCTGCCATGCAGACGCCATGACGACGCATACACCCACTACAGAAACAAAACCCGAGGACTTTGAAATCTTTCTGGCGACCGCGCCGGGTTTTGAAGACACACTCTGTGATGAGGTTCGGCTCAAGGGCTTCAAACGCCCCAGAGCCGTGCCGGGCGGTGTTGTATTGCGCGGCGGCTGGCCGGAAGTCTGGCGGGCCAATCTGTGGGTGCGGGGCGCAAGCCGCGTTCTGGCGCGTATCGATACGTTCCGGGTTGTGCATCTTGCCCAGCTTGACCATCTGGCCAGGCGCACCCCATGGGCATCCCTGCTGCGGCCAGAGATACCCTTTCGTGTTGAGGCCCATTGCGCTGCATCACGCATCTACCATGCGGGCGCTGCCGCCGAGCGGATCAGCCGCGCCATAACCGAAACACTGGGTGCTCCCTGCCAGCGAGATGCCGCATTGGTTATCCGTGCCCGCATTGAGCGGGACGAATGCACCCTGAGCATCGACACATCGGGTGAACTGCTCCACCGGCGCGGTTACAAGCAGGCCGTGAACCGCGCCCCCCTGCGCGAAACCATGGCAGCCCTTTTCCTGCGCCAGTGCGGTTATGATGGAACAGAACCGGTCGTCGATCCCATGTGCGGCTCAGGCACATTTATCATTGAGGCCGCTGAAATCGCCGCCCGGCTTAACCCCGGCCGTGGGCGGCATTTCGCCTTTGAAGAGCTTGCCACGTTCGATGCACAGGCATGGGAGCGCATGCGCAGCGTTAATAGCCAGCGCGTGCGTCCGTCCGGTTTTATGGCAGCGACCGCGATGCAGGAGCCGCTGCCATGAGCATGGCCAATGCCACGCGGGCAGGGGTGGAGCCTTATGTCACGTTTGAAACCGCGCCAATCAGTGCACTCTCGCCCCCCGAAGGCCAAAAGCTGGTGATCTGCAACCCACCCTATGGCACCAGACTGGGAGACCCACGCAGCCTTGTGCCGCTTTATCGGGCTTTCGGACAGGTTTTGCGCGAACGGTTCAGCGGCTGGCGTGCAGCTTTTGTTACCGCAGCACCTGACCTTGCACGGGAAACCGGGCTGCCATTTCTACCCATGCGTGCGCCAGTGCCCCATGGTGGGCTACGCGTATCGCTGTTTCAGACAGGGCCGCTGCCGTAACGTCTTGCTGGCTCGTTCAGTCTACCAGACAAGATCAGGCAAGGGGCTTTTGGCTCCGGCAAGATAGCAGTTATCCTGCCCCTGATTATCTGCCGCATATAAGCGCGCGGGGCGACCGGGACCAGAAAAATCCATCTGTTCGGTTTCTTCCAGCAATCCCTGTTGGAGAACCAGACGCCTGAAGTTCTGTTTGTGCATGGGGCGGCCTGCCAGCGCCTCCATGGCCTGTTGCAAATGCAGCAACGTAAAATACCGCGGCAGAAGATCAAACACGATCGATGTATAGCGGATTTTGGCGCGGATGCGTGAGAGGGCGGTTGCCAGAACATGGCGGTAGTCATGCTGCATGGAAAGTCCGGTAACCCGTTCTGGCTCAGCCTGTGTGCAGGATTCTGGTATCAGGCCAACCTCCCACAAGAGTTCGTAGCGAGAGAGGGCCAGTTCATCATTCCATGCGTGACCCGCCAGCCCGAATGTTATGGCGCAGCGCTGCTGCCGGGCAGGGTCCTGAGCAGCCCAGCGCTTCAGCCTTCCAGAAGGGGAGCAATCAGCGCGGCATGAGCTGGGTTTCTGCGGTCTTCCCACGGGAAATAGGTATAAAATGACACCAGTGGGTCCGCTGGTTGAGCCTCTATATCAAGCAGCGCGGCTGTGTGTGGGCGGTGATCCCCCTCCAGCCTTTCAGCCGTAGGAGGCAGGCAGGTCATATAGGAAATCCGCACCCGGCGGTGCCCATCGCCCAAATGGGTGTCAGCAAAAGTGTAAAGCTGCTCCGTATGACCGGGCTGGATACCGGTTTGTTGGCGCACCCATTCTCGCAAACTTTTCTGGAGCGATAACTGGCCCGGCATGAGCGGGCCAGAAGGCAGAATAGCGCCATTATTGAGCGTAAAGACATGGGGTGCACCCCGTTCCAGACACACCAGAACGGCCACCAGTTCCGTCTCGCAAAGGGCCGGAGTCTGCATATGAATGCGTTTTCCCCTCACCGATACCGATCAAAGGTTCGTGTAGCAGCCAGCGGGGCATATGCAAGCGCAAAAATAGGAAAAGCTCAGTCTATATCCAGACCGATATCGAGCGCCTTCACACTATGCGTCAGCCACCCCAGAGACAGGATATCAACGCCTGTATCCGCAATTTCCGGCGCATTGGCGGGCGTAATTCCGCCCGAAGCCTCAGCAATGGCACGGCCGCCAATCATACTGACAGCCGTGCGGAGTGTCGCTGGCGGCATATTGTCCAGTAGATAGGCATCGGCCACATTGCAAGTCAGTGCCGCTTCAAGCTGCTCCAGTGTATCCACTTCCAGCTCTATACTGACCAGATGCCCCGCATGCGCGCGAGCGGCCCGCAAGGCATGGACGACATCCCCACCGGCGAGCGCCAGATGATTGTCCTTGATAAGGATGGCGTCATCCAGCCTGAAACGGTGGTTGGAACCACCCCCAGCCCGCACGGCATATTTCTGCACGGCCCGTAACCCCGGCAGGGTTTTACGTGTGCAGCACACGCGTGCTTTCGTTGCGGCGATAACGGTCACGACCTGACTGGTAATGCTGGCAATGCCGCTCAGATGCGAAAGCAGGTTAAGGGCAGTACGCTCGCCAGCCAGCACGGTTTCGGCCCCGGCATCCACTGTGGCCAACACATCGCCCGGTTTTATGGCCGCGCCATCCTGCATGTGAGGAATAAAGCTGCTGTGCGGGGCCAGCAGGGCAAAAGCCAGCCTCGCTCCTTCCAGCCCTGCCAGCACACCATGCTCGCGCGCGCGGAATGTTGCTTTCAGCCTTTGGCCCGGCTGCAGTAGGGCCTGCGTGGTGACATCACCCGCCGTGCCCAGATCTTCCAGCAAGGCCGTGCGGATCACACCCTCCCATAATGGCAAGGGAAGCGGGGGAAGAAACATGGCAGGTTATCCGTTTCAGTGAACGTGTCAGACTGCGAGCATCCGCTCCACAGCCCGCCGGGCATTCGCCGCGATGTCCTGTGGAATGTTCACCTGTGTCTGCATGGTTTCAAGGGCACGGCGGATGGTGGGCAGGGTGATGCGCTTCATGTGAGCGCATAGATTGCACGGCCGCACAAATTCGGTTTCGGGAAAATCGACCGAAAGATTGTCACTCATGGAGCATTCCGTCACCAGCAGGATTTTTTCGGGGCTATGCTCTGATGTATTGTGACATCTGGGCGGTGGACCCTGCGCAATCCGCCTCAGCCAGCACCGGGGGCGGGCACTCCGGGTGCGCCATGACCGTAACACCGGGATGCAGCCTACGGTACTGCCGGATTTCCTGCGGGGTAAAGCGCTCATGCACCTCGCAATGGGCTGGCCATGTAATCATCTCAATCCCTGTTTCAGCCTCGATATTCCGGGCCAGAAATTCGTCAGGGATCATGATCACGCGCGGCACACCGAGGCTTTCCACCACCTTACGGGCATTGCCGGATGTGCAGCAGACATCACTCTGCGCTTTAACGGCAGCGGAACTGTTTACATAGGTAACAACCGGCACACCGGGGTTTGCCTGTTTGAGTGCCAGCACATCGGCTTCCGTAATACCTTCCGCGAGAGAGCACCCGGCGGCTGCATCTGGAATCAGCACGATTTTATCCGGGTTCAGCAGCTTGGCGGTTTCCGCCATGAAGTGCACCCCGGCAATGACAATGATATCGGCCTCAACATCCTGCGCGGCACGGGCCAGCGCCAGACTGTCGCCACGAATATCAGCAACGCAATGGAAGATTTCCGGGGTCTGGTAATTATGCGCGAGAATAACGGCGTTATGCTGTTTTTTGAGGCGCTGAATGACCTCAATATCCTCAGCATAAAGCTGCTCCCACTGATCCCGGCGCATAATACGCGAAACCGGCCTGTACAGAGCATCGCGGCTGTCGGAAAGGAGTGTTGTCACCACGGTGATCCTTGTCTGACCATATTGCTCAGTTTGAGTATAACAGGGTCAGGCGTACCGCAACAGCTTTATGCACACATTCTCGTGCCTGCCGTATCCGCGGGGGCTTAGCTAAATCGTGACATCGTGCAGTTCATGGCGTTCGGAGGCGCGTTTGAGCATGGCTGGCAAGATCTGACGCAGTTTTCTGATACTGGGCTGGCGCTGGTATTTTTCATAAGCAGCTGCATCATGCCAGCGCCCCAGAAGAATGAAATTATCCGGTCGACCACCAACATGGAAAAGGTCGTACGCTTCGGTGTGCCGATCAGCCGCACGATGGGAATGACATCATGGAAAGCGGCAATAAAAGCCGCGCGCTCCTGCGGGCGGACCTGAAACCTGACCACAAGGGTCTGGGCATCCTCGGTCGTTTCAAGCGGGCTGCCATTATACGCTGGGGTGTCAGGTACATCTGACAGGTGGAGGCTGAGCGCTTCGCCTGAGAGCGTGCTTTGCTCAAGGGTTGCCAGCGCCTGCTGGGTATCGGTTTTCATGAAATCAGCCAGGTCGGGCAGACTGTCCCAGCTTTCGAATAGATACAGCGTGGCGGGGCTTTCGGTATCCATAAAAACGCTGAAAGCCTGATTGCCGGGATGCGCGCGTGCAACACGTGCATTTTCCTTCATGACCGGCAGGAACTCCGTCAGCTCTGGCGGTTTAACAGGCAGAACAGTGACGATTCTGACAGGCGTTTCTCTAGCTGCGGCATGCCCGATGGCGGGTATTGCGGCGCATGCGGCCATGGTCGCCAAAGCCTGACGACGTGTCATTGCGGCAACAGGTCTGGGCATTAAGCGGCCTTTCAACAAACGGACATGAAAAATTAAGGCGCAGCATAGCCTGATGCCGGGATGCGGGGGAGAGGGCTCGGTCTGCTCTGGGCTGAATTTTGCTTGACCCCCGAATGTTTTAACACTTAAGTTAATTCCGTAAATTAACACTTACATTAGAAATGTAACTATGAATACCGCAGCAAACACACACGAGGCAGGGGGCAGATAGCGACGCTGGCACGCACAGCGCGCGGCTGGCTGGCTTTGTCCGTGGCGTGTGGCGCTGTGTCGGCGGCCTGTCTGGTGGGGCAGTTTGTAGTGCTGGCCCATGTAGTGGATGATACGGTTTTCCACGCCCGGACTTTTTGGGCCGAGCGCGGCCTACTGGGGCTGTTCATCGCGTGTCTGTTCGGGTGTGTGAGCGCCCGGTTTGCATCCGACATGGCGGGTACTGAAGCCGGGTTGCAGGTTGTGGCGTCCATGCGCACCACATTACTGCAGCATCTGACCAAGGCCGGGCCGGTAGCCAGCCTGCGCCTGCCTGCGGGACAAATTCTAACCGTAATGGACGACGGCGTGGAGGCGCTTGAGCCCTTTTTTGCCCGTTATGTGCCCAGCGCCGCCATGATGGTCGTTCTGCCGCTGCTCATTCTGGCGGTCGTATGCGGTGTGGATGGCTGGAGCTTTGTCATTCTGGCCTGCACGGGCCCTCTGGTGCCGGTATGCATGGTCTTTGTCGGATACAGCGCACAAAAAGCCATGGACCGGCAGTGGGGCCACCTGAGCACGCTGGCAGGCAGTTTTCTTGATGCACTCCGGGGCCTTAAAACCCTACGACTGTTCGGGCGGACTGCGGGAAGCCTTGAGAGAATAGGCGAACTGGCGGATGCCCACCGGCGCGCCACGTTGTCGGTCATGAAAATCGCTTTTCTGACATCGGCCTCGCTGGAATTTTTTGCCTCTCTGTCCATTGCGCTGGTTGCGGTTGTGTTCGGTAGCCGCCTGCTGGCGGGCACGGTGGAGTTTCGCAGTGCCTTTCTTGTGCTGTTGCTGGCACCGGAATATTTCGCACCGCTGCGTAATTTCTCTGCCAGCTATCATGCCCGGCAGAACGCCATGGCAGCCCTTGAGCAGATTGCCCGTGTGCAGGCTTTGCCTGAACTGGCTCAAGGGGTGGAATGCCCCACAAACCATGAGCCCGACAGTCAGGTTGCAACCCTTGTGTGTGCGCATGTCAGCGCCGCATATGACACGACTGACATCGTCCTGCGGGATGTAAGCTGCACGTTCAGCCATGGCCAGTTGAGTGTTCTGTCCGGTGCCAGCGGGACCGGCAAAAGCACGCTGCTCTCCGTCATTCTCGGTCTGCTCCCACCCATGGCAGGGAATATGCGTGCGCTGGATGTTCATGGCCAGAGCGTGCCGCGCGGCAGCATACGCATGGCTTATGTGCCGCAAAGGCCGCAGCTTGTTTATGGTTCCGTGGCGGACAACCTACGGATAGGGCAGGCGGATGCCTCGCCCGAGGCCCTGCGTGCTGCCGCACTTATGGCAGATGCTCTGGAGTTTATCGAAGCCATGCCACAAGGGTTTGCAACCCTTGTAGCGAGCGTGGCTGCCGTTTGTCCAAGGGGCAGGCACGGCGTTTGGCGCTGGCCCGCGCCTTGTTGTGCCAACCCGATGTGCTGGTGCTTGATGAGCCTACGGCCGATCTGGACCCACTCAGTGCCCGGCGCATTACACGCGCCATACAGCAATGCGTGCCCGGGCGGATCGTTATTGCCGCCACCCATAAGGCAGAACTCGTGGCCTGCGCCAGTCAGGTGCTGGATATCGCACAGGGACAGGTCACACAGCGCACCATACCAGAACGCCACCATGTTCTGCTGTCCTGTGCACAGGAGGCCTGTCCGGTATGAAAAACACCAACACCATCGGTGGAGTGTACCGCGCCGGTTCGGGAATACCGGCACTGCTTATGTCCGGCGGCATGGGGTTGCCAGTGTTCAGGCCAGTGCGGTGGCATATGCGGCTTGGTGTCGTGCTGGCCTGCACCGGAGCCGTGGCCAATTTCGG
Source organism: Acetobacter papayae JCM 25143 (assembly GCF_000613285.1). Lineage (GTDB taxonomy): Bacteria > Pseudomonadota > Alphaproteobacteria > Acetobacterales > Acetobacteraceae > Acetobacter > Acetobacter papayae. Next base: position 58,216 of record NZ_BAIN01000006.1, on the reverse strand, counting down.
GCTACTGACCCTGTCTGGCTGGCTTCTGGCCGGTGCAGCCACTGCCGGGTTGGCTGGAACCATTGCTGCGCAGAGTTTCAATATTCTGCTCCCCGCAACAGCCGTTCGGTTTTTTGCGACCATCCGCATTCTGGCCCGCTATCTGGAGAAAGTCAGCACACACGATACCGCCCTGCGGCTGACAGGCAGGCTGCGTAGCTGGCTTTATGCCCGTCTGGCACCGCTGGCTCCAGCCGGGCTCGTATCTGTGCGCGGTGGGGATGTGCTGAACCGCTTTGTCAGCGATACGGACAGAGTGGCAGGCTGGTATACGGATGTCGCAGCCCCCTGCTGGCGGGCGCTGTTATGTGGCATGTTTTTTACGGGTATTTTCCTGTGTCTCCTGCCCAAAGCCTCAGCCGCCTTAGGTATTGGCCTCATTCTGGCAGCCATGGGCGTGTGGGCTTTGCTCGCCCGCCCCGTGTCTGGGCTGATACAGCGCTCGGTTGAAAGCCACAGCGCGTTGCAGGCCGAACTGGCCGATACCCTGCATGGGCTGGACGAGTGGCTGGTGCTCGGCGCAATGCCTCGTCAGGTTGCAAAACTGACCACATGCCAGACAGCCCTGACACGCGCCCACCGACATATTGCCGCGCGGGAAGGGATGGCGGGCAGTCTGGTAACGCTCGTGATGTTCTCCACGGTTGTAGCCGTTCTGGGCATTGCCGTGCAGGCTTTTCAGACCGGGCAGCTTGCAGGGCCTGAAGTGCCCATGCTGGTTCTGGGAACACTGGCGGCCTTCGATGTTGTCTCGGCGCTGCCAGGTGCCTGTGTGGCCTCTGCCCGCACCCAGTTGGGAGCAACCCGCCTCACAGCTTGCGGCGGGGAAAGCAATACCACACACAGCCTCTCTCCCGCAGTACCAGCCGCTCCGTATGATCTGGAAATACGCGACCTGTGCTTCAGTTATCCGCATACGGGCACTTATGTTCTCGATCACGCTTCCCTTACGGTCAGACAGGGCGAAAAACTCGCAATTATCGGCCCGTCAGGGGCTGGCAAGAGCAGTCTTGTTTCCCTGTTGTTCAATTTCTGGCCGGTGCAGAGCGGCAGTATCGTGTTCGGTGGTGTGGATATCAGCACAACCGATGCAGAAACCCTGTCCGCACTGATAAGTGTCGCCTCGCAGGATTTCCACCTGTTTACAGCCACACTGCGGGACAACCTGCTACTGGCCGCACCACAGGCAAGCGAAGCGGATATCAACGAGGCCCTGAACGTGGCGCAGCTTGCAGCTTTTGTCGCCGCATTACCGCATGGTCTGGACACGCTCGTGGGCAATGAAGGCTGAGGCTGTCTGGCGGACAGGCACGCAGGCTCTGTGTTGCGCAAGCCGTACTGCGCCGCACGCCCTGGCTGGTTCTGGATGAACCGACCGAAGGGCTGGATGAAGCCACGGAGCAGGCCCTGATGCAGGCCCTACTGGCCGCGTGCCCCCGGACAACCATCCTGTGTATCAGCCACAGGCTGGCGTACTGCCTTTCATGGACAGGGTCGTGCGCCTTGAAGGAGGGCGATTGTGGCCCGAAGGGGAAAAGACATGAAAAACTGAAAGAAAGAAAAACAGGTTTTCTCGTATTACAAGGTCTTGAAAAATGGATTTGATAAACCCCTCCGTGGTTGACCTTTCGCGCTTCCAGTTTGCGCTTACGGCTCTCTACCACTTCATGTTTGTACCTCTGACACTGGGGCTGACCTTCATGCTAGCCGCGATGGAGACGGTCTATGTCGTCACCGGCAAGCAGATTTACAAAGACATGGTTATGTTCTGGGGCAAGCTGTTTGGTATCAACTTTGCTCTGGGTGTGGCCACCGGCCTGACCATGGAGTTCGAGTTCGGCACCAACTGGTCTATGTATTCGCGCTTTTTTGGCGACATGTTCGGCACCCCTCTGGCAATCGAAGGCCTGATGGCTTTCTTCATGGAATCCACCTTCGTGGGGATCATGTTCTTCGGGTGGGACAGGCTGAGCCGTCAGGCGCATCTGGCTGTGACCTATCTTGTGGCTCTGGGTTCCAACTTGTCGGCCTTGTGGATCCTGGTGGCCAATGCCAGCATGAATGTGCCAGACGGCGCGCATTTTGACCCCGAAACCATGCGGATGACTTTCGACAGTTTCGTGCGGGTCGTGTTCAACCCGGACTCTCAGGCCAAGTTCGTGCACACATCGGTTGCGGGCTATGTCACGGCGTCGCTTTTCGTCATGGGAATCAGCGCCTTTTACCTGCTGCGGCGTGAGCACAGGCAGTTTGCCGCGCGCTCTTTCCGCATGGCGGCCATTTTCGGCATTATCTCCACGGTAGCAGTCATTACCCTTGGCGATGTTCTGGGCCGGATGGATTATGAACATCAGCCCACGAAAATCGCGGCTATCGAAGGGCTGTGGCATACCAGCAAGCCGCCATATGAGCCTTGGATACTTGCAGCCCTGCCAGATGACGCCAAGCAGGAAAGTTATTTCGAAATTGGGGTGCCTTACGTTCTTACCCCACTGATCACCCATAGTTTCAACACGCCCATTACCGGCATGCGTGAACTGCAAGAGCAGGCAGGCCCCCGCATTGAATCCGGGATTACAGCCGTTGCTGCCCTCAAACGCTATGGTGAGAGCCACCTTGCCGAGGATCTGGCTGAGTTTCAGGCGCATGAAAGCGACATGGGTTATGGTTTTCTGGCAACCCGCCATGCACCCAATCAGGATGTTTCGGGCATGTCGGCCGAAGAGCTGCACCGCGTGGTGGAACAGACCAAGCCCGATATCCTGCCCAACGTGTTCGTAACGTTCTGGGCCTTCCGGATCATGGTATTCCTGTCGCTGTATTTCTTTGTGATCTTTGCAGTGGCTGCCTATCTGAGCCTGAAGAAACAGCTCGAACGTTACCCCCTGTTTCTCAAGCTGTGCCTGTGGTCCATCCCCCTGCCGGTGCTTGCAACCGAATTCGGCTGGATTACGGCTGAAGCAGGCCGCCAGCCATGGACCGTGTTTGAAAAACTGCCGACCTTCATGTCCGCTTCGTCGCATGGCGTGGGCTACATGCTGTTCTCTCTGGCCGGTTTTACCGTGCTCTACAGCATTTTCATCGCGGCGGAACTTTACCTGATGTTCAAGTTCGCACGGCTTGGCCCGGAAAGTCATGGCGCGCATGACCCGGAAAGCAGCACACCCTCGCTCTCGGTTATCGCGCATTAAGCGGGAGCAGCAACACGCGCGGCGGAACCTTCAATCCGCCGCATGGTTGGGGAAAGAAGAAGTATCATGGATATTTATACAGTTCTCAAACTCATCTGGGCTGGCCTGCTGTGCATCCTGCTGATCGGGCTTGGCTTATGGTCGGCATGGATATGGGGGTAGGAACGCTCCTGCGTTTTGTCGGGCGTAATGATGCCGAACGCCGCACCGCGCTCAACATCATCGGTCCGCACTGGGATGGCAATCAGGTGTGGTTCATTCTGGGTGGTGGCGCGATTTTTGCTGCCTTTCCAACGCTCTACGCCACATCCTTTTCCGTGTTTTATGTGGTGATGATTCTGCTGTTGTTCAGCATGATCCTGCGCCCCGTGGCTTTCGAATACCGCTCCAAGGTTGATGCGCGGCTATGGCGTGCGAGCTGGGACTGGGCTTTTCTGGTTTCCGGTTTTCTGCCCATGTTCGTATATGGCGCGGCGTTCGGTAACATCCTTCAGGGTGTCGGCTATCACTTCGCGTGGAGCGGGCAGTATTTTCAGGACAGCTCCTTTTTCAGCTACCTGCTTAACCCCTTTGCCATTCTATGCGGCTGATGGCGGTAAGTCTGAGCGTTTTCAGGGCGGTGTCATGCTGATGATGCGCTCTGAAAACCCGATCTATGCCCGTGCCCGGCGTTATGCCCAGACAGGCGCATTAATAGCGGTGGCACTGTTTGTAGTCGGTGGCGTATGGGTGCGGAGCCTGCGGGGGTTTATTCTGCTGGAAGGCCAGCCCGGCATGCCCTCCAACCCGATGCGTGGGCAGCATGTGAGTATGGAAGCCGGGGCGTGGTTGCATAACTATGCGGCCCACCCTGTGCTGTGGCTGCTGCCTGTACTGGGGATTTTCTCCATGCTGGCGGGGGCTGCCTGCGTGCGGGCCAACCGGCCGTATCTGGCATGGTGGACAGGCCTTGGTTCATGGATTGGCACAATCGGCACCGTGCTGGAGCCATGTTTCCGTTCTTTATGCCGTCCACCACCAACCCGGACCAGAGCCTGACAATCTGGAACAGTTCGGCCAGCCAGTACGGGCTTACCTGCATGCTGGTTGTAGCGCTGATCTTCGTGCCTCTTATCCTGTCCTATACCGCGTGGTGTTACTACATCATGGGGGGCAAGGTACGCACGGAAACCATTGTCAATGACACGCATAGTTACTGAAGGAGGAACCGCAATGACGACGCTTTTACGGATTGCAGGTCTGGGTCTGGTTCTTGTCGTGGCACTACTGTTTGCGGTTTTCGTCGGAGATCAGGGGCCATGGTATTTTGCGTGGGTTGTCGGAACGGTCATGATCGTTCTGATAGCCGGGGCAGGAGCTATCCTGTTTGATGCCCAGACTGACAATACTCCAGAAGGGGAGGTGTGACATGTTGGGAGACCTTGAAGGTATTATCCTTTTTATTCCTTTTCTTTACCTGACATTCTATCTTACCGCATGGGCTGTTTGCAGAAAACTTTTCCCATAACGCTATGCCAGTAACTTTATACTGATAACCGTAAAGTTTTTATTTGAATAATATTTGCTTTGTGGTATCAATTTTTTGTAGAAGGTTTCTGGCTGACATCAGACTTTTACATAGCTCATGCAAAATGCCCCGGACGAAAGACCGGGGCATTTTGTCGTTGAACCGCTCAGAAATGGTTTGGAAAAAAGGTTATTCCTGAACCTGTAGCGCCACCTGAGTGACCGCGGTTGGGACACTGGGCCAGAAGGTATCAGCAATGGCGTTTTGCGTACTGGCCAGCCGGGTCTGAACCCAGCTCATGTAATCATGCAGGCCTCGCAGGATGATATCTCCGGCTGTCTGGTCGCTCAGCGTGGTACGCAGTTCGTCCAAGCATTCCTGCAACGGGGCGCATAACCCATACAGTCCGGCATGATTGGCCAGCAGGCTCAGCACATCGTCAATCTGCCGCAGGTTGGAAGACAGGGACCGGGGAAAGCCCTCGTTCTTGAGCAGAAAACCAACGATATTCGCTGGCGTAACCGTTACTGGCCGCAGGCGCCGGAAGGAGTGATGCGCTGCGGCAGAGCGCAACACGGATGTCCACTGCGTAATATCAATGGCTGAACCCGGCACTTCACCCTGTGGCAACAGCATATGGTAGCGGATATCCACCAGACGTGTGATCTGGTCACAACCTTCCAGATGCTTGCCAAGCCGGTAGAATAGCCACGCCTGATCGCGGTAAAGCGTGCCTTCCGCAATGCCGTAATGGGTCTGGCATTCCTGCCGTATGCGCCCACACAGACCAGAAAGGCTGCTGGTTTGCACGGATGTTTCGTCCAGTTCCAGCAGCCAGCGGGTAAAGACGTTGAGGTGCGTCCATAACTCAGTGGAAACCAGAGGGCGAACAGCGCGGGCATTTTCACGGATAGCATGCGCCATGGAACGGATTGAGCCGGGGTTTCCGATTTCCGTCACGTAAAAAGGCACAGCATCCGCACTGGTACCATCCGGGTGGAGGCGGCTGAACAGGTTTTCATCCGAGTTGATGCTGACGATAGAATCCCACGCTGTCTGCCCCTCGGCATCCCGCACGAAGGTTTCGGTCACCTCCAGCAATCGGGCCAGATTTTCCATCCGCTCCATGTAGCGGGCGAGCCACATCATGCATTCCGCATAACGCGACAGAAGGGGAAAATGCGCCAGTTCCATCATGATGCCATGACCCATGTATCTTTTGACCCACCGCCCTGAGAAGAGTTGACGACAAGCGAGCCCTTGCGCAGGGCAACGCGTGACAACCCACCGGGCAGCACCCAGACCGATCTCCCTGTCAGGGCGAAGGGTCGCAGGTCGACATGGCGGGCTTCCACACCATCAGGGCAGAGGGTGGGGGTTACGGACAGGCCGATAACCGGCTGGCTGATATAATTGGACGGGTCCTTCTGCAGTTTCTGGCGGAATTCATCCAGCTCTGCCTTGCTGGCCTGCGGGCCGATCAACAGACCATACCCACCTGATTCCCCAACCGGTTTGACAACCAGCTTGTCCAGATTGGCCAGCGTATAGGCCAAACCTTCCTCTTCCGCACAGATATGGGTTTCAACACTGTCCAGAATAGGGTCTTCGCCCAGATAATAGCGGATGATGCGCGGCATGTAGGCATAAACCGCCTTGTCGTCCGCAACGCCGGTGCCAAGAGCATTGGCCAGTGTCACGTTGCCACGCCGGTAGGCATCGATCAGACCCGGCACACCCAGCAGGCTGTCCGGGTTAAAGGCGAGGGGATCAAGAAATTCATCATTGAGGCGACGGTAAATGGAATGAACTGGTTTGGGCCCCATGGTGGTGCGCATGTACACCCTGTGGTTTTCCACAAACAGGTCTCGCCCTTCAACAAGGGGCACGCCCATCTCCCGCGAAAGGAAAACATGTTCGAAATAGGCCGAGTTGTAGATACCGGGGGAAAGCAGGACTACCTGCGGGTTCATCACCCCTTCGGGTGCGACTTCACACAGGGTCTGGTGCAGGCGGGGACCATATTCCTCAACCGAGCGGACAGGCAGACCGGATGCCAGATCCGGCATGAGCCGAAGCATCATGTGGCGGTTTTCAATAACATAGGAAACGCCGGAGGGCGTGCGGGCATTGTCTTCAAGAATAAGAAAACGCCCGTCCATATCTCTAATGAGATCGGTTCCGTTGACATGAACATAAACACCGCCAGGTACCTTGAAGCCCACCATGGCCTCGCAGTAATTCGGGTTGTTCAGAACCAGTTCGGCGGGGATAATGCCATCCTGAATGACTTTCCGGTCATGATAGATGTCATGCAGGAAGAGATTGAGTGCCTGAATGCGCTGCTGCACGCCACGTTCGATATGTGACCATTCCTGCGCTGTCATGATACGCGGGATAGCGTCAAACGGCAGGATACGGTCTATGGCTTCGCGGTTGGAATAAACGGTAAAGGTTATGCCCATGCTGTAAAGCTGAGCCTCGGCCGAGGCCGTACGTTTGCGTAGTTCCGCCACGTCCATGGCTGCAAGCCTGCTACGCACACGGTTAAGAGCCTCTGGCATGGGGCCTTTACGGTTCATGAGCTCGCAGAAGAACTCGGGAACCTGATATCCATCCAGCAGGCCGGCTGGGGTTGTTTCGGACAGAGTATGCGGCTTGGCACTACTCATGAGGCCTCCCGTGTGAACGGTCTGGCGTCGGGTGCCCGGATCAGGAAAAGGGCCACGCCAGATTGTTGCGATCTGTTACTGACGGGAGCAGGAATTCCCGCCTTTGCCAAGAGGAAAAAACAAAAGACTTTTTTTATTTGTCCGACGTTCAGTAACGCTTGCGCGCGCTTTTGATGCTGATATGGTTTTGTGCTTGAAATCAATGGTTCATGACCGGCGGGCCCTAGGGCCGGGCCGCCATACGAGGCGAAAGAATAGGCCGCTTTCTGATGAGTTCCCAGATTACGCTGGTACACCGGACGTGTTACCGTTACGACAGGCCGGTTACCATGGGGCCGCAGACCGTCCGCTTGCGCCCGATGAAGGACTGCCGCACCCCTGTGCTCTCTTATACGCTCAAGGTCGAGCCAGCCGGGGGATACTCGGCTGGGGGCAGGATAACAACGGCAACGAAACAGCCAGTATCCACTTCAAAGAAAAAGTAACCCATTTCAATGTCGAGGTCAGCCTCGTGGCTGACATGACTGCCTATGACCCCTTACGCCTGACCAGCGAAGAAGTTCCCGCCCAACAGGGTGATGACCCGGCCTGCAGACACCAGCCAGAGCTGGGTGAGGAAGCGACAGCCTTCATCAACGGATTGCTTGCGGGGTTACCTGATGATCCTGCCCAGAAGTTTATCCGTCTCAATGAAGCGATTGCCCGGCGCGTGCGTTATGAACGCCGTATGGAGCCGGGCGTGCTTTCAGCAGAGGATGTTCTGGCCAGAAACTGCGGCTCCTGCCGCGATAGTGCGTGGCTTATGGTGCTGCTGGCGCGACATATGGGATACACGGCCCGCTTTGTTTCGGGGTATCTGGTGCAAAGCCTGTATGGGCCGGGAGAGGAGGAAGTCCTGAACGGAGACCTGCATGCCTGGGCACAAATTCTTATACCGGGTCATGGATGGCTTGGGTTCGATACGACTTCCGGCAGGCTGGCAGGGGAGGGGCATATCCCCCTTGCCGTAGCCGCTGAGCCTGAAGGAGCCGCCCCTATTTCTGGCCTGCTGGATCGGTGTGAATCCTGCTTTGATGTCTCCATGCAGGTGCAGCGTCTGTTTTCATGAAAAAATTTTCCTGCCAGTCCTGCGGGCAGCTGCTGTTTTTTGAAAATACAGCCTGCGAACGTTGTGGTGCCACACTTGGCTTTGTGCAGGAAACTGCCCGGCTCTCTGCACTACAACCCGGCCCGAATGGTGGATGGCTTCCGCTGGACAGGCAGGCTGCTGCCGTGGATGGCCACCCCATTGAGCGGCATTTCTGCGTCAATCACGCCCCTAATGTCTGTAACTGGCTGTTACCCGCAAACGTATCCGATACGGTTTTCTGTTTTGCCTGCCAGTTCAACAGGATCATCCCCAATCTAGACAGACCGGGCAATCTGGAGCGCTGGCACAGGTTGGAAGTCGCAAAGCACAGGCTGTTTTACACAATCCTGCGCCTGAACCTGCCTGTGCATACGCGCAAGGAAAGGCCAGAGACAGGGCTTGCCTTCGATTTTCTGGATGACCCGCCGGATAATTCCACCTCAATCATGACCGGCCATGCAAACGGCGTCATTACCATTGCCACCAAGGAGGCGGATGACGCCTACCGTGAGGGCATGCGGGTTGAACTGGGCGAATATTACCGCACCCTGCTAGGGCATTTCAGGCACGAAATCGGGCATTACTACTGGGGGCTGCTGATCCGCGATGGGGACTGGCTCGAAGAATGCCGCGCGATATTCGGGGATGACCGTCAGGATTATCAAGACGCGCTTGCCGTCTATTATCACCGGGTAGAGCCCGATAACTGGCGAGAATCTTTCGTCAGCCTGTACGCCACCTCGCATCCGTGGGAAGATTTCGCAGAGACATGGGCGCATTACTTTCACATTGTCTCAACACTAGAAACGGCGCTGTCTTACGATGTGTCGGTCAGTGCCGATATAGGCGGGGCAGCACTGTCAGCCCATGCGGGCGATCCTTACACACAGATGTCGTTTGACGAGATCATCAACGCATGGGTACCACTGACCTCTGTGGTCAATGCACTCAACCGCTCCATGGGCCTGCCGGATTTTTACCCCTTCGTGCTGACACAGGGTGTCAGGGCAAAACTGGCCTTTATTCATACGGTTATCCGCGCCACACAGGAAAAGCAGGCTCATGGCGCTGTGTATTAAGCGCAGACTTTACCACGCCGGAGTAGGCCGCTAGCGGCTTGGGCGGATACGCGGGTCAAGCACCATGTGCAGAATATCCACCAGCGCATTGGCAATAACCACGAAAGCTGCCGAATACATAACGGTCGCCATAATCAACGGCAGATCCATATTGCTGAGCGCCTGATAGGTCAGATGACCGACACCCGGCAAGCCGAACACTACCTCGGTCATGAGTGCACCACCCCCGACGAGCTGGGCAAAATCCATACCGAACAATGCCGTATAGCCAATCAGCGCCATACGCAGACTATGCCGCAGCATGATCCGGGCGGGTGAGAGGCCCTTGGCCCGGGCGGTTCGGATAAAATCCTCATGCGAAAGGGTAATCAGGTCCGCCCGCAGAACGCGGCTGTATATGCCCGTGAAGGCCAATGCCAGCACGCACCACGGAATGACAAGGGATAAAAACCACCCCGAAGGGCTCTGAACAAGGGGGACGTAGCCGGGTGGGGGCACCCACGCAAACCACCACCTGTCATGGTAGCGGCTTTGTGCAAGCATATTCATGACTTCCCCCAACCAGAAAACCGGAATGGAAATCCCGACCATACCGAGTGCCATAATCACCCGATCAACCGCGCGCCCCTTCATGGCTGCAGCCAGCGTGCCAGCCAGAAGCGAGGTCAAGACCCAGATCAATGCAGCACCACAGACCAGCGAAGCCGTGACCGGAGCCGCCTGAAGAATTTCCGGCACCACCCGTTCCCCACGATTGGCATAGGAGGCCAGATCACGGGTGATGAAGAGCTTCTTCATCATGATCCCATACTGAACGGGCAGGGAGCGGTCGAAACCATATTCCTGGCGGATTGTCTCCATAACCTGAGGAGACGCACCCCGCCCGGCGATACGGGCCGTTGGGTCCATGCCCGGTGTGGCGAAAAAAACGCCAAACACCATGGCCGAAATACCGAACAGAACAAGCAGGGTCTGCGCCAGCCGGGAGATGAGTGCACCGAGCATGGTCTGGCTTATGGCTCCCCTCGCGTGCCACGGGGGTCAAGACAGTCCCGAAAGGAATCCCCCAGAATATTCAGGCACAACACCACAGAGGCTATGGCCACCCCCGGTGCCATAGCGACCATCGGGCGCGTATAGATCAAGCCCTCCCCATCCTGAATCATGGTACCCCATGAGGAAGCCGGAGCCTGCACACCGATAGACAGAAACGACAAGGCACTTTCCGTCAAAAGCGCCATGGCCATCACAAGTGGGCCGAGCACCACCAGTGTGTCGCTGATATTGGGCAGGATATCCACCAGCACAATCCGCCAGCGCGGCACACCAAGGCAGCGTGCGGCGGTAACAAATTCAGCGGTTTTCAGGCTCATGACCCGCGCTCGTACGGGGCGCGCGGCATACGGCACATAAACCAGCGCAATAATCATGACAGGCACAAGAAGGCTGTTCCCTTCAAGTGTAAACGGCCCCAGATGCAGCCCCGTGGTGATGGTGACGATGGAAAGGCATATGGCAAAAAGATAAACGGGCACAGCCACATAATATCCATCAGCCGGGAGAGCACGGCATCTGTCACGCCCCCTAGAAACCCGGCAGCAATACCGATAACCGTAGCCAGCGCTAGACAGAGCACCGCGGAGGCCGAGGCAATCAGCAGCGAATTGCGCCCGCCATAGAGCAGGCGCGCTGCAATATCCCGGCCCTGACTATCCGCACCCAGCAGGTAGCGCGCCTGCCATGTGGGGCCTATGGGACTCAGCCCCAGATGCAGCGGGTTGTCATTGGGTTGCATGAGATCAACCTCATGTCCATCCAGCATGATGCTACCCGCGACATTGGCGCGAAACGGGTCCGTATGTGCGATGTGCGATGCGTAAAGCGGCGCCATAAGGCAAGCCAGAACAATCAGGAATAGGCCAAGCCCTGCAAGCCGAGCCGCATGGTCACGGGCCAGCCCCCTCAGGGCCGTTTTCCATGGCCCTGCTGCAGCAAGGCGTTCGGACTGGGTGGAGGACGTATTCATCAATCCCGACATTAAAGGCTGTCATTGCAAAGAGCAGGATGGAGGTAGCCGCTTGTTTTGACAACTCCGCAGACAAAAACGTCCCATAGGGCTTTTCATAAAACTATCACCCCGGATCGCTGGCAGTAGGTAAAGTGCGCTTGCTTGCAACAAGATAATAGAAAGGCAAGGCCATGAAAGCGCAGCAGGCTTCAGGACAGACCGTTTCAGTATCTCAGGAATGCTGGAGAGAAGCCGTGCGCGAGCGGTGGCGCTCCACCCTGCTGCGCGTATGGGACGGACAGGCGGAAAAGCCCCTGATGGTAACAGGGCGCAGAAAGGCGCTGGCACGGCCGGTCGTGATTCGTCATGCTGAGTGCCGCACGGTTCGGGTGGAGCTTTCCTGAGCCAGCTTCCGGGCTGAAAACCCCTCGAAAATACTGGTCAGTCTGCCGATCTTCTTTATAAGAACAGGCTTTGACAGTTTTTTGGGTTGGTCATGTCTGTTCCTGCCATTGATCCGTTTCATGCCATTGCCATCAGCGCACTGGCACATCAGCTCGAATCACAGGGTCGCAGCGTTATCCACCTTGAATTCGGCCAGCCTTCCACGCCTGCGCCGAAAGCGGCCATTGAGCGCGCACATCATGTGCTCGACACTGACCCCATGGGGTATTGGGAAAGCGAGGCGCTCAGGCAGCGTATCGCCGCCCATTACGCCCAGCATTATCGCGTCACGGTTGCGCCAGAACGGATCATTCTGACCTGCGGAGCATCGGCCGCGCTGGTGCTGGCCATTTCCAGCAGTTTTGTGCCGGGTCAGTCCGTGGCTCTGGCGCGCCCCGGCTATGTGGCCTATCGCAACACCCTGCGCGCCCTGCATGTCGGGGTGCAGGAAATCCCCTGTGGGCCAGAAACACGCTTCGGGCTAACAGCGCAGGCCATCAAAGCGCTTGACCCTGCTCCGGCCGGTGTAATCGTTGCCAGTCCTGCAAACCCTACCGGCACCATTCTGGAGCCTGACACGCTACGCGACATTGCTGAACTCTGTAACCAGCGCGGTATGGTGCTGATTTCCGATGAAATCTACCACGGACTCAGTTACGATAAACCGGCCCGGAGCATGCTGGAGTTTGCGCCAGAGGCTCTGGTGGTCAACAGTTTTTCAAAATATTTCTCTATGGCTCCGTGGCGCCTGGGCTGGCTGGTTGTGCCTGAGCATATGGTGGACGCAGCACGAGCCCGCATGGGCAACCTGTTTCTGCCGCCTTCAGCCTGAGCCAGCATGCCGCGCTGGCCGCCTTTGACTGCGATGCCGAGCTACAGTCTCATGTCGCAACCTATCGGCGCAACCGTGACCTGTTTCTTGAAGCCTTGCCCGCTCTGGGCCTCAACCGTATCGCTCCACCCGATGGCGCGTTTTATATTTACGCCGATATCCAACACCTGACGGATGACAGTCTGGCCTTCTGCCGCCAACTTCTACTTGATACCGGGGTAGCCTGTGCCCCCGGTATCGATTTCGACCCGGTAGAGGGCAGGCACTTCATCCGTTTCAGTTTCGCGGCCTCTACCGCACTGGTGCAGGAGGCGCTGGCCCGCATGATTCCGTGGTTTGCAGCCCGTTCTGCGGATACTAGTGCAAAAACCTGAGTTAATACTGCGCACAACGCTTGCGTTTATGCGGCCAAAGTCATAAGAGGAAGCGCCAATGGTCGGGTGACCTGCGGCGCTGTTTCGTCAGCGGGTTGGCCTGCCTCGTTGTTTTTCAGCAAGGGTGCCCGTTGCATGACTTCTTCCCCCTACAGCCGTGTTCTAGAAGCTCTGGCGTTTGACGATGTGCTCGTCGTACCCGACGCTTCCGATGTCGTGCCCGGACAAACCGAGGTGCGCACGCGCCTGACACGCTCCATCGAACTCAATATCCCCCTGATTTCCTCCGCCATGGACACCGTAACAGAAGACCAGATGGCCATCGCCATGGCCCAGCAGGGCGGCCTTGGGGTTATTCACAAAAACCTGACCTCTGAAGAGCAGGCGGAGCAGGTTCGCCGGGTCAAGCGTTTTGAATCCGGCATGGTGGTCAACCCCGTGACTGTCGGCCCTGACCAGACACTGGCCGAAGTCCGCGCGATCATGCAGCACCATGGGATCAGCGGCCTACCTGTTGTGGAGCCGGGCTCGCAGCGGCTGGTTGGCATTCTGACCAACCGTGACGTGCGTTTTGCGGTAGACCTCAACCAGCGCGTATCTGAACTGATGACGCGCGATAATCTGGTGACCGTGCGCAACAGTGTCGATGCCGACACCGCCCGCCAGATCCTGCACAAACACAGAATTGAAAAACTGCTGGTTGTTGATGACGCAGGCCGCTGCATTGGCCTGATGACAGTCAAGGACATGGACAAGGCCGTAGCCCACCCGCTGGCCATCAAGGACGCCATGGGCCGCCTGCGCTGCGCTGCCGCCACTGGCGTGGGCGATGACGGGTTCAATCGTGCCCGCCTGCTGGTTGAGGCCGGGGTGGATGTGCTTGTTGTCGATACGGCGCATGGTCATTCGGCAGGTGTGCTCAAGGCTGTGGAACGCCTCAAGGCGTTCGATGCCTCTGTGCAGATCGTGGCCGGTAATGTCGCAACGCCAGAAGCCGCTCAGGCACTGATTGCAGCCGGCGCGGATTGTGTAAAAATCGGCATCGGACCCGGTTCCATCTGCACCACACGTATTGTGGCCGGTGTAGGTGTGCCGCAGTTCTCCGCCGTTCTGGAAACGTCTCAGCCTGCCGCGAACTCGATGTGCCGTGCATTGCAGATGGCGGTGTCCGCACATCGGGCGATCTGGTCAAGGCGATTGGGGCCGGGGCCGATGTGGTGATGATCGGCTCTCTTCTGGCTGGCACGGATGAAGCGCCGGGCGAAGTGTTCCTGTATCAGGGCCGCTCCTACAAGTCTTACCGTGGCATGGGCAGTCTGGGCGCCATGGCCCGTGGTTCGGCGGACCGCTACTTCCAGCAGGAAGTCAAGGATGCTCTCAAGCTCGTGCCTGAAGGTATCGAAGGGCGCGTGCCGTATAAGGGCAGCATGGCGGCGGTCATTCACCAGCTCGTTGGCGGCCTCAAGGCAGGCATGGGCTATACGGGTTCGCGGCAGATCACCGACCTGCAGACCCGTGCACGTTTCCGCCGCATTACCGGAGCGGGCCTTCGTGAAAGCCATGTGCACGACGTGTCCATCACGCGTGAAGCCCCCAACTACCGTCAGGACTGACAGCCTAACATGACACCTTCCGCCAGGCTCGCCGCCAGCATTGACCTGCTGGCGGCCATGGAAGCCGCCCCGCGTAAACCAGCGGATGCCGTAGCCAACAGTTTTTTTCGGGAACGACGCTATATTGGCGGAGGGGACAGGCGAGCCATATCCGGGCTTGTCTGGGATGTCATGCGCGGCTGGCGCAGGCTGGGCTGGTGGCTGCAAAAGCAGAACCTGCCGGTTTCGGCCCGTCTGCTGTGCGGGGCACGTCTGGTGCTCGACGGCATGGCCGTATCAGCGTAGCCAACCTGTATGCCGAGGGCCGTTACGCCACCGGCGTGCTGGAACGGCACGAGTGGGATGCTTTATCGCCATGCAGGACAAGCCACTGGACAACCCGGACATGCCGCGCGCGGTGCGTCTGGAACTGCCTGACTGGCTGCTACCCCGGTTGGAGGAAACCTTTGGCCCGGCTCTTGAGACCGAAGTCAAAGCTCTTTCAGGGGAAGCACCGCTGGACCTGCGGGTGAACACATTGCTCGCAGATCGTGCCGAAGCCCGCAAGGCGCTCGCACGAGAAGGCCTGCATGCGGAACTGACACCGCATTCCCCCTGGGGGCTGCGCCTTGAAGGGCGTCTGCCGGTTACGGCCAGTGCACCGTTTCGTGATGGCCGGGTGGAAATACAGGACGAAGGCAGCCAGCTTGTTGCGGCCATGACAGCCGCCGGACCGGAAATGCGGGTGCTGGATTACTGTGCCGGAGCCGGTGGTAAAACACTGGCCATGGCGATGATGATGAATAATCGCGGGCATATCGTGGCGTGCGATGTGTCCGAGCCCCGGCTTGACGGAGCTGTGCGCCGCCTGCGCCGCGCAGGCGTGCATAATGTGGAACGGCACCTGCTGGGTGCGGGGGACAAATGGGCCAAGCGCCGAGCCAAGTCGTTTGACCGGGTTCTGGTTGATGCGCCGTGCAGCGGCACAGGCACATGGCGGCGTAACCCCGATGCACGTTTCCGCACCACGGAAACCGATCTGGCCGAGTTGCTGGTCAAGCAGGCTGCCATCATGGACAGGGCCGCAGCGCTTGTGCGGCCCGGCGGGCGCATGATTTACGCAACCTGCTCACTGCTGAAAGCCGAAAATGCGGATCAGGTCAGTGCGTTTCTGGCCCGACATCCTGATTTCAGGCTTGTGCCATCAGAAGCTCCAGACCTCCCCGAAGCCCTGCGGCATGAAAGCATGATCAGCCTGACACCCGCGCGTGATGAAACCGATGGTTTCTTTGGGGCCGTTATGGAACGCATTCCCGAACAGGACACAGCAGACACCCCGCAGGCTTAAACGCCTCGGGGGTGAATGGTGATAGCCTGCGCTTTTGCTGCCAGAACAGTGCGCAGGTCACTTTCACTCAGCGCCACGCAGCCTTCCGTCGGTGCACGGTCAGGGCGCTGCAGATGCATGAAAATGGCTGAGCCCGCACCGGGGTGCGCGGGTTCGTCATTATACCCGATAACCACCACAAGGTCATAAACATGGTCATCCCGCCACAGACGTTCATGCCGGGCAGGGTGGGGCAAGGTAACAAGCCTGTTATAATCGGCAGAGGTAGGGTCATCGCACCAGCCATCCGTTGGCGCTATGGGTAACAGGGGCAGGCTGGTAACAGGCCGGGCAATGCGGTCTGCGCGGTAAAAAACCTGCGCAGGGGGTAAACGCCTGTTGGGGTGCACAGGTCGCCTTCGTGCTTACGTTCGCTTATGCCGTTTTGTCCAATGCAGGCCTTCATGATATTGTTTCCGCAATGCAGTCGTGCATCGCTCAGGCTATCTGCTCCGGCATAGATATGTATCATCATTACCAATCTTGCCCCCGTTTATGGCTTTCTGGGGGTATTGACGTATCATGCGGACTAACAGAAACCGAAGCGATTCGGATATTGAACGTAGAATATGTCAGACAGCCGCGATGTAGGCTTGAGACAAGGAGATGGACCCCATGACGGGTGCGCGCCCCATTTTGGTTGTTGATGATGATCAGGTTATCCGCAAAACATTGTCGGAACAGTTGCAGCTTGACGGTGAATTTCAGGTTATTGAAGCCGCAACGCTGGCGGAAGCGCGCGAAAAAATAAAAGGCCCTGATGCACGGTGCGATGCGCTGCTGCTCGATGTCAGCCTGCCTGACGGAGATGGCCGCGATTTCTGCGCAGAAATCCGCAAGGAAGGCCTGCGTATGCCGGTGATCATGCTGACCGGCTCTGACGATGAGGCAGATATTGTCCGTGGTCTGGATGCCGGCGCGAATGATTACGTGGCCAAGCCTTTCCGTATTGCTGAACTGCTGGCACGCCTGCGCGCCCAGCTCAGGCTGTTCGAAAACAGTGAAGACGCAGTTTTCTCGATCGGGCCTTATACGTTCAGGCCTTCCGCCAAGCTTTTGCAGGATACGGTCAAGAACCGTCGTATCCGTCTGACGGAAAAAGAAACCGCCATTCTCAAGTTTCTGTACCGTGCGGGCACACGTCCCGTGCCGCGTCAGGTTCTACTGAACGAGGTTTGGGGTTACAACGCCGCCGTAACCACCCATACGCTTGAGACGCATATTTACCGGCTGCGCCAGAAAATCGAACCCGATCCGGCTCATGCCTCGCTGCTGGTGACGGAAGGGGGCGGTTATCGCCTCAACCCTGAACTGGAAACGCAGAGCTGAAAAAACCAGCTAGCATGAATAGATATGGGCCGCAGACGTACTGAACGTCTGCGGCCCATGTTTTTTGCGCTAGTGTTCTATGACATCTAGAATTTCGTATTTTGCAAATTCTTCCATGATTTCGGAATAACGCTTCCAGTTTTCAGGAGATGTCGTAGGCGTCGTGCAGTCCGCGTAAAAGAAATACACATGATGTTCCGAGTTGGATCGAACCAGCCCCATGGAAATCAGGTTGTTTTCCGTCAGACCTTCTATCTTGTATTTGCTGACATGCCCGCGCTTCTGTAACCCGATCGGCGCATAATACCTGTTTAGGATATGGAACGTGCCATCATCATTAATTTCTATGCAATAAGGTAGAAATACTGTTCTTACGGTGGGCATGATAATCCTTTCATAAAAATACCTCACCAGAGCTTAGCATTTTTCTGCGAAAGGTATTTTGCTTTTTAAATTTCTACTGCTTTTTCATAAAAAGGAAACGAAACTAGGCACCGTTCCCATTTTATGGAGCAGCCTTTCCACCATGCGGCATAATAGTCCGGCGCAGAAGATAAATATCCATGATCCAGCCATGCTGTTTACGAGCTTTGGCACGAGTGTGTATAATTTCGTCAGCCATGTCTGATAATGCACCGGCACGGAGAATCTGCTCGGGCATGCCAACATACGCTCCCCAGTAAATCTGCACGCCTTCAGGATCGATATGGGTAAAAGAACATTCCCCATCGAGCAGAATAACGAGTGTATCAACGCCGTCCGGCCAGCCCTTTTCACGCAGATGCCGCCCCGTCGTCACCATGAAAGCGGCCCCGATTTCATTCAGGGCAATTGTATGGGCCGCCGTAAGGGCATTAATCGACATAATGCCGGGAATACTGCGGATACGCTCAGGCGGCAGCAGACGTGCCGCAATTCTGAGCGTGCTGTCATACAGAGCCGGGTCCCCCCAGACCAGCAGCGCAACCCGGCCACCTTCTGGCAGGTGCTCAGCAATCTCACGCATCCAGACAGCGGCTATGGCGTCATGCCAATCCTCAACACCCCGCAGATAATCGGGGTCGGCAGCATCCCGCACCGGCATATCAAACGACACGATACGCGTTTTCGGGTTAGTCAGCACATCCCTGCACAGCGTTTCGCGTAAGATGGCCAAATCAGCCTTTGCTTTTCCTTTTCGGGGAATAAGGATCAGATCAGCGGCATTGATTTCACGCATAGCGGCCAGAGTCAGGTGCTCCGGATTGCCCGTACCTATGCCGATCAGTGAGAGCATGAGCATCTCATGCCCTTCGTGGTCCGTAAGGGTGGTAATACGCCGTTCATGTGGCATCCGCGATAAAGTGGAAAAACGTACCGGTGGCGTTTTCTCTGCGCGAACCTGTTTCTGGCACAGCAGCACCATTCGCATCCACCACATAGGCCAGAGGTTCATCCGGCTGTGCCGTTATGGTGGCATAGTGAAACTCATGTCCACGCAAGCGCTGGCCAGCCTCACGGCCCGCCATTGGGCCGCTTAGTGTCGCCAGTCTATAGCCCAGATGCATACGGCGCTTGGCAAAGGAGGTCTGTAACCCCAGAAGGCCCGCCATGCGATGCGTAACCCCATCCGCATCGGTCAGCGTTTCCCCCATGACCATATAACCACCACACTCGCCATGCACGGGACGCGTGCGGGCAAAGTGTCGCAACCCTTGCTGGAAGTGCCCGGCATTAGCCAACACACCCGCATGCAACTCGGGATAACCGCCGGGAAGCCAGCACAGATCAGCCGAAGGAGCCGGAGCCTCATCCGCAAGAGGGGAGAAAGGCAGAATTTCGGCCCCAGCCTGTCGCCATTGTTCAAGAAGATGAGGGTACATAAAGGAAAACGCCCGATCCTGCGCCAATGCTATGCGCTGTCCCGGTGGGGCAATAAAAGGTAATGGCCCGCAGGACACTTCGCCTGAAGCAAGCTGACGCAAACGCTCCAGCCTAACATGGCTGCCGATAAAGGCCGCAAGGGCCGACAATATCGCCTGCAGATGTTCGTGCTCTCCCGCCTGCACCAGCCCGAGATGCCGCTCCGGCAGGGTTACATCGGTCTGGCGGGGCAGAGACCCCAGCACCTCAATACCCGCCTGTTCCATACCGACACGAGCCAGAGCTTCATGCCGGGGGCTGGCAACCCTGTTCAGAATCACACCTGCAAGCCGCACATCAGGCCTGAAAGTAGCAAAGCCCTTGGCCACGGCGGCAGCAGACTGCGCCTGACCGGAAACATCAAGCACCAGTACCACCGGCCAGCCCATCATGGCCGCCATATCGGCACTGGCGCCATTGCTGCACGCACCGGAAGAGGCCACGCCATCAAACAGCCCCATGGAGCCTTCAGCAATAATCAGCTCTGCATCGCGGGCCGTGCTGACCAGTCCGGCCATATGCCGCGCATCCATCGCCCAGCTATCCAAGTTGAAGGATGGCCGCCCTGATGCCGCGGCGTGGAAAGCGGGGTCGATATAATCCGGGCCGTTTTTAAAGGCCCGGACATCCAGCCCCTGTGCGCGATATGCCGCCAGCAGGCCGAGGGTCAGGGTGGTTTTGCCTGAACCTGAAGCCGGAGCCGCAATAACAAGCCCTCCGGGCATGCCTGATGCGTTTCTCATGGAGTTTGCGGAAAGCGCGGCTGCGTGCCAACCGGGCGGTAACGCCTGTCGTAATCAGCGGCATACAGGCGGCTTTCCTCAAAATCACCGGCTGCAAGAGGGGCACCGACAAGAATAAGGGCCGTACGCTCCATCTGCTCGGCAATATCCGTATCAAGCGTGCCCAGTGTCGCGCGGACAATTTTCTCATCCGGCCAACTTGCCCGCCATACCACGGCTATGGGGCAGTCAGCTCCATAATGCGGCAATAATTCGCTGATAACGCGAGGCAGAACATGCACGGACAGGTGGATGGCCAGTGTTGCACCGGTCTGGGCGAAAGCGCTCAGGGTTTCGCGCTCCGGCATGGCGCTGGCGCGACCCGAGGTGCGGGTCAACACCACGGATTGCGCGACACCGGGGCGGGTCAGTTCAACATCCAGTGCAGCAGCTGCAGCCGCGAAGGACGGTACGCCGGGCGTGACATCGTAGGGAATATCGAGCGCCTGCAAGCGGCGGATTTGTTCCCCCATGGCGGACCAGACCGATAGATCACCCGAATGCAGCCTAGCGATATCCTGCCCCTGATCATGAGCCGAGACAATTTCTGCCATGATCTCATCCAGCGACAGGGGCGCAGTGTTAATAATCTTTGTACCCGCAGCGCAGTGCTCCAGCACCCCTGCGGGGATAAGTGAGCCCGCATACAGGCAGACAGGGCTTTGTGCGATCAGCTTGGCACCCCGCAGGTCAGAAGATCAGGTGCGCCGGGACCTGCGCCAATGAAATGAACGGTCATGCCTGATAAATCCTTCTGTCTCGGCCATGGCGGCGCTGGCTGTACCATCAGGCGATACGATACGTGATACGATAATGCGCGCACCCTCTCCAGCAGCCAGCAGGGCCGTAGCCTCTGCTATGCTGCCGGTGGCAAAAAGGGCTTCAATCCGCGCCGAGCGGGTAGGGGTGGCAACCCCCGCCACTCTGGTTTCATCCACCGCAATGACAGGCAGCGCATAAGCCTGCGCCAGACACCGCAAGCCCGGGTGTTCCGCCCTGCGTGCAAGAGTGGCCATCGCGTGCACAATAGGCGGCTTACCATCATGAGCACGGGCTGCATCCAGCACACGGGCAAGCACCTGCTCCAACGCATTCCGTGGGGCATGAGGGCGCAGGCCAAACCCTACAACCCTCATCGGATCACGCTCCACTGCACAACCGGACGCGAGGGAGACCAGCCGCGCATACGCCCCAGAGGTTGGGAGTGCGCCAGTTCTATCCGCAGCAGGCTTCCTCCAACACGGGCATGCCATGTAGCCAGCAGCGTTTCGGTTTCCAGCGTTACGGCGTTGATAACAAAGCGCGTGCCTTCTGGCACCCGCTCCCACACACGCGCCAGCAGCGCCTCGCTCGCGCCGCCGCCAATAAAAACAGCACTGGGAGACATTTGGGGCAGGGTGCTGTTTGTATCCGCCTGCAACACGCTCAGCCTATGCTCCACGCCAAACCGGGCTGCATTAGCGCGTATGCGTGCACAGCGTTCAGGATCGCGCTCAACGGCACAGGCCCGGCCGCCAGACAGACACCACTCCACACTGATAGAGCCCGAACCAGCCCCCAGGTCCCACAGCACTTCACCCCGACGCGGAGCCAGAGCGGACAGAGTGAGGGCACGTATGGGGCTTTTGGTAATCTGCCCATCATGCGCGAACAGATCATCCGGCAGACCAAAGCCTGCGGGCAACCCGGCAGCATGAGGTCCGCTCCCGACCATGGACAGGGCAACGGCCACCGGGGCCTGAATATCCGTTAGGTCAAAGCTGTTGGCCCGTGTGATTCTGATACGCTCATGCGCCCCACCCAGCGCTTCCATGACGTGCAGCGTGCTAAGCCCGAACCCGCGCTGTTCCAGCCAGTGGGCAAGTTCTTCGGGCGCCTTGCCGTCACGCAGGAGGCATATTGCCTGCCCGCCGTGGTACAGGCTTGGCACCAACCGCTCAAAAGGGGCTGCATGCAGACCCAGACAGGGTGTTTCTTCCAGACGCCACCCCATACGGGCTGCAACCCATGAAAATGTTGAAGGCGCAGGGTAAGCCCGCCATT
The DNA here is from genome assembly GCF_000613285.1 of Acetobacter papayae JCM 25143. Lineage (GTDB taxonomy): Bacteria > Pseudomonadota > Alphaproteobacteria > Acetobacterales > Acetobacteraceae > Acetobacter > Acetobacter papayae. The sequence goes on along the minus strand of NZ_BAIN01000006.1, from coordinate 35,906 downwards.
CTCCGGGCGTGAGATGTGTGCACAGGCTACCCCCCGCGCCGTACCAGAATGGATCGCCTGAAGCCAGAACCACCACCTTGCGCCCACGCAGGGCCAGAACCGGCTCTACGCTAAAGGGCACCGGCCACAACCGCGCACGGGAAGACGCCTCAAGCCCGGCCAGAGCCAGATGACGGGGGCCCCAAAAACCACCTCAGCCTCATCGAGCGCGGCACGGCTTGCCGGTGGCAGCGCTTCAAGCCTATCTTCCCCCATGCCAATGACAGACAGCCAGGGAAATGCCGTGCCCGGGAGAGGCTCAGACATGCCACGTATCCTTCTGCTGGGTGGCACAAGTGAAGCCTCGCAGATGGCGCGCGTTCTGGCGAATAGCGGAGCTGATGCCGTTTTTTCCTATGCTGGACGCACGACGGCACCCGTAAGCCAGCCCCTGCCGACGCGGATTGGCGGTTTTGGCGGCGTGACAGGACTGGCCGCCTATCTGCGGGCCGAAAACATTACCCATGTTATCGACGCGACTCACCCCTTTGCCGCGCAAATGAGCGCCAATGCCGTTGCTGCCTGCGGCATGACCAATGTGGCGCTGTGTGCGCTGGAACGTCCGGCATGGCGGGCAGGACCGGATGATACATGGCTGTCCGTGCCCAATACCGAAACGGCCGTGCAGGCTTTGCCAGACAGCCCGGTCCGCGTGTTTCTGGCTATCGGCAAACAGACACTCAGCGCGTTCAGCCATAAAAGCCAGCATTTCTATCTGCTGCGGCTGGTTGATGCCCCCGACACGCCCCTGCCGCTGCCACGAGCTCAAGCCGTAATTGCACGCGGGCCGTTTACTGAGGCCGAAGACCTCGCCCTGCTGCGCACGCACGCCATCACGCATATCGTCGCCAAAAATGCTGGAGGCACAGGTGCCCGCGCCAAGCTGGATGCCGCGCGGGTTCTGGGGTTGCCCGTAATCCTGATCGACCGACCTGCTGTGCCACCTCGGGCGGTCAGGCATAGTGTAGAGGCTGTCATGAACTGGCTGGCTCATGGCGCGGAGGCAGGCACCACCACAGAGCGTGGTGTATAGACCCAGCGACCAACCTGCCGGGTCAGGCTGTTGCCAACAATAACGACCGTGCGCATATCCGCCATATCGGGGGTAGCCTGCGCCAGCGTGACTGTCCGCACGGTTTCATCGGGTGTGCTGACTGCACGGGCAAAAATAACAAGGCGCTGGCTTTCGCATTCCTCGCGCAGGATTTCCAGAACATGCGCGAACTGGTGCGGGCGGCTTTTACTGCGCGGGTTATAAAAAGCCATGGCAAAATCACCACGGGCCGCCATTCGCAACCGCTGCTCGACCACACTCCATGGTTTGAGATTGTCAGACAGGTTGATGACGCAGAAATCATGCCCCAAGGGAGCTCCTGCCCGGGCCGCCGCTGCCAGCATGGCGGTAATGCCCGGCAGAATACGGATATCCGTATTTGTGTCGTAGTCTCCGGATTCAAGCGCTTCGAACAGGGCGGACGCCATGGCAAATACGCCGGGATCGCCTGATGACACAATAACCGCGTGCCGACCCTGCCGGGCCAGTTCCAGCGCATGGCGGGCGCGGTGAAGTTCCTCACGATTGTCGCTTGGGTGCAGGTTTAAACCGGGACGGGCAGCAATACGGGCTACATAGGGAATATACCCCAGAATATCAGTGGCATTATCGAGCGCCCTCTGCACTTCAGGTGTAACCAGAAGCGAGTCACCCGGACCCAGACCCGCGACAACAACACTCCCACTCATGACTGTGTTCCATCCGTGTCAGTGGCACCTGCCATAGCCTCAACCTGTTGACGCCGTTCCGGGCGACGGCCATTGCCATGCACCAGCACGATTGCAAAATAGGGGCAATCCTGCTCGGCGGCTTCCTCCAGCCGGATAACCCGCTGGTTGGGCATGGTGCCCCGTTCGATCAGCCATGCCCGTTCAAGCAACCCGGTCTGGGCCAGCGCCCGGCGGATTTTTGGCAGGTTACGGCCTGTTTTCATGATCACCAGCGCATCAGCCTGACGCATGTGGTGCACAAGCGCTGCTTCAGACAATGTGCCGGGCAAGACTGCCAGAACATCATCCCCGCATGTAATGGGCTGCCCCGTTGCGTGCCAGCAGCCAGTCATGCCGGGAATACCGGGTACAACCTCTACCGGGCAGCGCCCCTGCAAGCGGGCATGCAGGTGAATGAAGGAACCGTAAAGGAACGGGTCTCCTTCGCACAGGACAATGACATCGTGCTTTTGCGCCATCTGGCAAAGACGATCGGCCCAGTCATCATAAAAACTGGCCAGCAGGTCGTTATAGTCAACGCAGGCAAAGGCAATTTCTGTCGTAACCGGATATTCCATGGGATATTCCGTTACATCCGGGTGGAGCATCCCTTCCACAATCCGGCGCGCCTGCCCCAACTGTCCCGCCTTGCGAAAATAGGCCACATGCTGGCCACCTTCGATCAGCCGAGCCGCCTTGCGGCTCATCAGATCCGGGTCTCCGGGGCCAAGTCCCACGCATATGATCGTGCCCATGCGGCTACTCCCTGTCGCAGGCCAGCGCATTGATGGCGGCAACCGTCATGGCCGATCCACCCAGCCGACCCCTTACAATCAGAGCGGGACAGGGAGCATCTTCCAGCAGCGCTTCTTTTGATTCCGCCGCCCCCACAAAACCCACCGGGCAGCCGATAATGGCGGCCGGTCGTGAGCAGGCGGGATCTTCAAGCATGTTCAGCAGGTGGAAAAGGGCTGTCGGCGCGTTGCCAATGGCAACAATGCTCCCTGCAAGAAAGGGCCGCCACAGTTCAATGGCAGCCGCGGACCGGGTTGTACCCATGCTTTGCGCAAGGTCTGGCACCGTGGTTCATGCAGGGTGCAGACCACCCGGTTCTGTGCGGGCAGGCGTGAGCGGGTAATTCCTTCGGAAACCATACGTGCATCACACAGAATAGGCGCGCCACCCTGCAATGCTGCACGCGCTGTTTCCGCCATGCCGGGCGTAAAGACGATATTTTTTTCCAGCCCAACCATACCGGCCGCGTGGATCATGCGCACAACAACCTGTTCTTCAGTCGGGCTCAGGCCGTCCAGAGTAGCCTCTGCCCGGATGATGGAAAAAGACTGGCGGTAGATGGCGGCGCCATCGGTTTCAAAGCAGTGGGGCATCAGTCCTTGGTCATCAGCTCGGGGTGGGCGCGCAACCTTTCGGGTGAAAGGTTTCTGGCTATGGGCTGGTCTGTTGTAGTGCCATGATGGATGAGAGCAAACCCCCCGCTTTGCGCAACCAGTGTCAGTGTGGCCGCCTGCGGATGCGCGCAGCCCTTGGCACAGCCCGAAACATGCAAAAATGCGTGGGCAGGCACATGGGCCGCAAGATCAGATGCCAGTGCCCGCACGGGTGCGAGCGCCTGCGGGCAGGCCAGTGCCCCGGTGCAGGCCGCCACACGCAGGCGGGCATCCCCGGCCTGTAGAAGCTCCGCAAGATCTGGAGCCTGTATCACACCCTCCAGAACGATCATGCGCCATGGCGTCAGGCGCAGGGGAGCCATGGTGGACAGTGCGCACAGCGTTGAGGCATGGCATTGCCCGAAAGCCACTCCCGCCATCCACCCGGCTGACGTCATCCCGGGTTCGGGTATGAAAGGCGGGGCGAGCGGCACAGGCGTATTATATTCCGGCGGCAAAGGCATATGCCGCACATGGCTGGCCATCCGCCCCCGGCCATTGCACACACCACCACTGCGCACAAACCAGTTTGCCAGCGCCATGGCCTGTTCAACCGCATTATGCGGATCTACCAGCCTGCCTGTTTGCGCACCATCGGCATAGAGAAGCAGGGAGCCCGCCTCTGTGCGTTCGATACGGATGTCCGCCGAGGCCTGCCGCAGAACCGGGGGGCCCGCACAATCTATAGCAAAACCGAATTTACCCGGCAGGCGTAGCCCGTCATGCACTATAGCGTGTTGGAGACTATTCTCCAGCGCCTGCACCAGTGCGGTTGTGCCATCATCTGCCTGCCAGAACGGCGTGACCATGATGTTGCGCGCTGACTCTATCTCGGGGTCAGTATCAAGCAGGTTTAGGGCGTTAAGCCCTCCAGAACGGCGGCATGCCCCTCCGGCTTTATGCCCCGCAGTTGCAGGTTGGCGCGGGCCGAAAAATCAACCAGCCCATTCCCATAAGCCTGCGCCAGTTCCCCCAGTCCACCAAGCTGCACGCGCGACAGGCAGCCACCATGTGGGCGCACCCGTACCACCAGCCCGTCTCCGGACAGCATGGGGCGAAGAGCACCGGGGCACCATCCTTTGATAAGGGGGGCGGGTGAACCTGACATCAGCCGGGAGCATCCAGTCTGGCAATAATGGAGTTACTACGGCTCCGCCACAGCCCAGCGGTGGCTAGCGCCTGAAAACGCGTGCGCAGCGCCTCCAAAGCCATAGGGTTTTCCCGCTCCATGAAAGCGGACACATCGTCCCGCCCCAGTGTTGCTTCAAAATACAGGTCGAACAGATGTGCTGGCACCTGCCGCGTCAGGTGGGCGAAGGCTGCCAGATTGTCCAGTGTAGCCGCTATTTCTGCTGCCCCACGAAAACCGTGGCGCATCATACCCGCCGCCCAGACCGGGCTGGTCGCCCGTACGCGCACAATGCGGGCCAGTTCCTCGCCCAGAATACGGGCCTGTGGTGCTCCGGCACGGGTTGTATCAAGGTGATACAGTGCAGGCTGAGCATGCCCCAGAGCCGCCATGGCCGCCGAAAACCCACCCTCATGAGCAGCATAATCTCGGGCCAGCAACAGATCCATTTCGGGCAGGTCCTGAATATGGGTGAAGGTATCAGCCGTCCGCAGCCGCTCTTCCAACGCTGCGCGGTCACGCTTTATGGCGCCTGTGGCGTCCATGCTCCATTCAGAGGCTTTCAGCCACGCTTCACCCGCAGCCTGTCGGCTCTGCTCATCAAACCGTTCTGCCGGGTCCTCCATGGCCAGACCATAGGTGCCGGGGCGCGGACCAAAAATACGAGGCGCGCTCTTACGGTAAGGATTATCGAGCATATCCTCGCCCGTACGCTCGGCCAGCGCGCGGGTTGCGGCATCGAACAACCGCGCCAGATCGGGAAAAACATCCCTGAAAAGGCCCGACACGCGCAGTGTGACATCAATCCGGGGCCGCTCCAGCAGCACGGGCGGCAGGATTTCAAACCCCGATACCCGTTCCGAACCCGGCTCCCACATGGGGGCAAGCCCGGCAAGATGCAGCGCCATGGAGAATTCTTCCCCCGCCGTGCGCATGGTAGCGGAACCCCACAGATCGATAACCAGCCCCTTTGGCCAGTCTCCATGGTCCTGCAAATGACGGCGGAGCAGTTCCTCCGCCAGTTTTACCCCCTGCGCATGCGCCGCGCGGCTGGGCACGGCGCGGGGGTCCACAGCATACAGGTTGCGCCCTGTGGGTAGAACATCCGTCCGCCCCCGTGCGGGCGAGCCTGATGGCCCGCCCTCAACCCGCAAGCCCGCCAGTGCGCGCACAAGGCCGTGGTTTTCGCCTTCACCCTGTCCGTAAACATGCAGGCCATCACCAAACTGGCTTTCTTTCAGGTCGCAAACAAAGCGGTCGATCCGCACCATGCTTCTGCCGGGCTTGCCGCAGTATCCAACCCCAGATCAGCCTCCACGCCGGTAGCACGGGCTTCTGCCCGGATAAGGGGAATAAGGCGGTTGCGGCGGGCCGGGTCCAGACCATCGGCCGTGGCGTATTCGTCCAGCAACCGTTCAAGATGCAGCAGACTTTCTGGCACATTGGCCTGCACCATGGCGGGAGGCAGATGCCCGAGGGTAAGAGCCCCGATCCGCCGCCGGGCCTGTGCGGCCTCGCCGGGATCGTTGACGATAAACGGATAAATGACAGGCATGGCCCCGCAGAGCACTTCCGGCCAGCAGGTTTGCGACAGGGCAACAGCCTTGCCCGGCAACCACTCCAACGTGCCATGCGCGCCAACATGCACCAGAGCATGCAGGCCCTGCTCATGCAGCCAGAGATAAAACGCCACATACGCATGGCAGGGCACACGGGCGGTGTCGTGATAATCCGCATCGCGCTCGGCATGACGACCGCGTTCGGGCTGAAGGGCCAACAACATGCGGCCCCTGCGCGTGAGCGCGAAGTGAAACATGCCATCGCGCACGGCAGGGTCCTGCTCCGGCTCACCCCAGACCTGCACAAGCTGCTCCCGCAGGAGAGCCGGCAAGCGTTTAAGTGCTGCCTTGTATGCAGAGACTGGCCATGTGGCTTCCTGCCTTGACAGGGCTGTGGCCAGAGGCTCGCCCGCCTGTGCAAGTGTGTAGCCTTCCGCCGCCAGCGTTTCCAGCATGGCCTCGGTTGAGGCAAGGGCATCCAGCCCCACGGCATGGGCCATCTGGTCTGTTCGGCCCGGGTAGGTGGAAAGCACGAACGCCACGGCGCGCTGGTGGGCAGGCGTTACGGCCAGCCTGTGCCAAGCTGCCACCTTGTCCGCAATGGCCGCGATCCGGTCAGGAACAGGCTGATGTATGGCGCGGGCGAACTGGAGCGCCTCGTCCGGTGTTTCCAACGCCTTGAAGCTGGCAACACCAGCCATGATCCGCCCGTCCACTTCAGGCAGAACAACGTGCATGGCCAGATCTGCTGGGGAAAGCCCACGCTCGGCGTCCTGCCAGTCCTGCTGGCTGTTGGTGGCAAGAGCGATCTGAAAAACCGGGCAACCCGGCGTATCCAGTGGAGAAGAGCCCCCTGCATCCTGCCCGGAAAAAGCAGTGGCGTTGACAATAACAGCCGGGCTGGCCTGCATAAGTGCCGCACGCAGCCATGGGGCTGCGGCTCCCTTGAGAGAGGGGGCAAACAGACCCGCGACACGAAACCCACGCGCTTGCAGGGCCTCTATCAGCGCATCAATGGGGGCCGTGTCAGCGCTGGTCAGATACGCACGATAGAACACGACAACCGCAAGCGGGCGGTCTCCCTCTGGTGGAGCAGGCATAACGCCCATACCGGACTGGTACCAGCCATAATCCGGTATAGTAGGCACTGGGGCCACAGGCGGTGCGGGCAGGCCTGCGGTTTGCGCCAGTAGGCAGAGTGCGGCATGGGCTGCCTCTGCCCCACCTGTGTCGCACAGCCGGGCAAGATTACGCAGGCTTTCGGCAGGAACGGTCGAAAACTCATCCAGTGTTGGGTCAGCCCTGCCATCAGCAGGGATCACAGCCAGCGCCATACCGGTAGAGCGGGCCAGAGCGTTGAGCTGTTCCAGCCCGTAGCGCCAGTATCCCGCGCCGCCAATCAGCCGCACCAGCACCGCCCTGCTGTTGGCGAGAGTACGCTCGATATAGGTATCGACACTCAGGGGATGTTTAAGGGCGGCAAGGTTGGCAAGGCGCAGCGCGGGCAGGGAGCTCTGTCCAACCTGCCATCCTGCCGCAAAGGCACTCAGGTCACTGTCTGAAAAGGACAGGACAACAAGCGGGGCAGGGCTCTGGCCGAGATCCGTGGCATTCTCCAGCCCGTCAAGGCCACGGTTTTCTCGGAAGATAACATGCATTACCCTTAGCCCCGCCTGTGCTTCAGCCCGCCTGTATCTGCGCGGTTGCGCCGAGCAGAACAGCCTGCACGGCCTGCAGGTTCAGATGGTCATGCTCGGCAATAACCACAAGGCGCCCCTCACGCGGGCGACTCCCCCATGGCTGATCAAACTGGTGGCGCACTCTGGCCCCTACAGCCTGAACCAGCAGCCGCATGGGCTTGCCCCGAACCGCAACATACCCCTTGACGCGCAGAATATCCTGCTCGCGTGCAAGGCGGATAATAGCCTGAGCCAGTGCTTCGGGGTCATCAATCTCGGGCAGGGTTACGACCGTGCTGTCGAAATCCTCATGTTCGTGTTCATCTTCACCATCATGATGCGAGGGACGGGCGGCCAGATCATCTTCCGCCGCTGCGTTCAGGCCCAGAATAACGGTGGGGTCAATCGCACCATCACGGACGGGCAGAACGGGCAGGGGGCGTGGCGCTTCGGCCAGAATAACCGCACGCGCGGCTTCCAGCGTTGCCTCATCACAAGGTCGGCCTTGGTCAGCAGCACGAGGTCAGCGCAGGCAATCTGGTCTTCAAACACTTCGGCCAGAGGGGTTTCGTGGTCCAGACTGTCATCCTGCGCACGCTGGGCGTCCACTGCGGCAGGGTCGGGGGCAAAACGCCCGGCTGCCACCGCTTCCGCATCAGCCAAAGCAATCACGCCATCGACAGTAATGCGCGAGCGGATGGAGGGCCAGTCAAATGCCTTGAGCAACGGCTTGGGTAGCGCCAGACCCGAGGTTTCAATCAGGATATGGTCAGGCTTCTGAGGCAGGGCCATGAGCTGTTCAACCGTAGGGATGAAATCATCTGCAACAGTGCAGCAGATACAGCCATTGGCCAGTTCCACAATCGCGCTTTCGGGGCAGTTTTCATCCGCACAGGCCCGCAGGATTTCGCCGTCCACACCCACCGTGCCGAATTCGTTCACCAGCACGGCCAGCCTGCGCCCGCCGGGGTTTTGCAGCAGATGGCGGATAAGGGTGGTTTTTCCGGCCCCCAGAAAGCCAGTGACAACCGTAACGGGAATTTTGGCAAGAGTGTTCATGGTGCAATCTCCTGTGGAGGAATACGGGCAACGCATTGCTTGCGGAAAATAACAGGGCGTTCACGCACGGTGGAATGCCATCGGCACTGGCTATGTAGCCCTGAGCGCCCAGCAGAATATCCGCCACATCGGCCTCGCTCAGATTGCCATAGATATAGGTCCATGAACCGGGTCGGGCGAGGGCTATGGCACAGCCCCGTGAGCAGGCAGAAAGACATTCTACCGCACGAATAACCGGACGGGGCCTATCTTCGGCGTCGACCGAAGAAGCCTCCTGAGCGACCTGCAGGGCAGCGAGCAGGCGGGCACCCGCTACAGGCTGCCCCTCTATTGGGGCCACGCCAGCCCGGCAGGTTGAACAGACATAAAGGATTGTCTGAGCGGAGGGTGTTTCTGCGGCCATCTGTGCTGCGCCCTTGTCTGTCATGGGACAGGGCGTGGGTATGGCAAGACCCAGCCCGCATGACATGCGCACAGGGCTGAATATCCGGCCACAGCGCACCCCGGCTGTCCGTTCAATCCGTGCTGGCAGGTCTCCCGGCTGACAGATCCGGGCGCGAACACCCATGGCCTCCCCGCCTTCCCGAACCTGCGCTCAGTGGCTCCGGGGGAAACCTGATCTGCTGACGGTCGCGGGGGCGGCTGCGTTATGGAAAGCGGGCAGGCCCGCTTTCTTCTGCATTCCCTCTTCGCCCATGTCCGCCATGGTGGCAGGCACAGGAACCAGCCTGAGTGGATTGAGCTAGCAGGCCGCATCTGTCAAGCTGGAGCCTATTCTCAGACAGGACCGGAAGCTTCCGTACTCATGCCAACATCTTCTACCCAGCCTCAAAACGAACCCACCACCACGGATGATGCCGCCCAGCACGCACAGAAAATGGCGCGCATCAAAGCCGCACGGGATCGGATGATGGCCACAAAGGAAGGGGAGAAAGGCCTCGTGATCGTCCATACCGGGGCGGGCAAAGGCAAATCCTCATCCGGTTTTGGCATGATCCTGCGCTGTATCGCCCATGAAATGCCCTGCGCTGTCGTGCAGTTTATCAAGGGCGGATGGGATACTGGCGAACGGCGGCTGATCGAGACGCATTTTGGTGGACTCTGCCAGTTTTACGCCATGGGCGAGGGGTTCACATGGGAAACTCAGGACAAGGCGCGCGATATCGCCGCAGCCCGCCGTGGTTGGGAAAAAGCCAAGGAACTGATCCGCAACCCAGAAATCCGTATGGTTTTGCTGGACGAGATCAATATTGCCCTACGGTATGACTACCTGCCCATTGAAGACGTGCTGGCCTTCCTGCGTGAAGAAAAGCCGCCTTTGACCCATGTCGTGCTGACAGGCCGCAACGCAAAGCCGGAACTCATTGAACTGGCCGATCTGGTTACCGAAATGACCCTGCTCAAGCATCCGTTCCGCGCCGGGATCAAGGCGCAGCCCGGCGTCGAGTTTTAAGGACGCCTACCCATGCCCGCACTGATGATTCAGGGCACCGGTTCGAATGTGGGAAAATCTCTGTTCGTTGCCGGCCTGGCGCGTGCCGCTCTGCGGAGGGGGCTGCGTGTTGCCCCTTTCAAACCCCAGAATATGTCCAACAATGCTGCCGTTACTGCCAATGGGGGCGAAATAGGCCGCGCGCAGGCCCTTCAGGCACTGGCCTGCGGGCTTGAACCCCATACGGACATGAACCCCGTGCTACTCAAGCCTGAATCCGACCGGGGTAGTCAGGTTGTGGTACAGGGGCAGGTGCGTGCCACCGTTCAGGCGCGCGACTACGCCTTACTCAAACCCGCACTCATGCCAGCCGTTCTGGAAAGCTTTCATCGCCTACATGAAGCCTATGATCTGGTACTGGTTGAAGGAGCTGGAAGCCCGGCCGAGGTCAACCTGCGGCAGAATGATATTGCCAATATGGGGTTTGCCTGTGCGGCGAATGTGCCGGTCATTCTTGTAGGGGATATCGACCGAGGCGGTGTTATTGCCCAGATCATAGGCACACAGGCTGTTCTGCCTGAAACTGACGCTGCCATGGTAAAAGGCTTTATCGTCAATAAATTTCGTGGTGACCCAAGCCTGTTTGATGACGGTTATGCCTGATCCGTCAAAAAACCGGCTGGCCGGGTTTTGGCGTTCTGCCATGGTTTGCGGCCGCTAGCACCCTTCCGGCGGAAGACGCGCTCGATCTGCGCAGAACCTCTTCTGGCGGGCGGATAAAAGTGGCCGTGCCCATGCTCTCACGCATTGCCAATTTTGATGATCTGGACCCTCTGGCACAGGAACCCAGCATTGACCTGACCATGATAGCGCCGGGGCAGGCAATCGCGGGAGATTGTGACCTGATTATTCTGCCCGGCACGAAAAATACCCGCCTTGATCTGGAGTTTATACGCAGCCAGGGTTGGGATATCGATATTTCTGCCCATGTGCGACGGGGCGGGCATGTTTTGGGTATCTGCGGCGGTTACCAGATTCTGGGTAATAGTGTAAGCGACCCCCTTGGGCTGGAAGGGCCTGCTGGCAATATGCCCGGTCTGGGCCTACTCAATGTCGAAACCACCATGCTGGCGGAAAAACATGTTAGACGGGTAGAGGCCGTTCACGCTGCCAGCGGTCAACCGGTATGCGGTTATGAAATTCACCTCGGCACGACGGAGGGACCAGACCGGCTTCGCCCGTTTGCTGCCGTGCAGGGCAGGGCGGAGGGCGCTCAGTCGGCGGATGGGCTCATCTGCGGCACCTATCTCCACGGTCTGTTTACGGATGATCGCTTCCGCACCGCTTTTATCGCAGGGCTAGGCGGACAGCCTTCCACATTGCGCTACTCGGAAAAAATGGAACAAACACTCGATGCGCTAGCCGCACATATTGAGCGCCATGTCGATGTTACCGGCCTGCTCCGTATAGCGGGCTGCCGGTAAAAAACAGTATCAGCAGAAACAACGTCGCCAGCAGCACAACCCGCCGGTAAAGAACCAGCCGGCAGCCAGATCAGTTGGTGTGGGGTCAGGAGCTCCATCATTCAGCCATGGGTCGCGGCTGGGGCCTTCCGCATACAGACGCGGCCCAGAGAGGCGAATACCTAACCCGCCAGCCATGGCGGCTTCTGGCCAACCTGCATTGGGGGAACGATGCCGCCGGGCATCACGCAGCATAACCCTAAATGCCCGTAATGGAGCGGCACTTGCGAGCGCGTATAAAACGCCAGACAACCGCGCCGGCACAATATTCACCACATCATCCACCCGCGCCGCGGCCCACCCGAACAACCTGTAGCGAGGCGTGCGGTTGGCAATCATGGAATCCATGGTGTTGATGGCTTTGTAGGCATAAAGGCCGGGCAAACCGAGCAGCATACCCCAGAATAACGGTGCCACCACGCCGTCGGACGTATTTTCAGCCAGACTTTCCGCCGCAGCGCGGGCAATGCCCGCACTGTCCAGCACATTCGGGTCTCGCCCCACAATCATGGACACAGCCTTGCGCGCACCGGGCATATCTCCCGCACTCAAAGGCTGAACAACCGCCAGAACATGCGCATAAAGCGAACGCACGGCTAGAAGAGGCCATGCCAGCCCCCCTCCAATCAGAACCCCTAGGCCGTTATGAGGCAGCAAGAAGCACAAACCCAGACCAACGCCCCCGGCAAGACCGGTAACAACCAGCACGACTCCCACACCAGCAAGCCTGCGCAATACAGGAGAGAGCACGTCACGGTTCCAGTTCCGGTCTAACCCTGACACCACATGCCCGATCCAGCTTACCGGATGCCCAATGCGAGCAAAAACCAGCGCGGGCCAACCCAGCAGGGCATCAAGCAGCAATGCCACCACCATCTGCCCTGCATGAAAAGCAAAACTATCCAGCACGTTCCCACCCGCTATCCGCCACAGGGCATGCCACTTTCGGGCACTTAATGTGTTCTAATGCCGCGTTCGGACAGGGAAAGGAAGAAGAAGCCCAGAAAGACAGAGCCAGTCCAGGGAGAAAGCACAGCCCACAGCAAGCGGATTGGGGCCATGGGACAGAAATAAAAGAAAAAATTCACATTCCACAATTATCCCTCTTGCCAGTCAGCAACGCTCAGGCTAAGAACAGCCCCACAAACCGGGGTGCGTAGCTCAGCGGTAGAGCATCGCCTTCACACGGCGGGGGTCACAGGTTCAATCCCTGTCGCACCCACCACGGTTTGCCCCAGTTTTCTGCGGGTTACAGAAAAACTCCCATAAAGAAAACATCATCCAATCTCACTGAGATTGAGGAAAACACTCCAAGCTTCGTTTGGCCAATGGATGTGGCTGCCCACCCCGCAGTTTTATGTGCTTGTCCAAATTACCAACAAAATGCACAAACTCTATATCCGTCTATAGAATGACTGAGGGTATAGCCCATGAACTTGGTGGACATTTGTAAGTATTTTCTTGTCACTACTTTAATGATGACAATGTGCATGGCCACCTCCTATAGCGCCCATGCACAAAACAAAGAAAATCTTCCGCAAGATGTTAAACGCTTTTTACACGATGCCGAGATTTGCCAGTATCTTTCCGGGGAATGGGATGAAAGCCTTCCGCGTGAAAGAAAAATCATACTCTCCAAGGAAATGAATAAGGCGTGCTCAGATATATCCCTCCGGCAAAACCGGATAAAGAAAAAATATTACGATAATAAAATTATTATGGAACAAATAACCCCTTACGATTTTTGAAATTTTTTCATGCGCTCGTGATGATTTGTATATGAGAAATATAGTTGATATCAAAAACTCATGACCCATGAAATTCCACAACAAATCAATATCTCGTTAACTTTATTCGGGACTATAAACCATAAACTATAATTAAATATAAATTTTATGTGCATTTTGTATAATTAGGCACATAAAGATATTTTATGGAAATACGCTATTGAAAGTAGTCTATATTTTATTGCTAATGAGCATTCCTACCGACACGAATACGTAGAGGAAGTGCCATGCCTTTTAAAATTCATGCAAAATCGATTTCTGGTGCTGTATGTGCCGGGCTGTTGCTGCTGAGTAGCTGCGCAACCAGCGCGCAGCGTATTGAAAGCAAGGAAGACCATCTGGCTGCGGCAGGTTTTGCCTTCCATCTGGCGGATACATCACAAAGGCAGACAATGCTGAACAAGCTGCCTGCTCATCGGTTTGTACGCCGTATTCATGACGGTAAGGTATTCTATGTCTATGCCGATCCCACCGTTTGTGATTGCCTGTATGTAGGTGATCAGAAAGCCTTTAGTGCTTACCAGCAGTACCGCCAGCAAAAAACATTGGCGAACGAGCAGCAGGAAACGGCTATTGATTATGACGATGCCGCATGGAACTGGGGTGATTGGGGCATGGGACCAGGATGGGTCGGCTGGGATCCTGCATGGGGTAACTGGAACCCAGGCATGGGGCCTTACGGCTGGTAATAACGTTAAGTTAAGGTTAATATGAAACGCTTTTATTTTCTTCTGTCGGCCATTCTGTGGGCCACCCCTCTGATGAATCAGGCCTTTGCTGAAGGACATCAGGGAGAGAAAATCATTGCGGATGCCGGGGCGGTTGTATGGCAACCAGCCCCGGCCATTTTCCCCTCTGGAATCAAGATAGCCTACTTATATGGCGATCTTGCCAAGCACGAGCCATTCACCCTTCGGGTGATGATGCCGCCACACAGCTTTATTCCCCTGCACACCCATAATCTTGATGAAATGCTGACAGTCATATCTGGCGGGCTTGATCACTATACAGGCACCAGCATGACAAACGCGACCACACATCATATGGCGTCTGGTGGCTTCGTACATCTCCCTGTCAATATGGCGCATGCTCTCAAAGCAGGCGATCACCCGGTTATTTTGCAGGTTTCGGGAGTTGGCCCGTTTGAAATGACCTATCTCAACCCCAGAGATGACCCCAGACATCAGCATTAATCCCCCGGATTGCACCCGACTTTGAGCCCGCAGCAGTCCAGCAAGGCAGAGCCCTGAATTGCTCATGGACTGCGCGGGGCAGCCCCCTCGGCAAAGGCACAAACCTTGCCAGAAAGGACTGAAACAGGAGAAATCACCTATGCAGCCACGCTTTCAACTGTCTCGCCGTGCTCTTGTTCTGGGCGCTGTTGCCGTAACAACGGGTATAAGTATACGCACGGCCATGGCGGCGGATGACCCGACCACCCCGCGCCATATCGGTATTATCGGAGCAGGGCAGGTTGGCGGCACACTCGGGCGGCTTTGGGCGCGAGCTGGTTATCCGGTCATGTTTTCTTCCCGCCATCCTGACCAGTTACAGATAACTCTGGCGGAAGCGGGGCCAAATGCCCATGCAGGCAGCGTGGCACAAGCCATTGCCTTCGCAAATGTGATCGTGCTTGCCGTACCTTACAAAGCCGAGCCAGAAATTGCCGCACAATACGGAGCCGCACTGTCTGGAAAAATTCTGATCGATGCAGATAATGCCTATGCCTTCCGCGATGGCGCGCTCGCAAACGAAGCCCATGCTGAAGGTGTAGCCCGCTACTCCGCCCATCTTTTTCCGCAGACACATTTTGTACGGGCGTTTAATTCCGTCAATGCCAGCAGTCTGGCCAATGGGGGTGGCGGCAATACCCAGATTCTCTACAGCTACACGGACAACGCTGCCGGGGATGTTGCATCCGAGCTGATCAAAGCCACTGGCAGCGTGCCTGTTCGGGGTCATGAACTCTGAACAGGCACGTTTTCAAAAAAATCCGTCATGTTGCACAGCAGGCGACTCATGCTCGCGCGGATGAATTTTGTGCAACATTGTGGGGTTTTGGGCTCTTTTTCTTTCTTTTCACCAGCTATGCAATCCTGCGGCCCGTGCGTGACGCCATGGGCATTGCCAGTGGTGTCCATCATCTCCAATGGCTATTCAGCGCGACGTTCATCACCATGCTGGTCGCGGTTCCTATTCATGGCTGGCTGAACGCCCATGTTCCACGAACGCGTTTTGTCGACTGGATTTACGGTTTTTTCGCCCTCAATATGCTGTCTTTCGCGCTCGGCCTGTTTTTCTGGCCAAGCAGCCCATGGCTTGCGCGTGTCTTTTTTGTCTGGCTATCCGTTTTCAACCTGTTTGTAGTCTCCGTATCATGGAGCCTGATGGCAGATGTGTTTGATCTGGCGCAGGCGCGCCGTCTCTTCGGATTTATTGCAGGTGGCGCCAGCGCTGGAGGCATAGCCGGGCCGGTTTTTGGCGCGCTGATGGTTAATATCCTGTCGGTGTCTGGCCTGCTCGTTGCATCCGCGCTGATGCTGGGCTGTGCGGCATTTGCCAAATCCCGCCTGATGTGGTGGCGCCTTACACGCGATACCGCCGCGGAACAGGAATCCCGTCAACAGCCGGTTTCGGGGAATCCTTTCTCAGGGTTTACGCTGGTCATCGGCTCACCTTACCTGCTGTGTCTTGCAGGGTTTGTTATGCTGCTGACCACCGCCTCCACTTTTCTTTATTTTGAACAGGCGCGCCTGGTTGCGGAAAATTTCCCCACGCGCAGTGCTCAGATCCGTGTTTTTTCGGTGATAGACGGAATCGTTCAGGCGCTCTCGCTCATCTGCCAGCTTTTTATAACCGGCTCTTTTGCACGCCGGTTTGGGTTGCTAGGCCTTTTGACCGTCGTTCCGCTCTTGATTGTAGCAGGGTTTCTGGTTCTGGCTGCATGCCCGACTTTTGGTGTGGTTGCTGTGGTCATGGGAATTCGGCGGGTAGGGGAATATGCCTTTATCCGCCCCGGCCGGGAGATGCTGTTCACACGCATGCCGGTTGCTGTGAAGTATCGCGCCAAGAATTTTTTGGATACGGTGGTATACAGGGCAGGAGATGCCATCAGCGGCTGGGTTAGTTCAACCCTGATGCTGCTGGCACATAGTCCGCTTTATATTTCTTTTGCAGGCGCGTTTCTGGCTCTCATATGGGCAGGCTGTGGCTATCTGCTCGCACAGCATAAAAATGAAGCTCCTGAACGCGCCTGATTCACCTGAACATGGAAAGTAGTGTCTTTTGTCGAGAGCAGAGTATTCATCCGGTTTCGCCTTATTGTCTCTGGCCTGTGGTGCATTTGCCATCGGGGTAACGGAATTTACGCCCATGGGCTTGCTGCCCGTGCTGGCCGATGGCGTGCATGTCAGCGTTCCCAAGGCAGGCAGCCTGATTAGCGCCTACGCTTTTGGGGTGATGGGGGGAGCGCCCGTCATTACGCTGTTTCTGGCGCGCTATCCGCGCAAATACGCGCTGATCGGCCTGATGATCCTTTACACGATCGGCAATCTGACATCCGCGGCCAGCAGCAGTTACCAGCAACTACTGCTGACCCGGATTTTAACCAGTCTGGCCCATGGAGCCTTCTTTGGTCTGGGGGCAGTGGAAGCAGCCAGCCTTGTAGCGGCCAACCGCCGGGCCAGTGCGGTGGCCAGCATGTTCATGGGCCTAACTGTCGCTAATATCTTTGGTGTGCCCGCAGCAACATGGCTGGGCGACACACTGGGCTGGCGTAGCGCTTTTGCCTGTATTTCCCTGCTGGGTCTTGTTGCCGTTGCCGCCCTGTCCTTTGCCCTGCCGCTAGCCGAAGCCGGACCAAGACCGGATGCAGCGGCAGAACTCAAAGCCATTCTGAGGCCCAACGCACTGATGGCGCTGGGTGTGACGGTTATCGGTGCGGGCGCCATGTTTGAGCTGTATACGTATATCGTACCGATGCTTGAACATATTACCAAAGCAAGCCCAACCCTGACGACAATTGCTTGATGCTCATTGGTGTTGGCTTCAGCATCGGCAATGCCATTGGTGGGCGGGCGGCAGATCGCTCCACGGCCGGAACGCTGCTGATCTGTTTCCCGCTCCTCGGCCTGATCATGCTGCTCTTTCCCTTTGCTGCCACGACACCCGCCGGGGCTCTGGTTGGCGTGCTGCTCTGGGGTATTGCCAGTTTTTCCATCATGCCCGCCTTGCAGATGCGCACCATGCAGGCTGCTCATGCTGCACCGGGCCTTGCCTCATCCGTTAATATAGGTGCGTTCAACCTCGGCAATGCATTAGGAGCGGCTCTGGGTGGCGCCGTGCTTTCGCTTGGCTTCGGGTATTCCATGGTGTCTATCGCAGGGCTGGCTATCAGCCTGCTGGGCGTTCTGCTGGTTCTTTTATCCCGTACAGGTACGCTGTCCCCGCAAGCTGAGTAAGGAACCCGCCTGAACGGTGCTGCCTGTTCAGTCATACGGAAATCCATGAACATTCTGTTTGTATGGAGTATTGTCCTCTCCACACAGACAGAATGTATGGAATTTCGATCATGGCTGATTACGCCTATCTGGCGCAGTGGAAAGAAGAAATAAACCGCAGCCCAAATGCTATTTACCTGACACTGGCCGATGCCCTTGCCCTGTCCATTCGCAAAGGGGTGTTGCAGGAAGGGGATAAACTGCCTCCGCAGAGAACAATAGCGGAGTATCTCGAAACCAACCTGACAACCGTCACCCGAGCCTTTACCGAGGCCCGGCGGCGAGCTGATTGATGCCACGGTCGGGCGGGGAACGTTTATCCGCATCGGCGCGGGGGAAAGCCACTGGCGGCATACAGGCCCGGCCGTGGTGGACCTGACCATGAATCTACCGCCCATTCCGCAAGACCCACCGCTCCAGCGTATTATTCAGAACGACCTTGCCACCATTCTGAAGCAGCAGGACCTCAACAGCCTGATGTCCTACCGGGTGACGGGGGGCACCGTTGCGGAACGGCAGCTTGGCGCAAAGTGGATCGAACCGGTTATCGGCCCAAGACGGACGGACGAAATCCTTGTCTCTCCGGGGGCGCAGAGTGCGCTGGCCGCGATTGTCAGCACGCACACCCAGCCGGGAGATATCATCGTAACCGACCGCATTGCCTATCCCGGCATACGGACAATAGCGGCGCAGTTCGGCCTTATGCTGGTGGGGGTAGATAGCGATGCGGAAGGCATGATGCCCGACCAGCTTGACCGAGTCTGCTCTGAACACCACCCCCGGCTGCTTTATTGTATCCCGACCATTCACAACCCCACAACAGCCACCATGTCGCTCCAGCGCCGCAAGGATATTCTGGCGGTTGCCCAGCACCATCACCTCACCATTGCCGAGGACGATCCTTACAGCCTGCTGATGGAAAACCCACTTCCTGCACTGGCCGCTCTTGATCATGGCCGGGTAAGCTATATCGCCACTCTGGCCAAGACCTTAAGTCCCGGTCTGCGCACGGCCTATGTCGCTCTGCCCAACCCGGACATGACCCGGCGGGTTACGGCGGCAATCCGGGCTCTGGCCCTTACGAATGCGGGTCTGCTCAGCGCGCTGGCTGCACGCTGGATGCAGACAGGGCAAGCACAGGCCATACTACATGGAATTCAGAAAGAATTACGCCTGAGACAATCGGTCGCCCGCCGGATTCTGGGCGATGGACATTGCCAGAACCCCGATGGCCCGCATGTATGGCTGAAGCTGCCAGACTGGTGGGGGAGTGCGGATTTTGTGGCTTATGCCCGCCGCCGGGGTCTGGCGCTTGTGCCCAGTACGGTTTTTACCATCAGCGGAGAACCACCACAAAGAGCGCGTATCGCGCTCGGTAGCGCACCAGATGTAGCCAGTCTGGAGGAATCTCTGCATGGCGTCCTGTCCGTGTTGCAACACAAACGCTCACCCGGCTTTACCGATATTGTCTGACGACTTGCCCCACCTGGAATCGGTCAAACATGCCGATTTCAGACACTGCTTCTGGTGGGCAGAAAAACAAGACAGCATGATATTCACGAATACGTGATAATAAAACCATTTTAAATCAATGTGTTATCTATACGAACCCTGATTGTATGAGTGATTGAAAATTTTTGTATGCTCCTGTCTTTTTCCGATGGGAGCTTTTTCATTTATTTGTTCGTTTTTGTACCCACAAAGTAAGTCATACAAAATTTTACGCGTCTCCCATCCCGTGCCACGGTCGCCACAGCACCACGGTCCGTTGCGGCCTTCCGCCGCAACCCGTGGCACACGGGAGAGATGCACATGCCCAAAATTGAACATGCGCCCCATCAGGATGGCGATTGCTTCGTTGATTACGAAAACAAGGTCTTTGAAGACGTACTGGCCAAACCGGGCGAGAAAGCCCTGATTACCTTCCATACGGTTGCGTTTGAAGGCTCCATCGGTTTTGTCAATCTGCTGCAGGCCACGCGCCTGATCCGCAAGGGGTTCGAGACATCGGTGCTGCTCTATGGCCCCGGTGTAACCCTTGGCGTGCAGCGCGGTTTTCCCCGTCTTGGCGATGAAGCTTTCCCCGGCCACATGAACTGCAACAAGCAGATCATGAAAATACTTGAAGAAGGCGGCAAGGTTTATGCCTGTCGTTTCGCATTGCAGGCTCTTTATGGCCACGGCGAAAAATCCCTGATCCCGGGCATTACCCCCATCAACCCGCAGGATGTGCTGGACCTGATCCTGCTCGCCCGCCGGGATAATGCCTTTATCCTCGATACCTGGACCGTCTGAAAAACCTTCGGGAAGGACCGCCCGCATGTCCCGTATAGTCCGCGCCGCTGCCATCCAGATCAGCCTGTCCTTGGTGACGATGGTCTGGGTACTGCCCGGAAAGTCTGCCAGACCATCCGTGACGCCGCTGAAAAAGGCGTGCAACTGGCGGTCTTTCCTGAAACCTTTGTTCCGTATTACCCATATTTTTCATTCATCCAGCCTGCTTTTCGCTTCGGTGGTGAACATCTCGAGCTTTACGAACGCGCTGTTGTCATACCCGGTCCGGTTACGGACATGGTGGCAGAGGCGGCGCGTGAGACCGGAATGGTTGTTGTGCTGGGAGTGAACGAACGAGATTTCGGAACTCTCTACAATACACAGATCATTTTCGACGCCACGGGAGAAATTCTGCTCCGCCGCCGCAAAATTACCCCCACCTATCATGAACGCATGGTCTGGGGGCAGGGCGATGGGGCAGGGCTGCGGGTGGTCGATAGCGCCGCAGGCCGTATCGGGGCGTTAGCTGCTGGGAGCACTACAATCCGCTCGCCCGCTATGCGCTGATGACCCAGCATGAGGAAATTCATTGCGCGCAGTTTCCCGGCTCGCTGGTTGGCAGATTTTTGCCGATCAGATGGAAGTAACAATCCGCCATCACGCGCTGGAATCCGGTTGCTTTGTCGTGAACGCAACAGGTTGGCTTACGGAAGAGCAGATCAGCGAAATCGCGCGTGACCCGGCTCTTGAAGGCCCCCTGCGTGGCGGCTGCTTTACGGCCATTGTCTCGCCCGAAGGCAAGCTGCTCGGCACACCGCTTACGGAAGGCGAGGGCATGGTGATTGCGGATCTCGATTTCGCGCTCATTACCAAACGCAAGCGCATGATGGATTCCGTGGGGCACTATGCACGCCCTGAACTCCTCAGCCTCCTGCATGACCGACGTCCGGCCCGCACCGTGCGTTATGAGGGTGAAGCGGTGCTCAACACGGATGAGGCCGGGTCATGACCATTCCAACACTTGGCACCTATACTGGCCGTAAGCTCGTAACCGACCTCCAATCGTTCGGGCTCCAGCTTGGCGATGATACCAGCGGCATTGGCCGCAAAGGCGGCGCAGGCCCATCGGACCATAAGACCATCACCATCGCAGGCCATACGGTTATGGTGCCGGTCTATACATCCGGGGCACGGCATTCGCCCTTTCAGGCCAGCCCGCCGGATCAGAGTGGTGCCAGCACGCTGCTGCGTGACGGGCAGAGGCTTGGCACCATCCATTTTCCCGCCGCGCCGCGCTTTTATGGGCGGAGCACGGCAGATGGCATTCCTTACTGGAAAATTGCCCTGCTGCATGGCCGCGATACGCTGGCCACTACGGTTCACCAGACCTGTATCCGCTATGCCGACCGCCGGACATCCTGCCAGTTCTGCGCCATTGGTCAGTCGCTTGAAGCCGGGCGCACCATTGCCTACAAAACCCCAGCACAACTTGCCGAGGTCGCAAAGGCCGCAGTGGAACTCGACGGCGTGCGTGACATGGTGCTGACAACCGGCACCCCCAACGTCATTGACCGTGGTGCCGCCGTGCTGGCGGAATCAGCCGCGCCATCAAGCAGCGATAGACCTGCCATTACAGGTGCAGTGCGAACCTCCGCGCGACCACAACTGGTTCGAGCGCCTGCGTGACGCCGGGGCCGATAGTCTTGGCATGCACCTTGAGGCCGCCACACAGGCCGTGCGCGAAAAAATCATGCCCGGCAAAGCAACCGTCAGTGTTGAGCGCTATATGGAGGCCTTTGCCAGCGCGGTGCCGGTTTTCGGTCGGGGGCAAGTCAATACCTACATTCTGGCGGGGCTAGGCGACAGCGCCGAGGAAATCCTGAATCTGGCCGAGCGACTGATTACACTGGGCGTTTATCCTTTGTGGTGCCGTTCGTACCCATTTCCGGTACCCCGCTTGAGCAGCACACCCCGCCTTCAGCCGATTTCATGAAATCCGTTCTGGCCCCTCTGGGGCAGATGCTACGCAACGCAAACATGAAATCCACCGATATCCGTGCTGGATGCGGCCGGTGCGGCGCCTGTTCCTCCCTCTCGGCCTATGAGGCCTGAGCCATGATGTTTGAAGGCGTGGAAAACCGGTCGTTCATCCCCATGGAATATGTCATCCGCCTCGCGCGCACCCCGTGGGAACGCGCAGGCTATCATACCCTGCGGCGTGAGGTCTTCTGCACGGAGCAGGGGGTGTTTTCCGGCCATGACCGTGATGCGATTGACGAAACCGCCATCCCCATCATCGCAGCCTGCTGCGTAGCTGGCATGCCGGACAGGGTTGTAGGGGCCGTGCGTATTCATGAACCCGAGCCGGGGCTATGGCGCGGCTCCCGTCTGGCGGTTCATGCCGAACACCGCAAACTCGGGCGCATTGGAGCGGAACTGATCCGCATGGCGGTCTGCACGGCGCATGGGCTAGGGGCAACCCGGTTTCTTGCGCAAGTGCAGGAGCAGAATGTGCTGTTCTTCCGCCGCCTTTACTGGACAAGCCTTGGAGCCATTACCCTCCATGGTCGCCCCCACCATGACATGCAGGCGGATCTTTCACGCTATCCAGCCCATGGGCGTGACCAGACATGGCTGCTACGGCCACAGCCGCGCAACCGGGAGGCAGCATAATGGCCAGCACTCTGGCAAACCTGCTCCACACCCTGCGCGAAGGGCCTGCTCTGGGGGCCAAGCAGGATATTGCAAAGGCCATGAGTATTCTTGGCTCTGACGTGCGCGGTCCCTCCCGACTGGGAGATGACTGCGCCGCCATTCCCGATGGCGATGGCTACCTGCTTTTTGCCAGCGAAGGCTTTCAGGACAGTTTCGTGCGCGCCATGCCGTGGTTTGCCGGGTATTGCGGCGTTATGGTCAATGCCAGCGATATTGCCGCCATGGGGGGCAGGCCCGTTGCTGTAACAGACGCCCTATGGAGCGATGAGAGTGATATCGCCGCCGCCATTCTCACCGGCCTGCATGATGGCGCACGCGCCTATAGCGTGCCGGTGGTGGGTGGGCACACCAATATGCGCAGCACCCATAACTCGCTTTCCGTAGCCATTCTCGGGCGGGCAAATGCCCTGCTGAGCAGCTTTGACGCCCGTGCGGGTGAGGTGCTGATTGCCGCTATTGACCTGCGGGGCCGGTGGCATGACCCGCATCCTTTCTGGGATGCCAGTTCGGCTCTTTACACCGCCGGAGAAGCTGAACGGTTAAGGGGTGATCTGGAACTGCTGCCAGATATTGCCGAAGCAGGACTAAGCCGCGCCGCCAAGGATATCAGCATGGCGGGGCTACTGGGCACCGCCCTCATGCTGGCGGAATGTTCTGCAATCGGCATGCGTATCACGCTTGAGGACATTCCCCGGCCGGATAACGCCCCCATGGAGCGCTGGCTCTCGGCTTTTCCCAGCTATGGCTATCTGCTGACCGCCCGGCCGGACGATGCACAGGCCATACTCACCCGTTTTCAGGCTCGTGGCATAGCAGCATCCATAATCGGCCAGTGCGATGATACAAAACGGCTCGATGTCCTCTGGAACGGAACACAGGAAACCTTCTGGGATCTCGCCACAACACCGCTCATGGGATGTGCGCCATGAGTATATCTATTGGCATTCTGACGCATTCCACCAATCCGCGCGGTGGGGTTGTGCATGCCATGCACTGGCCGAAACCCTGTGTGCAGAAGGGTACAACGCAACCCTGATTGCCCCTGATGAAACCGGGGCGGGGTTTTTCCGCACACCACGCTGCCCGGTATGGTGCATTCCAGCGCGCGGCGCGCAGAGCCTGCCGGCTCTGGTTACGCAGCGTGTGGGCGAGATACGGCAAGCTGTGCGCTCCCATTCCTTTGATGTGCTCCACGCACAGGACCCCATCAGCGCCAATGCCCTGGCAGATCTGGTACAAGAAGGCAGGATAACGGGCTTTGCCCGTACTGTGCACCATCTCGACAGCTTTGATCACCCCGAACTGGCGGCAAGGCAGGAACGTGGCTTCATGGCCGCCACCGAACTGCTGAGCGTCAGTTCTCTGTGGAAAAACATTCTGCAGGACAGACATGGGCGGACGGCCCCGGTTGTCGGCAATGGCGTCGATCCCGCAAAGTTTTCTCCCCACCCCGATAAGCAGGATTCCGCCTTGCGGGTGCGCTATCATCTGCCCGCTGACAGACGCCTGATCCTGTCCGTAGGGGGATCGAGCACCGCAAGAATACCCTGCTGCTACTGGAGATGTTTCTGGCTCTCTGTCAGGAGCAGCCGGACCTTTATCTGGTCGTGGCGGGCGGGGCCTCACTTCTGGACCATTCCGCCAGCCGGACCGCATTCGAGGCCCGTCTGCGGGCCAGCGGGCTGGCTGATCATGTGAGCGTAACCGGCCCCGTAGCGGATGAGGACATGCCGGCTTTTTACCGGCAGGCAGCCGTACTGGCCTATCCATCCGCCGTTGAAGGGTTCGGACTATGTCCGCTGGAGGCTCTGGCCTGTGGCACGCCCGTTATCGTGCCCAATGCGCCGCCTTTCACCGAGCATCTATCCGGCTCTGATGTGCTGTGGTGCAACCCGGGTCAGCCGCACAGCCTGTTGCAGGCACTCCGTGAAGCCCTGAGCCCGGAAAGCCGCACACATTTTCTGGCGGCAGGCCCCGTTACGGCCCGCCGCTTCGACTGGCGCAGTGTCGCCCGTCGCCACCTTCCAGCTTACCGGCGTCTGGCGGCCCTGTCCGGCATTGACGCCCGTGCTTTCGGAGATTTGCACTCATGCCCGAAATGATCTTTCGCGTGCGCTGGCCAGACGGCACGGAGGCGGATTGTTACTCCCCCTCGCTGGTTATTCAGGAGCACTTTGTTCCGGGGCAGGCTTACCCGGTCAGCACCTTCCTGAATAAAGCGGAAACCGCCCTGAACGAAGCCAGCGAGCGGGTGCGTGCCCGTTACGGCTTCCCCTGCAGTCGGGCTCTTGGCCAGTTACAGAGCATACGCCAGAGCTGCGCCCCCTTTCTCGAGCGACCCGACGCCACAGTAAGCGTCCTGTCTTTCAGATCCTGAAAAACGGAATAGTACCATGACATCGAACGAAAAAAGCATTCCCGTTATTATCGTCGGCGGTGGTCAGGCTGGCCTTTCCATGAGCTGGTATCTCTGCCGCGAAAATATCGAGCATATTGTTTTTGAAGCCAGCACAGCCTGCCATTCATGGGATGATGAACGCTGGGACAATTTCTGCCTTGTTACCCCTAACTGGCAATGCGCACTGCCCGGGCACCCCTATAAGGGCAAAGACCCGCACGGCTTTATGGTGAAGCAGGAAATTATCGATTATGTAAAAGGCTTTGTGAATTCCTTTACTCCACCCTTGCGTGAGCACACACCGGTTACATCCATTACACGGCATGAAAACGGTGGGTATCGGGTGGTAGCCAATAATGAAATCTGGCATGCACGCCATGTGGTTATCGCATCCGGTGCATATCATGACGCTGTCATTCCCGGTTACGCCAGTGCAATCGACCCCTCCATTATGCAGGTGCATTCGCAGGATTACCGCAACGCGGCCCAGTTGCCCGAAGGCGCCGTTCTGGTAGTGGGAAGCGGCCAGTCAGGCGCCCAGATTGTTGAAGACCTGTTTATTGAAAAGCGTAAAACCCATCTATGCGTTGGCTCAGCCCCCCGTGTTTCGCGCTTCTACCGCGGGCGGGATGTTGTGGACTGGCTGGCGGACATGCATTTCTATGATCTCACAGTCGATAATCACCCGCTACGCGATGGTGCACGTGACAAAACCAACCATTACGTCACAGGCCGTAATGGCGGGCATGACCTTGACCTGCGCCTTTTCGCCAGTGAAGGTGTCGGGCTGCACGGCACGCTTGAGACCATCCGCGATGACGTGGCGCATTTCCTGCCCGATTTAAAAGAAAACCTTGATGATGCGGACAAAACCAATGCCGACATCAAGCAGTCTATCGATGCCTATATCGCCCGAAAAGGAATCAGCGCGCCTACGGAAGCCCCTTACACACCCGTATGGACACCTGATGGACAGAACACACCGCTCGACCTGAAAGCCGCCGGTATTACCTCCATTGTCTGGTGCATTGGGTTCCGTCCCAATTATCGCTGGATTGACGTGCCGGTTTTCAACGGTGCGGGCAAACCGCTGTGGCAACGTGGCGTTACGAATGCGCCGGGCTTTTACTTCCTTGGCCTGCCATGGCTGCACACATGGGGGTCTGGTCGGTTTTCCGGCATCTCTCGTGATGCCGCGTGGCTGACCAGCCAGATCACAGGCCACAATATCCCTGTAGCCTGAAACCAGACGGAGCAAAAACCATGCTTCCATGGACAACATACGAAGCAATGACCGCGGCAGCCCTAACCCAGCCTGAGACATTCTGGCTGGAAGCCGCACAGCGCATTACATGGAAGCAGCCCCCCGCCACGGCATGCCGCGTGCGGAAGGATGGATGGTACGACTGGTTTACTGGTGCTACTCTCAACACCTGTCATAATGCGCTAGACCGCCATGTTGAAAATGGCCGCGCAGACCAGACCGCTCTTGTCTGGCATTCCTGCGCCACAAAGGAACAGCAAAGCATAACTTACGAGGCGTTGCAGGGCAGGGTGGCCGGATTTGCCGGGGGCCTGCGCGCTCTAGGGGTAGGGAAGGGAGATCGTGTCCTGATTTCCATGCCTACAATGATTGAAACCGCCATAGCCATGCTGGCCTGCGCCCGGCTGGGTGCTGTGCATGTCGTAGTTTTTGCCGGATATGCCGGACCTGAACTAGCCGCACGGATTGACGATGTAGCCCCCAAAGTCATCATCACCGCCAGTTGCAGCTTTCAGGGCCGCACAGCCATTTCGTCCACACCCGCTCTGCAGGAGGCTCTTGCAAGGGCTACGCATACAGCACAGGCCTGCATCATTGTGCAGCGGGCGGCATGCCCGACCAGACTGATGGCCGGACGCGACTACGATTTCCATACACTGGAACTGGCTGCCCCTGTGCCACCTGTTCCCGTAATGGCAGAAGACCCGCTCTATATTCTCCACACATCCGGCACGACAGGAAAAGCCAAAGGCATTGTAAGAGACAATGGAGGGCATGCCGTAGCACTCGCCCTGTCCATGGAGCTTGTTTACGGCTGCCAGCCGGGTGATACGTTTTTCACGACATCGGATCTCGGCTGGGTTGTCGGCCATTCCTATGGTGTTTACGCCCCCCTCATTAGTGGCTGCACCAGTGTCATAGTGGAAGGTTCGGCCTCGGCCTCCACCATCCGCACACTCTGTGCGGAGCATGCCGTAACATGCCTGTTTACCACCCCCACACAAATGCGCCTGATACGGCAGGAAAGCCGCCATATCTGCCCACCGGCACCACCCACACTGGCCCGTATTTTTGTTGCCGGGGAATATGCGGACCCGACATTGCTCGACTGGGCGCGGTCATATTTTCAGCGGCCCGTTGTCAATCACTGGTGGCAGACGGAAACCGGGTGGAGCATCACCGCTCACTTTTTCGGCCTGCACGAGCCTGAGCCAACCAACCTTGCAAACGAGATCGGCCGTCCTGCACCGGGTTTTCGTCCCGTTATTGCACCAGCACTACCGGGCGAACCCTGTGGCGAGATCATGCTCGCACTGCCGCTGCCACCCGGCTGTCTGGCAGGAGTGTGGCGTGAGCACTCAATCCATGCACCGGACCTGTATCTGGACGACACCGGGCAATACTATCGCAGCTTTGACGAAGGCATGATCGACACGGATCACGCCGTGCGGATGCTTGGGCGCTCTGACGATGTCATCAAGGTTTCAGGCAGACGGATCTCGGGCATCCAGATCGAAAAAATCATCGCGATTCATCCGGCAGTTCATAGCTGCGCCGTTGTAGCCGTTGCCGATACACTCAGGGGGCAACGCCCGGTGGCCTATGTCGTGATCGACACTGGTGCAGACACGCCCCCCACAGCGGATGACCTCATAACAGAGGTCAATAAAACGCTCGGCCGGTGGACTGGCCTACGCGACATTCATTTTGTCGAAGCACTGCCCACCACCAAATCAGGCAAAATAACCCGTAAGGCCCTTGCCACCGCACAGAGCCTCTGACTGCTCACGTTTCCTGCCAAAAAACGCTATCGCCGAGCCTGCTTCTGCTTTTCGTGTTTGCGCATCCCCGAGTCGGATCGACAAAAGCGAGAAGGCAGAGCCTATGCTAGCGTACAGTGTTCAAATCAGAACTGAGGCAGCATAAAGAGGCATCAGCATGGCCAGTGGCTGGGCACCGGATAGTGCGGTGCAGGATCAGATTGACGATACGGTTGCCGATGCGGTCAAGCGGGCTCGAGCTCATATCCCACAGGGTGAAAGCGAACCCCATTGCCGTGAATGTGGTGAAGATATTCCCCCCGCACGGGCCAAGGCGCTACCCGGCGTCAAACTGTGCATAGACTGCCAGACAGAGCGGGATAAACAGCCACGTTTCTCCGCCATCAACCGGCGTGGCAGCAAGGATAGTCAGCTTCGTTAAATGGGTATCACCCGCCTGTTACAAGCGGGTGATACCATTAGTTGAGGCTTACCCCTCAGGCGCGTGAAAACACGACATCAGCCTTAAGGCGTGACTTCGGCAGCTTGGCGTTGAAATCGCTCTCCGCATGATAACCAAGCGAGACCAGCACCACAGGCGTCAGGTTCTGAGCTTTGAGGTTGAATTCTTCCGACAGAGCTGCAGCATCAAACCCTTCCATCGGCGTTGCATCCACACCTAGCAGACCGGCAGCCAGAAGCAGGAAGCCCTGCGCAATATAGGTCTGTTTTTCCGCCCACTGGGGGACATCTCCAGCCTGCTCATGCAGATTGACATAGCCTGAGCGGGTCTTGCCCTGCGCATCACGCGCCTGCTCATTAGCGAAACGGCCATCGGCATCTTCCTGCGCCAGCAGGGTATCCAGATAGGCGGGTTCAAGCGTGTCACGCGCACACAGCACCACAACATGAGAGGCATCGCGCACTTTGGGCGCATTATAGCTGAACGGCCCGGTGAGTGCCTTGGCCAGGCGTTCCTTACCTTCTGCCGTATCCGCCACGATAAAATGCCATGGCTGCGAATTAACTGAGGAAGGGCTGTAACGCAACGAAGCCAGTAGCTGGGTTACCGTTTCATCCGACAGCGTGCGGCTCGGATCATAGGCCTTGGTTGTGTACCGCGTTTCGAGAACTTTGATCAGATCCATTGTTCTGCCCCGTAAAAACATAACGAAAAACTGCACGGCAGGATGGGAAGTTTCAGCCTCCCGGTCAAGCGTCTGGCAGCCTCCCGACTTTAACGGGGCAGGGCGGTCAGGCTATTTTAAAAAACCCACAAGCTTTTCCGCTTCGCTGACAATCGGTTCCGCAATGGCCTGAGCCCGCTGCGCACCCAGACGCAGGGTGTTCAGCAGATGCGTTTCATCACCAAGCAGGCGGGTCGTTTCCGCACCGATAGGAGCAATGGCCTGCACCACAACCTCTGTCAGCGCCGCTTTAAACGGACCAAAACCCTGCCCCTGATGCTGGTCGAGTACCTGCTGGGCACTCATATCCGCCAGCGCTGCATAGATGGCGACAAGGTTGCGGGCTTCAGGTCTATCTGCAAGGCCTTCCGGTTCCGCTGGCAGCACTTCCGTATCGGTTTTGGCACGGCGGATTTTCAGGGCGATGGTATCTGCATCATCCGTCAGCTCGATACGGCTCTGGGCAGATGGGTCCGACTTGGACATTTTCTTGGTGCCATCGCGCAGGCTCATGACCCGGGCAGCGGCTGTCGGAATAAGGGCCTCAACCTGCGGGAAAAACTCAACCCCGTAATCGTGGTTGAACTTCTGCGCGATATCGTTCGCCAGTTCCAGATGCTGCTTCTGGTCTTCACCCACGGGGACACGAGTTGCCTTGTAGGCCAGAATATCTGCCGCCATCAGGTTAGGATACACGTACAGCCCGGATGAATGATTTTCCCGGTCCTTGCCAGCCTTGTCCTTGAACTGGGTCATACGGTTGAGCCAGCCAAGACGGGTAACGCAGTTAAAAATCCACGCCAGCCGGGCATGAGCCGACACAGCAGACTGGTTGAACAGGATATGCTTGGAGGCATCAATGCCTGAAGCGAGCAGAATGGCAGCCTGTGTCAGCGTATGACGGCGCAGTTCTTCCGGTGCCTGCCATGTCGTAATGGCGTGCATGTCCACAAGGCAGAAAATACACTCGTGATCTGCCTGCAGGCTTACCCAGTTACGAATGGCCCCGAGATAGTTACCTAGCTGGGGCACGCCTGAAGGCTGGATACCGGAAAAAATACGCTGCATGAGAGTAACTGCTATCCGTAGTGACGTTATACAAAATTTCAGGGAATGGGGTGCTGACGGTTCAGAGCATCGCGTTCATCCGCCACCTGTCCTGCGGACTTGGCAGCGGCACGCGCCGCAGCAATATCCGATGGGCTGATGGCAGGGGCATTCTCTCTCCCGCCCCGGGCGGAAAGCCATGTCAGGATACTGGCTACATCCTCATCCTTCAGGTAGCGAAAAGGGGGCATTTCGGCATTATAGGGCTGGCCATTGGCCATGATCCTGCCGCTGACACCGTGCATGAGCACATCCGCCAGATAATGCCGCCCTTCAGGCGTTGCGGCTATCTTGTCTATACGCCCGACAAGAGGCGGCACGGAACCCGGCATGCCATCACCACCATGGTGGCAGATGCCGCAATTATTGCCGTAAAGTGATTTGGGACTTTTTGGAGAGCATCCCGCGAGCAGCAGAACTGCCGCCACCGTCATAATTCCCCGACGCATCATGCGCATCTCTGCACCATCAAACGCAAATGGGGGCCTTTTCTGAAAAAAGGGCCCCCATACGCGCCTGTGCCTGATCAGGGCATTGCATGGGTATGTTCAACACCCAGCAACTGGATACGGAAAATAAGCGGGCTATCGGAAGGAATAACGCCCATGGCCTTATGGCCATAACCCAGCTCCGGCGGCACATACAGCATCCAGCTATCACCCACATGCATGAGCGGCAGCGCCTCCATCCAGCCTTTGACCAGACCATTCAGCGGCATCTGCATATAAGCGCCGTTGCCGTGCTGTTCGGAGCTGTCAAAAATGGACCCATCAGGCAGTCGGCTTCATAGATCAGCATCATGACATCGCCCAGCTTGGGCTGCTCGCCATTTTTGGGGCCTGATTCCAGAACCTTGTAAGCCAGTCCGTCTTTCAGCTTCACCACACCCGGCTCGGCTACAAGCTTGGCCATCTGCTGGGTGGGTGTCAGATCTTCATCTGAATCCTTGTGCGCCCCGCAGCCTGTCAGCGCGAGAGAGGCCGCCATGACAGCGGCAAGAGTTCCAGATTTTGACAGAAAATGACGGACCATGTTCGTTCAGGCTCCTTTTAAAAGGTCTGGTCGGGTAAAACGCAGGCTTACAGCGTTCCACCCTTGCGGCCGATCTGGGCACCCAGGCGCAGGCGCAGGGCGTTGAGCTTGATAAAGCCCTGTGCATCTTCCTGATTATACGCGCCTTCATCGTCCTCAAAGGTCACGACACGCGTATCATACAGGCTGTTGGGGCTTTCGCGGCCAACGCAGATCACATTCCCCTTGTACAGCTTCAGCCGCACACGGCCAGTCACGGAGTGCTGAGAAGCATCGATCAGTGCCTGAAGCATCCGCCGTTCCGGCGAGAACCACAGCCCGTTATAGATGATGGACGCATAACGCGGCATCAGACTGTCTTTGAGGTGCATGGCTTCACGGTCAAGCGTAATGGACTCGATGCTACGATGCGCCGTCAGCAGGATGGTGCCACCGGGTGTTTCGTAAATGCCGCGTGACTTCATGCCTACAAAGCGGTTTTCCACCAGATCAAGGCGGCCAATGCCGTTTTCCTTGCCCAGCCTGTTCAGCTCGGTCAGTAGGGTTGCAGGAGACATGGCCACGCCATTGATGGCAACCGGATCACCGCTGACGAAATCAATGGTGATTTCCGTTGCCTTATCGGGGGCAGATTCAGGAGAGATCGTGCGCTGGAACACGATTTCTTCCGGGCCGATCGCCGGGTCTTCCAGCATTTTGCCTTCGGAGGACGAATGCAGCAGATTGGCATCAACCGAGAACGGGGCTTCGCCGCGCTTGTCCTTGGCAATCGGAATCTGGTTTTCCTCGGCAAAGGATAGCAGGCGGGTACGCGATGTCAGATCCCATTCACGCCACGGAGCCACAACGGTGATATCGGGCTTGAGGGCATAGTAAGCCAGTTCGAAACGAACCTGATCATTGCCCTTGCCGGTGGCACCATGGGCCACGGCATCGGCCCCAACCGCCTCGGCAATCTCGATCTGCCTCTGGGCGATCAGCGGACGGGCAATAGAGGTGCCCAGCAGATACTGCCCTTCATAAAGCGTATTGGCGCGGAACATCGGGAAAACGAAGTCCTTGACGAAGGTCTCGCGCAGGTCTTCGACAAAAATTTCCTTTACGCCGAACAGCTCCGCCTTTTTGCGTGCGGGTTCCAGTTCTTCGCCCTGGCCAAGGTCGGCAGTAAATGTCACGACTTCGCACTGGTAGGTCTTCTGCAGCCAGCGCAGGATAACAGACGTATCAAGCCCGCCTGAATAGGCAAGTACAACTTTCTTGACGTCTTTTTTGGCGGAAGTCATGCCCATACAACTGTGCTCCTGAAACACGCTCAACAACTGGTTGCCTCTCTCCTATCACCGAGGCAACCATCAAACCAGTCTGCTTTGTGCGCATATGGTCTGTATCGATGCAAAAATTACTCGTCAGCCGGTGCCTGTCCCGCCCGGGCGCGTTCGCTGGCGGTTTTAAGCTGCCCGCAGGCCGCCAGAATATCGCGACCTCTGGGCGTGCGAATGGGGGATGCAAATCCCGCATTCATCACGATTTCCGCAAATCTGGCCTGCCGCTCCCGGGTGGATGGACGATAGTCGCTGCCCGGCCATGGGTTAAAGGGAATAAGGTTGACCTTTGCAGGAATACCCGAAATCAGCCGGACCAGTTCCCGCGCATCCGCATCGCTGTCATTAACATCACGCAGCATGATGTATTCAAACGTGATGCGTCGCGCGTTGCTCGCCGCCGGGTAACGACGGCAGGCGGCCAGAACTTCCTCAATCGGGTATTTACGGTTAAGGGGCACAATCTGGTCTCGCAGGTCGTTCCGCACAGCGTGGAGCGAAACCGCCAGATTAATGCCAAGCTCTTCCCCGCACCGATCCATCAGCGGCACGACACCGGATGTCGAAAGGGTAATACGGCGACGTGAAAGCCCGATACCCTCGCCATCCATAATGATTTTCATGGCCTTGGCCACATTCTCATAATTATAGAGCGGCTCCCCCATGCCCATCAGCACGATGGTGGACAGCAGGCGCGGGGTTTCCCCTCTGGGGCTGGGCCATTCCGCATAAGAATCACGGGCGGCCATGAACTGGCTGACAATTTCCGCAGCCCCAAGGTTACGCACCAGCTTCTGGGTACCGGTATGGCAGAAGGTGCATGAAAGGGTGCAACCCACCTGCGATGAAATACAGACAGCGCCCCGGTCCTCCCTGCGGTCAGGAATATAGACGGTTTCCGCCTCCTGCCCGTCACGGAAGCGGAAAAGAAATTTCCGGGTTTCATCTGATGAGGTCTGCACCGTAGCCGGTTCGGGCCGTCCGATAATGAAACGCTCGGCCAGCTTTTGCTGCAACGGCTTGGCGATCGAACTCATCAGAGAAAAATCCGTTACGCCCTGATGGTAAATCCAGTGCCATAACTGTTTGGTTCGAAAAGGTTTTTCACCAATTTCGACCAGAATATCCGTGATCTCTTCGCGCGAGAGACCAACAAGATCACGACGGCCATCCGGCAATGTTGCAGATGGCGGACTGAAAAGCGCAGCCTTGGCCAGAATACGCGCGCGTTCACGCTCATCCATGAGCGCTACGGCATGCGCATCCGCCGTGAGGGAAGGGGAGGACGAAGTAAAAGAGGACATAAGACAGGCTGCGTTGCTGGAGAAGAAGGCCGTTCTTATAACAAAAAAAGAGGCTGGCAGATACCAGCCTCTTTCAATAATCGGTTTTTATGGGCTTTTTCCTGTTACCTGCGTCGCCGGCCTGTCATTTTACTGACGTGGCAGCGCTGCCTGTTTTTTCAGAGCTGAACGCAACCACGGCGCCATGCTCACCTTGCCCGTGTCAATCTGGTCAAGGATCATGCCAATGGTCTGGGCCGAATAGGCATCAGGCCGGGAATCAGCCGAAATAGGGAAAGACGGGCGGGCAATTTCCATGGTCAGCGCCGGGCCTGCATTGTCTTGTGCACCGGCGGAAGCGCTAGCATGGCTGAAACCGTCACGCTGGACATCTGCCGTAACAACAAGAGTCGCTTTTTCGGGATGCTGACCAAAATACAGATAGGCATATGTCGCGGCGGCGGAAAGAATATCCTTCAACGCCAGACGATAGCGGTTGCTTTCCTCGCCGGACATGACCTGAATGGCCGCCGGGTCAGCTTGAATGGTCAGCGAACCAGCCTGAACGTTATCCGCCAGCACCAGACCGTCATGTTCGTAACGGCTAAGAAGGCCAACACCGGACTCATGCAGGCGTGGCTGGCTGATCGCGGGTGAGGAAGCAACGGGACCCGCATGCGCGATACCGGTCGCACCAATAAGACAGGCTGTGCCAAACAAGGCTGCGAGTTTGCGCATGATGCGTTGCTCCCTTTCAAGTGTTACAGGTTTGTGACCTCTCAGGAGTTTGACACAAAAAAACAGGTGGCTGCCATGCAAAAGACGCGCGCAAACCTGAAATAATAATTTAATGCTTGAAACGCTATCGAAACGCTCGCGCGTCAGACCCGGCGCGCGGCAATCAGAAACTCACGGTTTCCTTCCGGTCCCGTGATCGGGCTTGCCTCAACCCCCAGAACAGTCCAGCCGGGCAGGGCGCTCCACCATTCTGTTATCATGCGCACACGGCGTCATGCACGGCAGGATCACGCACCACGCCCTTGGCGCCCACATGCTCACGCCCTGCTTCAAACTGGGGTTTGATAAGGGCCACCGCCCATGCATCCGGCGCTGCCAGAGCAAGTGCAGCCGGCAGCACGGTTCTCAGCCCAATAAAACTAGCATCACAGACAATAGCCTGCGGCGGCTGCGGAATGAGTGTTTCGTCGAGATGTCGCGCATTGCACTTTTCCAGAACGACCACCCGAGGGTCCGCCCGGAGTTTCCATGCAAGCTGCCCATGCCCCACATCTACGGCGTAAACCTTTTCCGCGCCGTTGGTCAGGAGCACATCGGTAAATCCGCCCGTAGACGCTCCGACATCAAGCCCTGTCAGCCCCTGCGGGGAGAGGTTAAAATGGGCAAGAGCGTGATCAAGCTTGCAACCGCCGCGTGAGACCCATGGATGCGGCTGCCCACGAACTTCAAGCGGAGTTTCCTCGGCAATCTGATCGCCCGCCTTGGCAATCCGCTTTTCCCCCGAGAACACAAGCCCTGCCATAATCAGGGCCTGTGCCTTACTGCGGCTTTCGACCTGCCCCCGGTCAACTAGGAGCTGATCAGCCCGACGCCGCGCCATATCTTAGGCCGTCTGTTCGGTCATGCTG
>NZ_BAIN01000007.1 GCF_000613285.1 Acetobacter papayae JCM 25143 | reverse complement strand
GAATGGCTACATCCCGGCTTCTCTCCTTGACACGACGGATCAATAGTCCTTTATGACACCAGTCATGTGGTGGAGCTCTTAATAGCCTTGACTATTTCTGAAACCCAACAAAACCATAAAACAACACCCCTCACAATTCTTATTGGGATGTTGGTTCTTGTCGGGTTTTTAGGACAGCTTTTCCTTCAAGGTTTTTCCCTCCCCAACGAGACACCCAGAGCTGCCATTGAGCGGCTTACGGGCGTTGATATCAGTCCTCAGCACAACATGATGATGATGATGATATGTCTATGATGGATATGCCTATGGGCATGTCTGACCATCAAGACCCATCACATCATCATGATAAGAGCTGTCCGCTCTGCCCGCTGTTAGAACTTGTCGCTTTTATACTAACAAGTCTACCAACTCTCCCCGCTTACACTGTGTATCGATATCAACAGGAAATGCGGGCTCACCCTCCCAGAGCACCACCGTCCGTTTTCACGGGCCTGCCACCATCGCGTGGGCCACCATTGTTCTCCTGAGCTTTTCGTCAGCTTCCGGTTTGTGTCGTCTCATCCGTACGCCTGTTTTCCGCGTATTTTGGGCTGATTCTGCATGTTCTGGCGCTGAGTTTTTCTCAGTTCAGGATCGTCTTTCATCATGTATAAAAACACTCGTGGCGCTCAAAGAGTGCTAGCGCGTCGTTTTGTCACGCGCATTGCCATGCTGTCTTATGGTTTTACAGCAACACCTTGTGTGGGCTCAGGACAGCATAGAAAAAACATCGCCTTCACAGACGGGGATGTCTCATCAGAAAGAAAAAAGGGAAAGGTCACCTCCACGTCGCAAGGCTTGGTTATCGTTAACGGGACACGTCAACCTGCCGAGAACGACCTTGCTCAGACCAGCAATTCAGCCCTTAAAATTCCTGTTTCCATCCAGAAAGCAGCAGCTTCGATTCAGGTCATTACGCCCGCACACGGACGGCCTCTCAGAGCTCAGCTCAACCTGACCAATACCCGCATCTACGACACAAACGGAACTTTCTCTATGCGGGCGGAAGCGCCCCGTTCAGCTTTGAGTTCACTGCAGGTGGTATCCTGATGATGAAACCTGACAGCACGCTTGAGAGCAGTTCCTGCGCTGTATTCGCTCAGATCAAACCCACTCACAAAGAAATGGCTAACCCAAATTTCTCACTAGGTTCTTCTTCGTCAATCGGTCTTAAAAGGCGCGCGTTTGCCACGCTTATCCTGACCTCTATAGTCTCAGAAAGTGCCAAAGCAGCCTCTAGTAGTTCTGAAAAAGAGCATCTGGAGCACATGCAAGGCATGCACTTTCCGGGACCTCCGATCAAAATTGCAATGCTTGTCTACCCGAATATGGTTCTTCAGGATCTTGTCGGCCCCCAGACTATTTTTAAAATTCTAGGAGCCGAAATTCATCTGGTTGGCATGACCATGAAACCAGTATCAACCGATGTCGGTATTCCTGTCCCTCCAACAGATACGCCAGAGACATGCCCGCAGGAACTGGATGTACTGTTTGTTCCGGGCGGACTGATGGGAACAATTGCCTGTATGAATGATCCAGAGGTTCTTGCTTTTTTGACAGGCCGTGCCTCCCACTCTCGCTTTATTACCAGTGTTTGCACAGGTAGCCTTATTCTTGCCGCTGCTGGATTATTGGAAGGATACAAAGCGACATCCCATTGGGGCGTTGTTAATCTCCTACCGTTGATGGGGGCTATCGAAAACCATGAGCGCGTAGTGCAAGACCGTAATCGGATTACCGGAGCCGGTGTTACCGCTGGTCTTGATTTTGGACTTACTCTTGCTGCCCAATTGCGTGACCAGCCTGCAGCAGAACATATTCAACTCATTATGCAGTATGCGCCTCAGCCGCCGTTCCATCATGGTGACCCCTCTGAAGTTTCAAAAACACAGATGGCACTTGAACGCAGCCATAGAACATGGATGGACGAGAAAGCGTTGCAGGCGGCTGAAACAGCAGCAAAACGATTAAAGCTATAAGAGGTGGCTCTCTATCCCGGTCAGCCTCGCTGCCCCCCCCCCTCGGTGCAGAGAAATTTCTGATATGGCCGTGCATTCTGCATTTAAGCCCGAACAGCTCAGAATGCGGCGATGGCTGATGATCGCTGGCCTACCAAGCGTTGCCGGGTAAATAAGCCCATGCCCGCTGTTCGTCACCGCGCTTTGTTTTGGTTATCTGACGGTCGCCTGCGTCACGGGCTGAAAATGCTTGTCGTGTTGGCGACGTTACTGGGACTGCTCGGTCAGCTTGTTCTACAAAGTCAGGCGCGCTAGGTGAAGCGCCACGCACGACGTTCGAACGCCTGACCGGGCTGCAGATCGGGCCGAAAGCATTGTACGTGATCGGCACATAAGCATGCCATGCATGGACATGGCGACAGATGAACACCACACGACACCTGTTCATCAGCATTCTCATCATGATGATGGCGCGTGCTTTCTGTGTCCACTGCTCCATCTACCCGGTATTGTGCTGGTGGCACCATTCATCGCGATGTTGGTGTCTGTGCGCGTTGTTTGCACACGATATATGCTGCCGCCTGCGCAAGCACCACCTTATGAGCGCGGAATCCGGTTACCGCCGCCCACCGGACCACCCCTGACGACCTGAGCCATTGTCCACGCCCGTTAACCGGACTGAGTGCCTTCGAATAAGGCCACACGTTCGTTTTCTCGGGCTGTCTTTTGCTTCAGATCCGGATTGGTTTCATGAAATATCTTATCAGTTTCCGTGTGCCCGGCGCACTGGTGCTCGCTTGTGGCTGTGCTCTTGTGGCACTTAGTTCTGAACCCGCTGCCACTGCTGCGGCATCATTAAATGGCACGTCAAAAAAAGCGGCAGCTTCAAAAAAGCGCGCTGACGAAAAGACAGATGTCCAAGCCTCGAACTGGTCTGGAGAAACACTGACAGTGAGAGGCAAACGCCTCAGCTATACGGTGCCGACATCCTTAGCTGCAACGCGTACCGACACACCGCTCATTCAGGTTCCTCAGTCGGTCCAGGTGATCACGCGTACACTCATTCAGGAGCAGGACACTCACTCGCTAAGTGCCGCTCTGGTCAACGTCTCGGGCATCACGCCCACACGAACGGATGCGATCCTGTTCGTTCCCCCGATTGTGCGAGGCTTCCCTGCAGAAGTCTATCTTGATGGTTTACCGATCTTCGCAGGTAATCAGCAGGCCTTTGCTCCCAACGCTTTGGTGGGCGTCGAGCGTATCGAGGTGCTCAAAGGGCCGAGCGCCACGCTTTACGGTGGCGGGCTGGGCACGCCGCTGGGCGGGATCATCAACATTGAGTCCGAGCGACCGGATGACAAAACCGGCGGATACGTTGCGATGCGGGGTGGAAGTTATGACACACTGAACCCGTATGGGGATGTGAACCTGAAGCTCTCGCCAAGGGTTTCCATTCGTCTGGCCGGTGAATACCAGAGCTATGAAAGCTGGATCAACAAGGTCCATGGCAAGCAGTGGTCGCTTCAGCCCAGCCTATTGTACCAGATCGACGATGATACCGATCTGATCGTGCGTGGCCAGTTCAACGACCGAAAAAACCTTGAATATTCCGGCCTCCCAGCGGACGAAGCGCTTGCTGGCAAGCTTGATCGCTATGCCTTCCCCGGCTCTCCGATCAACCAGCCAGAGACGCATAACGAGAACCGCATGGTTCAGTTGTCCTGCACCATGCTTTCAACGATCGTGTAAAACTCACCGTTAGCGGACGCTATTACGATAATACCGTGCATGAGTATGGCAGCTTCGTAGATCCGGACCTGTTCCCGACCGATGCTTCTGCACCAACCGTCTACGAAGTGTTGCCCATTTTGATGCAAAACCGCACGAAAGAAGCAACTTTCGATGCCAATCTAGCTGCCAAACTGCATATCCTGGGTGGAACACACCAGCTTCTTGGCGGTATCAATTATGATTGGACGAGTTTTTACAGTGCCATGGGCTTTGGCGTCAGTGATACGCCATCCGGCACGATCGACCTGGCCAACCCGGCCTATGCCCTAAGTTACACGCCACAGCTCCCAGTCAATTCCTACACCAACGACCATTATCAGACCTACGCCGTCTATGCGCAGGATCAGGCGTCTTACGGCCGTCTCCATGTAACGGGAGGCCTGCGTTTTACCGCCCTCAAATTCCGGGAAGCAAGCAACTACGGTGTAGCGAATAATTCGACGTATTATCACGTCTCACCCCGGATAGGGGCAACATTTGATATTGTGCAAGGTGTCGCCCTTTACGCGGGCTATGCGACAGCGTTCAGAGCAGCTTTCGGTTTTGTCGGGCTGGAGACGCCAAAACCCGAGACATCTCACAATGCTGAGGTAGGAATAAAGTTTGCACTTCCTGGAACCGGTCTTTCCGGCACGATTGGGCTGTTCCGCCAGACGCACGATAATGTTGCCGTCTCCGACGTGAACAATGTGGGCTACTATGTGCAGAGCGGGCGGCAACGTGCTCAAGGGGTCGAAGCCGACATGATCTGGGAACCCACACCAGCGTTCTCATTGCTTGCCAATTACGCCTATACGGACACGAGGGACGCGGGTGTATCTCCAGGAGACCAGATTGCCCGCGTGCCCAAAAGCAGCGGACGCGTGGCTGCGCGCTATCGCCTTCTGCATGGCTGGGCAAAGGGCTTGTCTTTCGGGGCCGGTGTTACTGCCTATACCTCTCGAGCCTTGACGTTGCCCAATACCATTTCCGTACCCGGTTATGCCGTAGTCGATGCACAAGCTGACTACGCATTTGATCGTTACACGTTGGGTATTTCGATTGTGAACCTCGGCAACAGAAAAGCTTGGGATCCCTACTCTTACATGGGCAATCCCGTCATTGCCCCGATTCAGCCACTTTCGGCGTATGCGACCATCAAGGTCAGGCTCTGATCATGAAGAATACGATGAAGCCTGTGGGCACAGCAATGCTCCTCTATTTTGTCAGTCTGTTTATCTGCGTGGCTTCCCCTGCTCCGAACCCTGGCACAACAATACCGCTTTACCCCTCCGGCGTTCTCCGGTCACTCGGTGTTCCGGAGACGCGGGCCAAGACAGGCAACACGGATGAAACAATGATCTTCAACGTCAGTAATCCTACGCTTGAGTTGTTCCTCCCGCGTGCTGATCACTCCAACGGCACGGCGGTCATCATCGCGCCAGGAGGTGGTTTCGTCGGCCTCGGATATGAAGCCGAGGGTACTGCTGTGGCGCGCAAGCTGACCGAATACGGTGTCACGGCTCTCGTGCTGAAATATCGAACGATACGAAGTCCTGATGACGCGACACATATGCCGGCTGTTCATATAAAAGAGATGGAGACGATCATGTCGCGCGCAAAGAGTGGTATACCCGCTGAGTTACCACTCTTCACGGGTGAGCCCCATGCTCTGGAAGACAGCAAGCGTGCTGTCATGCTGGTGAGGCAGCACGCTGCGGAGTGGGGTATTGATCCGAGGAAGATAGGCTTCATCGGTTTCTCATCCGGTGCCTTTTTGGCTACCGATCTCGCGATCGGGGACAAAAGCACCCGACCAGCCTTCGTAGGCCTGTTTTATGGTGGATTGCGCACACCAGTTCCGACAGATGCGCCGCCTGCTTTCATCGCTGCCGCTGCGGATGATCCATATTTACCCAATGATAGCGCCCTGCTGTATGCAGCTTGGCGAAGAGCAGGCGCGTCGGCTGAACTACATCTCTACGAGCGTGGCGGTCACGGGTTCAGCCTGACAGTAAGAGGGATGACGAGCGATCACTGGCTTAACGAGTTTATTTGGTGGATGCAGGGACGATCCTTACTGAAACAATGAACAAAACTTCGCTGTAGAGATTTTCATACGATATATTGAGGCAATAAAGTTTGGTGCGACGCAAGTTATAGACGATATTGTCCAGCCCGATCCTCATGGTGGCTCGAACCATGCCAACGGTTCGGATGAACAATCCCGTCTGTGACTTCTGATCAGTAAAGACATGCTCGACACACGAGCGGATCACTGACTTTCCAGCATTCGATTTCTGGATATGTCAGGGCATAGGCTTGAGAGGCGGCTTTTTCCTACGACCTCTCAAGGCAAAGTTCTGCTTTTCCATGCAATCTTCATTGATCTTTAAGCTATAGGCTGTGTCGGGTCAGACCGTTGAGGCCGTATTGGTTCTATACAGCAGGCGTTCGCATTACGCTGCTTTAGAGCCGCGACGAGCGTGGTATCCAGAATCAGACCTGACATCGGTGGGCAACCCACGTTCCGCAGGATTGTCCAAAGCGATTGAACAAACCATCAATCGCTCCCATCTATGTGAGACGCTCGCGGAACAGCCAGACCGTTTTGGCATCCGACATGCGATCAGAAAGCCCAAAAACCAGAGGTTTTTTAGAACCCTCCATCTGTAATAAATCATTCCTCGGCTAAAAAACGATATTCTTTAAAAATAACACAACATCTGAAAATACAGTGCACTCGGAACAAATACCTTAAGCAGGAGTGCATTTAAAACTTCAATGTCCTTCCAAATACTAACTGCTTTCTCTCGCTATAAATGTAAAACCCAGATCCAACCGCGGAAACGCAAGCTCGTTTCCAAGCATTAAGTCGACCAGCATTTTTGCAGACTCTCGCCCGATTTCATAACGGGGCGTTGCGACCGTGCTTAAGGCAGGCATGATCCACGCCGAAGCCGGCAAATCATTAAAACCGGCTATGGCAAGTTGCTGCGGAACATTTATTCCATGGCGCTGACAATAAAATAACGCCCCTTGGGCCAAATCATCATT
Source organism: Acetobacter papayae JCM 25143 (assembly GCF_000613285.1). GTDB lineage: Bacteria > Pseudomonadota > Alphaproteobacteria > Acetobacterales > Acetobacteraceae > Acetobacter > Acetobacter papayae. The sequence continues at coordinate 66,975 of NZ_BAIN01000007.1, read as the reverse complement.
ACAGAAAAACAGGGCATTTAGATCAGGGCATTCCTGCAAAGCTCGCGCCGTCAGTCTAGCACCCAGTTCGATAGACGAGCGATCAGGCACGGTGAGAACATAAGGAGCTACGTGCATTCTCTCTTCTACAACGCGCTGAAAACCTGCACCACGCGCCATTGTGCGGGGATCAAGCTGCGAGGCCACAAAACCAACCCGCTCATAACCACGCTCAAGAAAATGGTGCGCCACAGCCGCCCCCCCGCCTTCCTGAGAAAACCCTACTGAATAGCTATCCGGCCTGTGATGTAGCTCCATCATATGAACCACTGGCACGGCTGGTTCTGTGAGCAGTTGGAATGTTTGCGGCAGATGGTCAGTTCCGCATAGCAGCACGCCATCGGGACGAAAGGAAAGTAGCCCCCGTAACAGCCTATGTTCCTCAACAGGAGAATAATCCGTTGCGGCAGTGATCAACTGATACCCTTCCGGGGAAAGGATATCGTTTATTCCGGCAATAACCTCCATGAACACCATGTTGGTAATCGAAGGAATAAGAACCGCAACATTCATGGATCTGGAAGAGGCAAGCGCACTTGCCGCGCGGTCAGGAACATACCCCAAGGTCGCGGCTGCCTGTTCAATCCGTGCTCTTAGGGCGGGACTGACCTTTGACGTTTCACGAAAAGCTCTGGAAACGCTGATCATGCTTGTATTGGCTGCCGCCGCAACATCTTTGATTGTAGCACGTCCCTTAACAGGTGAACGTGCTTTCCGGCCCGCCATAATCAACCCTCAGCACTTGATGTCAGTGTATCCGTAGCTTTACCGACACTGGAAAATGGTCACTTACGCATATGCTGAATGCAGTGAGAACTGACCATAAGAAGCATGGCCGGTCCGGCAAGAGGTCGTGGCGTTTTTTGTCCATTACAGAAATTTTAATTATATGTGAACGGAAAGATATTTTCATTTTTTACAGTTATTTAAAGGAAAAAATTGTTTTCTGGAACCCTATCACATGCTCGTGCGTTAGCTGCAACCCATCTATGCAATCCATTATGTTAGCGCTACCACAACGCCGCAACAAACAACCCAGGGAAGAGCATGACCAGTCGTTCATTCATATATGGACACAAAGCGAAGGTGGTCGGTGCCGCAGCCCTTGTGGGGTATTCCCTAACGGCCTACTCACCAGCTCATGCACAAGTCACAGGCCGCCTGCCCTCCGCTAAGCGCATTAGTGCTGACATGGCGTTGCCCGAAAAGAATACCTTGCACGCTCAGGCGGAACTCTCCCCCGATACGCCCCCCATTCTTTTTGGCAGCCCGTATGATCGCTCTCCGGCATCTTTGGGGATAACGCGTCACGCGCCCGCCCCGGTGCCAGACACGCCTTTTATCCCGCCCTCCTTCAAAGACTGGTTTGATCAGAAAACCATGACGGGAGATTGGGCTGGAGAGCGCATCCGCCTTCAGAACGAAGGCATTAACGTCTTTGGTCATTATCTTGAGGATAGCGCTGGCAACCCGGTAGGAGGCCGCGCCAGCACCGTGCGCTATGCACATGAACTGGCGCTCGGGGCTGATGTCAACTTTGCCCAGCTTACTGGAAAAAATATCGGTATTTTCCATGTCCTCCTGACAGAACGTGCAGGGCTGGGCATTGGGCAGCAACTCACGACCCTGAACAGCCCGCAGGAAATCTTTGGCTCAGGTGAAACAATCCGCTTCACACGCCTCTCCTTTGAGCGGCAGTTCGGGCGTTATGTTGATGCTGAAATCGGCTGGATCAATACCGAGAACGACTTTGCCCAGTCCTCCATGCACTGGGGCATGAACCTGTACTGCCAGTTTGAAACAAACGCTATCTGCGGTATGCCACAGGCATTGGCCAGCAATTCGGGTTACGGTTATTACCCAACGGCTCACCCCGGTGCCTATGTAAAAATATTCCCGTTTGGTGATGAGCGCATGCTTGTTTCAGCGGGCATTTACAATGTTGACCCCACAATTTCAAACACAGGCTACGCCTGGAAACTGGGGCTGCACGGAACCACTGGTGTCTATCTGCCGTTCCAGATTGGCTGGCACTTTGGAGGAACAGATACACACGGCGCACTCCCTACAAACATCAAGTTTGGCGGGTACTGGGATACCTCTGAAGTCAACAATGTTTATGGCCAGTTCAAAGGCTTCCAGCCTTCGGGTGTTGATGTCGGCTCTTTACCGATTGAAAAGGTACGAGGCCGCTACGGCGGATGGTTTGAGGGGGATCAAATGCTGCAACGCGATGCCGCCGATCCTAACCGTTCAACAGTGGCTTTCCTGTCCTTCACGTGGGGCGATCCGCGAACGGCAATAGCGCCCTACTACATTACCTGGGGTATTGTACGCAAAGGCACGTTTAAAAACCGTCCAAACGATACCTTCAGTATCGGCGGGAAATTCAATTTTGTTAATCCAAAACTTGGCATTTACGCAGCGGCCCTGCAGCAACAGGGATACGGGGATATTTACAAACCCAGCGGTGAACACGCTGGCGAAATCAACTATGGCTATCGCCCGTCTCCCTGGCTCACCCTTCGTCCGGGCCTGCAGTATATCTGGCACCCTGGCGGCACGAACCGTTACGCCAATGCCCTGCTTATCGACATGGAAATGGGTGTGACGTTCTGATGCACGGCATCCTGTTATCCCTTTTGTTAACGGCAAGAGAAACACGATGATGATAAAACACCTTTCCCGCCATCGCGCATTGATCCGCATGGCTTTGGCGGGAGTAGCCTCCTCACTCTACTTTAGCGCGGCAATAGCCTCTCCCAAAGTATCCGTTGCCCCGTGGGGAAAACTCCCTGATGGACGCAAGGTTGAAATTATTACCCTGAAGAATGACCATAATATAACAGTAAAAATTATAACTTATGGCGGCATTATACAGTCGATAGAAACCCCCGATCGTTCTGGCCATATTGGCGATATTGTTCTTGGATTTAATACACTGGATGGTTATGCCATCGACTCAGCCAAAGGCGGTCTGTTTTTCGGTGCCATAATAGGGCGTTATGCAAACAGAATTTCAAAAGGCACTTTTACTCTTGATGGCAAAACCTACCACATCGCCATAACAGCCCCACCAAACGCCTTGCATGGTGGAAAAATAGGTTTTGACAAGAAGGTCTGGACACTCTCCGGACATCACGCCGACGACAAGGCAGCCTATGCCTCCCTAACGCTCGTCTCTCCTGATGGTGATGAGGGTTTTCCCGGAAAACTGACCACCAAAGTTACTTACAGCCTTGATAATACCAACGCCCTGACGTTGCATTATCAGGCAACGACAGATGCTCCAACGGTTCTTAACCTGACCAACCACACTTACTGGAACCTCAACGGTGAAGGTTCCGGGTCGATCGCTCCAGAAATATTACAGATCGAAGCCGAGCGCTACACACCCACCGACGAGACTTCAATCCCTACGGGAGAAGTCGCCTCCGTAGCAGGCACTCCGCTTGATTTTACCAAACCTCATGTCATTGGCGACCGCTTGCGGGATTCTTTTCCCCAGATGATGTACGCACGCGGATATGACCAGAACTGGGTCATCAACGGGCCGGCCGGTCAGGCCCCTAGACTTGCCGCATATATCTACGACCCCCGCTCTGGGCGCGCGATGGATGTCCTGACAAATCAGCCCGGCCTGCAGGTCTACACGTCCAACTCACTGGACGGAGGATATGCCGGGGTTTCGGGCAAAGCCTATCGGCAGACCGATGCCATTGCTTTTGAAGCCGAGCATTATCCTGACAGCCCCAACCATCCGTCATTTCCCACAACAGAGCTACGGCCCGGTCAGACATTCGATTACACGACGCTCTACCGGTTTTCCAGCAAATGACGGGCTTGCTTAACATCATGACAGGCTCGGCCTGCAGCAGCGCTCGACAGCCGACCTTTTCCTCCACAGCAGGAATTCTGGAGACGATATGACCACGTTCTCTCGCGCATCAATACCGATTATACTGACGGCATTGCTCGTCGGGCTGATCGGCCTTGGCCTTACCATCGGTGGGACATGGCTCTTAAGCTACGGTGACACACCCTATTATCTGCTCTGTGGCCTTGCCATGCTGGCCAGTGCTGTCCTTCTTTCCCGTAAAAAACCCGCCGCCTTATGGGTTTACACTGCCATTACGCTGGGCAGTCTCCTATGGGCCATAGCGGAAGCCGGTCTGGATTTCTGGTCTTTGCTGCCCCGCAGTGATGCCATTGTCATTATTGGCATCCTGCTGCTCATGCCTTTCATTACCCGGCCCTTGGGTGCCAGCCGCAGAACCATTGCGCCACTGGGACTAAGTCTGCTGCTCTCGGTCCTTGTGGTTGCATTTTCCGCAACACAAGACCCACACTCGTTTAACGGCAAGCTGCCGACAGAGATTGCCAATGCCACTCCGGGTGATGCCACGGCAATGGCCGATACAGAATGGCATGACTGGGGCCGTACCCAGTTCGGCAACCGTTTTTCGCCCCTGAAACAGATTAACGCATCAAACGTCAACACGCTGAAAATCGCGTGGATTATGCGAACGGGCGACCTCAAAACCAAAAATGATCCGGGCGAGACCACGAATGAAGCCACGCCCGTCATGGCAAACGGGAACCTGTATCTCTGCTCCACCCACCAGAAACTCTTTGCCGTTGATGCAGCAGATGGCAAAACAAAATGGGTTTTTGACCCCCATCTTTATGTCAATCCCGGTTTCCAGCACCTGACCTGCCGCGGCGTTACCTATCATGCAACGCCAGCCAATGCAGTCACGATTGATGGCAAACCCGCTCCGGCTGAGTGCCCTCGCCGTGTCTTTCTGCCCACCAATGATGGCCGCCTCTTTGCCATTAATGCAGATGATGGTTCGCCCTGCCCCAGCTTTGGCAAAAATGGCGAACTGGACCTGCGTGAAGAAGGCATGCCTTTTACAACGGTAGGTGAATGGGAAGGTACCTCTCCCCCCGTTGTGACCGACCGCCTAGTTATCCAGTCAGGCGCTGTAACCGACAATGGCTCGGTACACGAACCCTCTGGCGTAACGCGTGCTTTTGATCTCTATACGGGTAAACTTGTTTGGGTTTTTGATCCCGGTAACCCCGACCCCAATCAGATGCCCGGACCGGACCACAAGTTTGTTCCAAACTCACCCAATTCCTGGATCACCTCATCCTACGATGCAGCTCTGAATCAGATCTACATCCCAACAGGTGTGCAGACACCAGACCAGTGGGGCGGCAACAGGGATCAGTATTCCGAACGCTATGCGTCTGGCATTCTGGCGCTCAACGCCGATACCGGAAAGCTCGTCTGGTTCTATCAGACTGTCCACCATGATCTGTGGGATATGGATGTTCCTTCGCAGCCAAGCCTCGTGGACATCAAGCAAAAAGACGGCACTGTTATTCCGGCTCTTTATGCTCCGGCCAAAACCGGCAACATCTTTGTGCTGGATCGCCGCACGGGCAAGCTAATTGTGTCGGCTCCTGAACTCCCTGTACCGCAGGGTGCCGCTCCGGGAGACCACACCTCACCCACGCAGCCTTTTTCAGACCTCTCCCTCCGCCCCAAAGCCCTGCTGACCGGCGCCGATATGTGGGGTGGCACAATGTTTGATCAGCTGATCTGCCGTATTGCCTTCCATCAACTGCGCTATCAGGGAACATTCACTCCCCCATCCACACAGGGTACGCTTGTTTTCCCCGGCAACCTCGGCATTTTTGAATGGGGCGGTCTTGCAGTTGACCCGCAACGCCAGATTGCTGTCGCGGATACGCTCTCCCTTCCCTTTGTCTCTCGCCTTGTGCCCCGTGGCCCCAACAACCCGCTCTGGCCCCAGAAAGAAGGAGCCGCAGGCAGCGGAGGAGAAAGTGGCTTACAGCACAACTACGGCGCGCCTTACGCTGTGGAAATCAGTCCCTTTGTTGATCCGGTACTGGCCAAGGTTGGCCTGAACATGCCTTGCCGTAATCCGCCCTGGGGTTATATGGTCGGGGTTGATCTCTCTACCAACAAGGTGGTCTGGCAGCATCGTAACGGCACAATACAGAACAGCCTGTATGGCAGTTCCGTGCCGCTGACCCTGCCGCCAGTCAAGATTGGCGTGCCTGCCCTTGCCGGGCCTCTGATTACAGCCGGCAATGTGGCATTCCTTACCGGCTCCATGGACTATTATATCCGGGCTTATGATGTCACCACAGGGCAGACATTGTGGCAGCAGGCTTTGCCTGCCGGTGGGCAGTCCACCCCCATGACGTATTCCATCAATGGAAAACAGTACGTGGTTTCCTATGTCGGGGGGCATGGCTCGTTCCCGACAAAACTAGGCGATTACCTGATTGCCTGGACACTGCCAGAAGCTGCGGACAGCCAGAAAAAATAACCCTCTAGCTATTCACCCACAGCTCTTCTTATGATCCCGTCTGGTCTGGCATTAAAAACCAGATCAGACGGGATTTTTTATACGTCTATTCCAACCCTCACATTCAGCGCTAATCAGGAAACCCATCCCAATTTTTATTATTAAAAAATAACCACCACATTCATGCTGTTTGTTATCGGTGCTGCCGTATTTCAATGCCCCAATACACGTGGAGAGTTGGAGACGAGAAAGGCAAGACATCTCCACCGCTTCGCGCAGTCACCCTCCGGCAACCCTCTCCCAGTTCAGGCCAAAGCGCGCGAGATATTTGCGCAGGCGGTCGGCATCATTCTGACTGACTTTTTCCTGCCGAGAGAAGGCAAACAGTCGCCGTCCTGCGGCAGACAGGGAGGACGCCTCCCGACAGGCCCGCACCACAGCCGCCAACTGCGCCCGGTCAAACTCATCCATGCCTGCGGGGTCAGGCAGTATTTCCGCCAGCAACGCAAGGTCTCCGTCACGCTGGGTTGCAGCCCATTGGCGGGTCAGTGTTCCGATTTCCGTCTCCACCATGGGTAGAGTGATGCGTCCGCGCTCGGCAAGCGTACATAACCTACGGGCTGAAGCAGACAGATCGCGATAATTGCCAAGCCACTTCATGGCCGGGTCCTTGGCAAAATGCAGGTAGCGCGTCCTTGCATCCACGTTGAAGCCGATCTTGCTCCCCAAACGCCGCTCGGCTTCTTCCAGCTCATAGGTGAGTTCAGCTTCCATATCTTCACGCCGATCACGCAGCGGGGGAAGGTGAAAAACCCATATCGCCAGCCGGGCAAGCAGATCAGGCCGCATGAGACCCTGCTGCCCCAACGTCGACAAGTCTCGGCTGCTTGCGGCTATGAGCTGAAAGCGGCAGCTCTGCGCGGTATCAGACCCCACGGGGTAGTAACGGCCACTCTCCAGAGCATCGAGCAGCAGCGCCTGCTCCGGGTGTGGCAATAAATCAATGTCATCAAGGAACAGCACTCCGCCTTCTGCTTCACTGAGGAAGCCCGCGCGCTCGGTGCCGGCCAGCCCCACAACATTGCGCCGCTGGCCAAACAGCGCTGCCATGGCGTGCGCCCCCTGCAAGCCGCTACAGTTGACATGCACCAGACGGCCCTTCACCCGGCGGCGCTGAAGTTTCAGCTCATAGATCCGTTGCGCAAGCGTGCTCTTGCCAACGCCCGCCTCACCCACCAGCAGGACCGGCTCATCCGAGCGTGTCACGACCTGCTCCAGCCGTTCTATCAGGCCATGGAACGCAGCATTACGGGTCGGGATGCCGCCGCGCAGCATATGGGAATGCTCGCGCGCCTCTGCCTCGAAGCGGCGCTGCAGGGCATTATAGCGCGAAAGATCAAGATCAATGACGTCGATCGTACCATTGGGCGAGGCCTCACCTCGCGGTGGTCCGCTCTGGAGCAGGCTGGCCGGGATATGGCGGCTTTCCGTCAGGAGAAACCAGCATATCTGGGCAACATGCGTGCCGGTTGTCAGGTGAACGTAATAATGTTCCCGATCCTCGTCAAAACCATACGATTCCGCAAAATCGTATAGCTTTCCATAAACTTCCTGAAAATCCCATGGATTGTCGAGTTCCATGTCCACCAGCAGCACTTCCGTCTGGGGAGACAGGGCCACAATATCACGCGCCACCTTTTCAGCCAGCAACAGGTGCCGCCGATCATGCAGCAGCTCCAGCCGATCAATCGGAAAATTGGGCTGGGCACAGATCTGCACCGAAGGACGCCAGGAGCGACGACGACCCTGATCAAGGGTCGCACCAAGAAAGCCAATCACAACATTACGCATTTCCTTATATAATACGATAAATCCATATAATTCTAGATAATATTTTTTGGCGCGCGTTTGCCAAAAATTGAATATTCCATTTTTAAAACAATGGGTTCCGGAAATTTTTTGTTTTTGTTTTTCTTTGTCTTCGTATCCGGCACAAAAAAGGGGTGTCGAAGAAAGGAAACAAGACCATGGCAAACCGATCAGTGTTTGCGTCTCAGCGGGGGCGGTTCGCACCGCAGACCGATATCCGTAACGCGGCGGGTGCCGCCGCCTATGACCTCGCACCGGCCCACAAGCTGGCTCAGCTTGCCATGACCGGCACTTTTGGCGGCGGTTACTACACGGATGCACAGACGCAGGTGCGCGAACTGATCGAACTGGCTAACACGGTCTCCCCGGATTTCCTTGCTTGCACGGCAATCCATGCACGGGACAAGGGGCATATGAAAGACGCGCCTGCCCTGCTGCTAGCAGTCCTGTCTGGGCGTGACCCGGTGCTATTTGCCCGTGCATTCCCAAAGGTGGTGACATCTGGGCGGGTTCTGCGGACTTTCGTGCAGATCATGCGCTCGGGCCAGACGGGCCGCAAATCACTGGGATCTCGCCCAAAGGCCATGGTGCAGGACTGGTTGAACAAAGCCTCCGATGCGCAGTTGCTTGCTGCGTCGGTCGGGAATGATCCCTCACTGGCTGACGTGATCCGCATGGTGCATCCACACCCCGGCTCTGCGCAGCGTGAGGCCTTTTATGCCTGGCTGATCGACCGGCCTGTCGACGTGTCGGCTCTGCCCGCCCTCGTGCAGGACCTGTTGGCCTTCCGTTCCGGCGTGTCGAAACAGGTTCCGGCCGTGCCGTTCCAGTTGTTGAGCGATATGACGCTTTCGCCGGAGCAGTGGGGGGAGGTCGCACTCATGGCTTCGTGGCAGACCCTGCGGCAGGGACTGAATATGCTGACGCGTAACCATGCGTTTAGCAGACCTGAGGTTGTGACACATGTCGCCACCGTGCTGCGGGACCGGGAGCGCATAAAGGTAGCCAAGGCCCTGCCCTACCAGTTGCTTGCAACCTTGCAGGCGCTGGACCCGGCAGCCCCTCCGGCCCTGCGTGACGCCCTGCACGACGCGATGGAGCGTGCGGTGGACAATGTGCCCCGCCTTGAAGGTCGCGTGGTGGTGTGCCCTGATGTTTCAGGCTCCATGCACTCGCCGGTAACGGGATACAGAGGCAGCGCCACCACGGCCGTAAGGTGCATTGATGTTGCTGCCCTTGTGGCGGCGGCACTCAAACGCAGCAATCCTGCGGCCCTTATCCTGCCCTTCGAGATGCAAGTGCGGGATATTGCCCTGGAGCCGCGCGATACAATCCTGACCAACGCCCGCCACCTTGCGGAGTTGGGCGGCGGCGGTACGGATTGCGCAGCGCCACTGGCCTGGCTCAATGCCCGGCATGAGACGGCGGATCTTGTTGTGTTTGTCTCGGACAACCAGTCCTGGGGCAACGCACAGAACAAAGGAAGACCCTCGGGCATGATGTTCGAATGGACGAGGCTGAAAGTCCGCAATCCGGCAGCGCGTCTCGTCTGTATCGACATCCAGCTACGGCACGGCGCAGGCTGCCGAACGGGATGATGTCTTGAATATCGGTGGCTTTTCTGATGCAGCCTTTGAGCAGATGGCCACCTTTGCATCGGGGCAGATGGAAGCTTCGCACTGGGTCGGGCAGATCATGGCCCAGCCCTTTTGAATACACCCGGCGAATGTCGGTGGGACTACAGGTAGAGCGGCGGGAAACCGCAGGCGCGGGTTCAATCCCCGCTCCGCATCATGCGGGTAGCTTAGTCACAAAAAATGTCCCGCCATTCTTGTCGCCGGACCCATAACTCAACTCTGGCGAATGCTGGGGGGACTACAGTCACGAAGCCAACTCCTACGGGAGCCCTTCCATGTCCCCTCGCCCCCTTGTCGCCAGAACCTTTTTTCACGACCCGGGACACTGGGGAATGCGTGCCGGACTACACTGTAAATGAAGTCCGGCACATTCCTTGTCTCCATGGTGTGGCCTGCCGACAGAAACCGCGCAGGCCGGTTCCCGGGTCATTCAGTTGATGTGCCGTTGGAGCCCCGCGCTCACGGCTTCGAAAGATTATAGACATGACTACGATTGACGACATTGGCACCAAGATAACCGGCGCTCACCTGATTGAGTGGGGGCACAGCCCCGGACCTGCCTTCGCGGACATGCTGGCCCGAGCCAATGCCGCCCATGCAAGCGGCATGGATCTCGCGCATATCCGTGCCACTCTTATACAGGACCAGCCGCCCCCGCACCTGCCCTTGCAGGAAGAGGCTGCCGTGCCGCTGCATGTATCGATCCGTGCGGAAAATGAGGATGAAACCACCAACCTGAACAAGGTGCTGGCCACGATGCGTGAAGTGCTGCGCACGCCTACGGTGGAATCTGGGGCCGTCATGCCTGACGCCTGCCCTTCCGGGCCGTTAGGCACCATTCCTGTGGGCGGTATTGTTGCCGCGCGCAATGCCATCCATCCGGGAATGCACTCGGCTGACATCTGCTGTTCCGTCATGATGACCGATCTTGGGGCCGTTGACCCAAAGGCGGTGCTGGATGCGGCTTCGGCCATAACGCATTTCGGCCCTGGCGGCCGCATGGATAGTAGCAACTTCCCTCTGCCGGATGGCCTGCTTGATGCGTTTCGTGCCAACCCCTTCCTCCGACAGGACAATGTTGTCAGGGCAGCACAGACGCATATGGGCACACAGGGTGATGGAAACCACTTCCTGTTCGTAGGTCGCTCGCGCAGCACCGGCCGCACGGTCATGGTCACGCATCATGGTTCACGCGGGCCGGGCGGACATTTGTATAAGGGCGGCATGAAAGTGGCCGAGCGTTACAGACGCCAGCTGTCCCCCGCCACGCTACCGCAGAATGCCTGGATTCCGGCAGACACCGAGGATGGCCGCGCCTATTGGGAGGCCTTGCAGCTCACGCGCAGATGGGCAAAGGCCAACCACACCGCTCTGCACCATGCCATCAGCACCGCCGTGCAGGCTAGCGTGGTGGATCGCTTCTGGAATGAGCATAACTTCGTGTTCGAGCGTGATGGCTTGTTCTACCACGCAAGGGTGCTACACCGGCCTGGGGTAGCTACGCCGATGATGCCAGCGGCAAGGTGATCATCCCCCTTAACATGGCGGAACCAGTGCTGATTGCCCGCGGGAAGGATGCCGCGCATGCGCTGGGCTTTGCGCCCCACGGAGCGGGCCGCAACTTCACGCGGACCGAGCATCGCCGCCGCATGGGTACTATCACGCCTGAAGCTCAGCTTGCTGCTGAAATACAGGGGCTGGACATCCGCTTCTATGGGGGCGAGGTCGATAGCTCGGAACTGCCTTCAAGCTACAAGCGGGCCGATGCCGTTGTGGCGCAGATTGGCGAGTATGGGCTGGCCGAGATCGAGGACTATATTGATCCTTTCGGCTGCATCATGGCAGGCAATATGCCTTACCGTGGGCAGAAACGCCGTCCGCGCGCGGCCTGATCTCTTACCTCCCCTGCCTCACCTCACGGAGCACGCTCATCCGGCGACAAAGCGCGCCTTGCCGCGTCATGCCTCTGTGTGACGCGGCAAGGCGATTGAGTCCTGTCTCGTTCTAGGTGTTGGGCCCACATGCCATCAATCTCTCCAGATTATGCTAGCTGCTCTCCCGCCACGAGAGCCATCCGCACCAATTCGGATAGAGTGCGAGCGTCCATCTTCGTCATGAGATTGGCTCGATAAATCTCTATTGTTCGCGGGCTTATTTCAAGCTCACGGGCAATAGCCTTGTTAGATTGACCATCGACAAGACCACGGAGAACCTGTCGTTCCCTATTCGTCAGAACGGCGATCCGCTGACGAACGACATGCGCCGGCGTCCGGCCGGCAGGGATCTCACCGTCGCTTTGCAGAGCAGAAGCCACCGCCTCGAGGATGGAATGGTCGTCGAACGGTTTTTCGATGAAATCGCGAGCGCCACCTTTCATCGCTTGCACAGCCAAGGGAACGTCGGCATGCCCCGTGATCACGATGACCGGCAGGATTGGCCTAACGTCCTGAAGATGGCTGACAAGATCAAGGCCGTCCATGCCGGGCATCCGGATATCGGTGACAACGCAGCCATGCTCAATCCGGTCGAGGGTGCTGAGAAACTCATCCGCCGATGAGTAGGTCCGTGCGGTATACCCCGATGCAAGCAGCAGAAAGGCAAGGGACTCACGCACGGCCTCGTCATCGTCGATTACATGGACGATGCAATCAGAATTCATTCGCCAAACCCCTCTATCCGGGCACAAGGGAGAGTAAAGAGGAAACTTGTTCCACCCTCGGGCACTGCCTGCGCCCAAATGCGTCCTCCATGGGCTTCTACGATGGTGCGACAGATCGACAGACCGACTCCCATACCATGATCCTTTGTTGTCGAAAAAGGCTCGAATAGCTTACCGGCGATCTCTGGACTCACTCCGGCGCCTGTATCTGTTACGGACACTCGTGCCATGCCTTCAAAGGCGTCAATTGCGACAACAAGGCGCCGTTCGTGGCAATCTTCCATAGATTCCACGGCATTACGGATTAAGTTGAGCAGCACCTGCTGAATCTGGATTTTGTCCGCGATAACCTGATCGACATTGGAATCCAGGCGAAAGGACACATTGATCCCGCGCTCCGCAATACCGACCAGCGCCAGCACCGCCATCTCCTCTACAAGTGCTGTCAGGCTCTGCAGCCCCAGGTCCCCTTCTCCTCGCGAGACGAACTCCCGTAATGATCGTATGATCTGACCTGCCCTCAGAGCTTGTGCCGCCGCTTTGTCTACGGCCTCCTGCACGAGTTCGTTCTGCCCGCTTCCCTTCTGCAGAAGACGACGGCCACCATTGAGAAAGTTTGTAATAGCCGTCAGTGGCTGGTTGAGTTCATGCGCCAGCGTTGCCGCCATCTCACCCATTGCTGACAGGCGGGAGATATGCGTGACTTCGGCCTGCAACTGCCTCATACGGCGATCTGCCTCCTCGCGCTCCGTAAGGTCACGCAGGAAAACAATCACAAATGGACGCCCTCCCGAACTCAGGCGGCCTATGGACAGATCAACCGGAATCGTCGTCTCGTCCCCCCGGCGGGCGATTGACGCAAACCCCTGCCTGTCGAGAACTGGAGGCGCACCAAGCTCCGGAACGATGGTCGCGATATTCATTCCGACCGCCTCCATCACATTCCACCTCAGCAGTGTCTCGGCCGCATGACTGAATGACTGCACGATCCCCTGCTCATCCAGAATAATGATAGCGTCCGGAACGGCGTCGAGAATGGAACGTAGATGGGTTTCTCGTTCAAGGATGCGTTGCGCCATCGCCGCCGTGCGCCGCCGTGCGCGTAGCAGCCATTCACCCCCACAGGTGATCAAAACGCAGAGCGTTGCAAACAGAATCGTTTCAACCCAGTTTTCGATCGACGGAGCGCCGTCATACGCCAAAAGCAGGGAACCCAGCGCCGAGGCGAGGATTGCCGCAACGAGACCGGGCAAGAGGCCGCCGGTCACAGCGCCAACAAGTACCCCGGGAAGAAGAAGGAGAAACAATGTTCTGGTACTGCCAAGAAGCGGTGAGATCAGACAGCGTGAGAGCGCGCCCAGTATCACAAGGCCCAACGCAGCTAGAGAAGCGGTCACGAGGTGCCTATGCCGTGTCCGCACCATGATCTCTTGATTTGACAGATCCCAGAAGTCCCTCAATGGCGCTCTCACTTTAACGCTGAACGATCGACCAGACGAAAGCAACTCCGTAATTATACGTAGTATCCTTCATTCAGAAAAAGCTGCAAGTTGAAGCTCTCAACTACCTCACTCATTATGATGTTTCCAGAGGATGGAGGGTTTCGATATTGATTTAAACAATTCACAGCCCGCCATTAAATATTACAGACACCAACACAATGTCACATTTACTTGAAAATATTTCATATGTCGGCGTTATTCGTGATTTTTCGCAAATACGCTCAATTACCTTAATGCTGTATTGGAATTAAAAAAATTAGCGATTTGCCAATATAATTACAATACACAGGTACCTCATACACCTCAATCCGTTCTTGAATATATAAATTAATATTTTTGGGAATATTTATTTATATATTCAAGTCCACTCAGCTATCGAAGCAATAACATCATACAGTTGATGTGTGCAGGAGCCAGTAGATGACATCCTTCCATAAAGAATTCAAAATAAACAGACGAGGCCTGCTGCTTGGCATGAGTGCGCTCGCCACTGTCGCCAGCTTTACACAGTCTCCGGGCCTTGCCGCATCAAACGGACACATACATGAGCCTGACAGCATAGTGCAATTCATGCTCGTCTCGAAACTTCTTGTTCCACACGAACTGGATCCCTTTGTCGGTCATAAAATCTACAACGCACTCAGTGATTCCGAAGAGGGTTTTGACAATACAGTCACAGCACTTCAGGATTTCATCATGAAAAATGCGGCTGTTGATGTTGAACATCTCATGCCGGCACTGACTGATGCGGCACTAAAAAACTCAGCCCTCAAAATAATATCAGCCTGGTATTCAGGCGTAGTGCACGGCAAATCGGGTGATCGTGTTGTCGCCTTTGAAGAGGCACTCATGTTCAAAGTCACCAACGATGTCATGACAATCCCCTCCTACGCGAAGTCAGCACCCAATGCATGGAATGCGACTGCCGTTCCCCTCCTGAACATGCCTTCGTTCTGAACTTCTCTGGAGAATTGTTCATGCCCTCCACTCTCAACAGCGATGTCGTCATTGTTGGTACTGGCGTCGTCGGCTGCCTGATCGCAGAACAGGCCCTTGATGCCGGGCTTTCCGTACTCATGCTCGAGGCAGGCCCCCGTGTCAGTCGCGATACCATCGTTGAAAACTACCGCAACCTCCCCCCCACACTGCGCAACCACTGGAACGCCCCGTATCCCCCCAAGCCGTGGGCACCGCACCTTGAAACACGGACCCCGACTGAGGCCGCATCGTATCTTGACCTGACCGGGCCAAATGCCAAAGCCTACGAGCAGGGTTACGTGCGTTACGCTGGCGGTGCCACCTGGCACTGGCTGGTATCTGCTGGCGTATGACACCCGATGACCTGCGGCTTAAAAGCCTCTATGGCGTAGGCCGTGACTGGGCCTTTAGCTATGATGTGCTTGAGCCTACTATGCACGGGCAGAGCATGCGATGGGTGTCTGCGGCCCCGGCGACCCAGCCCTGCAATGGCCGCCGCGCACCGCGCGGTCTCGCCCCTACCGATGGGGCCCATTCCCTTTGGTCCGGGCGAGCAGCGGCTGACCGATGTTGCCGCAACCCTTGGCATGCAGAACCTTCCCGCCCCACAAGCACGCAACAGTGGCGTTTCATTTGATGGACGCCCCCCCTGCTGCGGAAACAATAACTGCTTTCCAGTCTGCCCGATCGCTGCAAAATACGATGCCGCAACCGCCTTGCCCCGCATCGAGGCAAAAGGCGGCAGGATCATCACGAATGCTGTCGCCTATCGCGTTGAAACAAATGCCCAGAAGAAGGTCGAGGCCGTCCACTACTACGACCCGAACAGAACCTCACATTCCGTTTCAGGCAAAATCTTTGTGCTGGCGTGCAATGGCATAGAAACGCCCAAGCTCCTCCTTTTATCCGCTGATGACAAAAACCCTCGTGGTGTCGCCAATAGTTCAGATCAGGTCGGCCGCAACATGATGGATCAGCCAAAGCTGATCGCGGACATTGAAATGTCTGAACCACTCTGGACCGGCGTAGGCCCCGTTCAGAGCAGCAGTATCATGAACACAAGTCAGGGTGATTTCCGGCGGGAGTACGCCGGCGCATGTTCCGTATGGAAAACATGGCGCGAAGCACACTCGGAGGTTTAGCGGCTCTCGAAAAAGGTCTTTACGGAAAAGCCCTCGATCAGGAAATCCGTCGTTTATCAGCCTGCACAGCCCGCCTGACCGTTGAGCACGAACCTCTCCCGCTCCCCTTCAACCGTCTGACCCTGTCAGACAAAAAGGATTGGCTCGGCCTCAACCGTCCTCGCATCTATTACGATGTAGGCGACTATGTACGGAGAAGCGCTGAAAACTATACCGTTCCCCTTCTTAAAAAACTGGCAACTGCACTCGGCGCGACAGACATCAAGATTTCACCTGAATTCTTGCACAGCGATCATATCATGGGTGGCACGATCATGGGCAATGATCCAAGCGATTCAGTCGTGGATGCAGATTGCCGGGCCCATGACCATGACAATCTTTTCCTGCCTGGTGGTGCCGCAATGACGACCGGCGGCAGCGGGAACAGCACAATCACTATGGCCGCATTGGCGCTTAAAGCTGCGGATGCAATCGTCGGGCAACTGAACCATGCTTAGAGTGACACAAACCAGACAGGCCTTCAGGCTCTCATTCCTTGCTGCTCTGGCGGGGCCGATACTCCTGTGCAGCGCCGCATCAGCCGAAGATGCCAGCAATACAGATCCGGGTGCCTATATAGCGGTCACATCAGACTGTGTCGCCTGCCATACCACGCCGGGCGGCAAACCGTTTGCCGGCGGTCTGGCCATGAAAACACCGCTGGGCACGATGTACTCAACCAACATCACGCCATCCAAAACATATGGTATCGGAGAGTATAGCGAAGCGGATTTCTCTCGTGCTGTCCGCAAAGGCATCCGCAAGGATGGAAGCAATCTCTACCCTGCAATGCCTTATACAGCATATTCTTACATGACAGATCAGGACATACATGACCTGTACCTGTATTTCATGAAATCCGTTCAGCCGGTCGAGAGCGCTCCGCCAAAAACAGCTCTCCCTTTTCCAATGAACATCCGCAGCTCAATGATGTTCTGGAATATACTGTTTCGTAACAACACAACCTACCAGCCTGACCCATCACACTCGGCAGAGTGGAATAGAGGGGCCTATCTCGCACAGGGCCCGGCGCATTGCGGAACCTGCCATACGCCCCGTGGCTTTCTGATGCAGGAAGAAGCCTCCAAGGCCCTTGGCGGGGGGAGCCTTGGTTCGTGGTACGCTCCCAATATCACCTCGGACAAAATCAGTGGCATAGGAAACTGGTCGCAGGATGAAATCAAGACCTACCTGAAATCAGGCCATATAGACGGTCTGGCACAGGCCGCGGGTGGTATGGGAGAAGCCGTCGAACACAGTTTCCAACATCTGACAGAGGCAGACCTGAACGCTCTGGCCACGTACCTTGCGTCAACACAGCCAGTGCGTGACCCTGCTGATGGAAATCTTTCACGCTTCGCTCTTGGGCAGTCGGTTTCCAGCGCAGACCGTGTCAGAGGCGATCAGCCCATTCGGTCGGAAGATAATCCCGATATTTCTGGTGCTGAACTGTTTATGGGAAATTGTGCATCTTGCCATAATTACAAGGCGCAGGGTAGTCGCGACGGATATTATCCGTCATTATGGCACAACTCCGTTACAGGCGCCTCCAACCCGGACAATCTGATTGCGACCATTCTTTTTGGTGTCGACCGTCATGTTGCAGGTGCCCAAGCATTCATGCCCGGCTTTGGAGGAAAGAAAACAGATGCCGTGCAGTTAAATGATGAGGAAATATCCAAACTTACAAAATATGTTTTTGATACATATGGCAGGCCTCAGGTTTCTGTATCACCAGCACAAGTCGCCACGATCCGTCAGGGTGGCTCAAAATCGCCACTACTCGTTTTAAGCCGTATCGGCATGGCCGGGGGAGCCATTATCATCGCACTTGGGTGTTTCTGGCTTTTGCGGACATTCCGTAAATAAAAAACGAAAAGGGGAGTAACTTTCATGGTCTTAACAAAACATATTTCCTTGCATGCAAAATCAGTAATTGCTGCATGTGCAGTCAGTGTATTGACCGCCGCAGTGCCTGCATGTGCACAGGATACAAAAGCAGCCACGTCAACATCCGCAGAAACTGCTAATCTGAAAAAAAATATCGTTGGCGTGTGGGGGCTTGTTTCTTACAAAGTGGAAGATAAAGAAACGGGTAAGATGATTGATGCCATGGGATCATCCCCCGTGGGCGTGTCATCTTCACGCCTGATGGGTGGGTTGCCTTCAATCTTGAAGGTAGTGACCGACAGCCGGCAAAAACGGATGCAGACCGCGCTCATTTGATGAAAACACTCGTTGCATATATCGGCCGCTACAGAGTTGAAGGCAACCAATGGGTGACCAGTGTGCAGACGGCGTGGGCACCAGAGTGGGTTGGTACAGAGCAAAGACGCACCATAGAAATTAATGGCGATTACGCCAATGTCATTACACCATGCGTAAAATGCCTAACTGGGACTCTGGAAAAATGTCTCGCAGCATCATTCGATTTAAACGGATTGAATAATCTATACCACTCCTGATCTCGAAATTTCAGCACCATGGAAATCAAACCACTCTAGGAGAGAGAAATGTTCAGCAGACAGGCAAAGATTACTGGCACAGGAAAATCGAGAAAAATCGAGACGACAGCCAGAGGCTATGATGTTTTGCGCGACCCCGCTCTCAATAAAGGCACAGCCTTTACCCAAGATGAGCGGGATTCTCTCGAACTGAACGGTCTGCTACCACCGGTCATAACAACTGAGCTGGAGCCCCAGTTAACCCGTGCTCTTGCTGCCTATCGTAAAGCACCAAGCGATCTCGATAAGCACATTTACATGTGGAGGCTTCACGATAACAACGTGACGCTATTTTACGCCTTGCTTCAGCGTCATCTCATGGAAATGCTGCCCGTTGTGTACGATCCTGTCGTTGGGCAGGCCATAGAGCAGTATAGTGAAGTCATAACCCGCCCTCGCGGTGTTTTTCTCAGCATTAACGAACCTGAGAAAATTGAGGAAAAACTTGCGGCGTTCGGCGCCAGCTCCGACGACATCGACCTTCTGGTTGCCAGTGATGCTGAAGAAATTCTTGGCATTGGCGACTGGGGAGCCAACGGAATTGATATCTCCATCGGCAAACTGGCCGTTTATACAGCCGCGGCAGGCGTGGACCCACACCGCGTCATTCCGGTTGTTCTCGATGTTGGAACAAACAATGAAAAGCTTCTCAACGATCCACTTTATATTGGATATCGACATAGTCGCGTTGTCGGCAAGGTTTATGACGATTTTATCGACGCCTATGTGGCTGCCGCCAAAAAACTCTTCCCTAAAGCCATGCTGCACTGGGAAGACTTCGGCTCAACAAATGCCCGCCGTATTTTGAGCCGTTTCCGTGACAAAGTTCCCACCTTTAACGACGATATGCAGGGAACCGGCGCCATTGTGCTGGGGGCGTTGCTCAATGCAGTCCAACGCAGCAATACCCTCTGGTCCGATCAGCGCGTGGTCATTCTGGGAGCCGGGACGGCCGGTGTGGGCATTGCCGATCAAATTCGTGACCAGATGATGCGGCATGGCCTTTCACAGGATGAAGCAACCCGTCGCATCTGGCTTGTGGATCTGCCCGGCCTGCTGACCGACGACATGACGCACGGACTTCTGGATTTTCAGATCAGCTACGCCAGACCTGCTTCTGAAGTTGAGTCATGGGCTCTTACCTCAGCCGATACTCTGGCTGCCACCGAAACCAGATGGCCGGCAATGGCGACCCTACGGCGTGAAAAAGCACAGAATGGCGGCATTATCGAACTGGCTGAAGTTGTCAAAAATGTGCATCCGACCATTCTGATCGGCACCTCGACGACCCCTCACCTCTTTACCGAAGAACTGGTGAAGAATATGGCCGCACATGTCGAGCGCCCGATTATTCTTCCGCTATCCAACCCGACAAACCTGCACGAAGCTACACCCACCCAGCTTATTGAATGGACAGAAGGACGAGTGCTCGTCGCAACGGGCGCACCGTTTGATAATGTCGTCTATCAGGGCGTTTCCTACACAATAGGTCAGGCGAACAATGCAGCCTTGTATCCGGGTCTTGGCTTCGGGACAATCGTATCGCGCGCACGTCAGGTTTCTGACGAAATGATCTTTGCTGCGGCACAAGCAGTCGCCAGCCAAGCAACCGATACCACACCCGGTTCGGCCCTGTTGCCGTCCAACGCAGACCTTCGTGCAACATCAAGCGTTGTCGCCATCGAAGTTGCCCGCAAGGCACAGGAGCAGGGTCTGGCGCAGTCTGAACTCACGGATATAGTTGAAGCCGTGAATGTACATCAGTGGTGGCCTGTGTACGGAACTGTGAGCGCAATAGAGTAGTGTAGAACACTTCATCTCTTAACGTGCGCTTAGGCTCAGGACCCATTGATTTGATTGCGGCAATCTGATTCAGCCTCTCTGAGGAGATTGAAGATGAGTGACATGTATTACTGGTCGAAAATCTCGTGCAAAACCGGTCAAATACGACAAACGGAAATACAAAAGACGCAACCTTATCGAGATCATGTTCGGCAGGCTCAAGGACTGGAGACGGGTCGCAACACGCTATGACAGATGCTCGGCAGTCTGCCTCGCCGCAACCGTCTTGTTCTGGCTACGAGTCCTGAGCCTAGCTTATCCTGCCATCCACGAAACCGGCAGCAGGCTATTCAGCCGCAGAGCGTCAGGCAAAGACCGACACTATCCTGCATGATCCGCCTTCACGGGGTGTTGGCTAAAGAGGCGCTCCCCCTTGAGCCAGCGCGCGCCGCTCTGGGGGGTTGCAAATAGAATGCGAGCAGCCGCGTCTAGAAAGACTGGCCCAGGATCGAGGCCGAGCGTGTTTTCGATGCTTTCAATCCGCTGTTCGAGCACATACAGGAAAATCATGTTCTGATGTGCGGCATGCGCATCATCACCCTGATATCCTAAAGATTTTTCGCAGTATTCGCCCTGTTCGCACTGTGTCACGTCAAAACTGTAATAACCGCGACACACCATAGGCCGGGCGGCATAGATCGAACACGCTCCATCAAACAGAAACGGGCAGAATGGTGTCCCGGCGGCCAGCCTTTCCGCCAGAACCTGAAGCCGACCCTGATCCATCGTGTCTCGCGCCTGCGCGATAGCCAGAAAAGCAAAAACCGGGTTGACCTGAATCAGGCTGCGGCAACAGGTGTCGCACCCCACTCGGCAAGCCAGAGGTGGTACGGGACGCATGGACGGCAAAGTTGCAGCCACCGCATCGCTGGCTACAAGTATTTCTCGAGCTAGATTACAGATATCGGATTCATCCGTGCATCTGGACAGAGATTCCTCGACGAAAGACGACATGCGGTTCATTTCGCCGCGCATATACGCCAATGGTGAGTAATCATCAGATAAGGTGGCGCTCTTGTCTGGTTTTTCCAATGATTTCTACTTTATTTTACTCATTGGCCGTTGGCGTCACAACGGCGTAGCGCAAATGAAGCATCCCGTTCTCAAGGGGTTCGCAGCTTGTAAAGGACAACCGCACGGCATCCGGACGGTCACTGTCATTGAACGCGACAAAGCCTTCATAGCTAGGTCTCGCGTCCAGAGCAGGCGCGACCAGAAGATGAAGCTCATCGACCACACCGGCGGCGAGGAAGGAGCCATTGATCCTGGCACCACCATCCAGCAAAAGGCGGCAAATGTGAAAATCCCGGCCGAGCCTGTCCAGCATTGTGGTAAGGTCGATCTCAGCGGTTTCGGAGATAATGTAAGAAACGCCGTCTGCTGCCAGTTCCGCCAGATGGCTGTCAGGCACATCGCGCCCCAGCATTACCACGACGTGGTCGCCATCAAGGTCGCCACTACTAAAATGGACCTTTCCTGACGGGTCGAGCGCTACCGCATAGGAACCGACATCATGGCGCGCAATATGACAACGTCGCTCGACCGGACCAAGCGGCACGGGCACATGTGGCCCGACCTTGCTGATCTCGGCCATGGTCACTCGACCGACGATCCATGCGTCGCCATCAAGCTCCTTATGGACCTGCTCGTAAACCTTGGACCAGTCGGCGCGTGTGCCATCGGGGCTGAGGGTGAAGCGGCTGGGATGCAGACTGCCATCCAGCGAAGTCAGCATATAACAGATGACGTAGGGTCTCATCACAATACGTTCCGTTTTTCAGAATATCGCGCACGGATAGTCGCCGGCTCATCCCGGAAAATCCGTTCTGAGACTGGTCATTTTTTCACACCCTCAGCATGGCGCAATCACAACCAAGTACATCTCCCACCACCTGGATGGTATCGCTGCCGAGCAGCAGGAGATGCGGCGGGGCACTATCCCCAGCAGCCCTAATAATCACTTGGGCGGCACAGGCCGATTACGAGCGGTGACGACAGCGTTCCAGCCTCGCTCCATTACGGGTTTCGCGAGCACACGGCCTCAGACAAGTCACACAGCCAATAATCAGCCATGTGACCGTGATGAGCGCCCCTTTAGCCCGCCGTCGTCAACGCTGCTTAACGACCAACCATGGCCTGGAGCTGGGCCGGATAACGATCGCCCTCGATTTGGATCGCCGCCGCTGCGGTTTCGATCCTAGCGAGGTCGCCTTCCGAAAGAACGATCTCGGCTGCGCCCAGGTTTTCCTTGAGCCGATCAAGTCTGGTGGTGCCCGGAATCGGCACAATCCACGGCTTCTTCGCCAGTAGCCAGGCCAACGCGATCTGAGCAGGCGTTGCGCCTTTATCGTTACCGATCTGCTTGAGCAGGTCGACAAGTGCCTGATTATGTGCCATCGCCTCCGGCGTGAAGCGCGGCAGCATGGCACGGAAATCGCCCTCGCCGAGCTTTGTGTCCTTGCTCATCGCGCCGGTAAGGAAGCCCTTGCCGAGCGGGCTGTAGGGTACCAGACCAATGCCGAGTTCCTCGCACAGCGCAAGAATGCCGTTCGTTTCAACGCCACGCGTCCACAGAGAATATTCGTTCTGAAGGGCAGCAATCGGCTGAACGGCATGGGCACGCCGTGCCGTGGCGGCACTCGGTTCAGACATGCCGAAGTGCTTGACCTTACCTGCGGCAATCAATTCCTTGACCGCGCCTGCCACCTCCTCGATCGGCACTTCCGGATCGACACGGTGCTGATAGAACAGATCGATCTGCTCGATACCCAACCGCTTCAACGACGCATCGGCGACCTGCTTGATATACTCGGGGCGGCTATTTAGCCCTGCCATTCTACCGTCAGTGATGTTGAAACCGAACTTGGTGGCAATCACAACCCGGTCGCGGACCGGACGCAGTGCTTCGCCGACCATCTCCTCATTGGTGAAGGGGCCATAGACCTCGGCCGTGTCGAAGAAGGTGACACCTAGATCTACCGCCTGTCGGATCAGCGTGATGCCATCCGCCTTGCTCAGCTTGTGGCCGTAGCTGAAATCCAGACCCATGCAGCCATAACCGAGCGCGGAAACCTCTAGCCCGTTCTTGCCCAGAATGCGCGTCTTCATCTTACAACTTCCCGTCGTTATGTCTCGTTGTGTCTAAAACTTACGCGAAATAGGTCGGCAACCGCGGTGTGTAGGGTGCCTCCAGTGCGGCGGCCTCGCTGTCACTCAGCTTGAGATCGAGGGCGGCGACGGCATCGGTCAGGTGCTTCGGCTTGGTTGCGCCGACGATCGGCGACGTAACACGCGCATTGCGCAGCACCCATGCCATCGCAACCGTCGCCATCGAAACACCATGCACACCCGCGATCTTTTCGACTTCGTCGACGGTCGCCTTATCGCTCTCGAGGAATAGTGGCCGCCCCGCAAAATCGGTCGTCGGGTTATCCTTGGCTCTGGTCGTGCTCCTGTCGCCCCATGGCCGAGTAACAAGGCCGGCGGCAAGCGGACTCCATGGCATTGAACCCACGCCCTGATCTGCAATCAGGCCGAACATCTCCCGCTCTTCCTCGCGCTGAACCAGACTGTACTGGTGCTGCATCGAGATAAAGCGCGTCCAGCCATTTAGCTGGCGACATACTGCATCTTGGAAAACTGCCAAGCCCACATCGACGACGCGCCGATATAACGAACCTTGCCTGCCTTCACGATATCATGGAGAGCTTCCATCGTCTCCTCGACCGGGGTGTTCGGGTCGAAGCGATGAATCTGGTAGAGGTCGATATAGTCTGTGCCGAGCCGCTTAAGTGAGGCGTCGATCTGCTCCATCACGCTTTGCGCGACAACCCCGCTCCCCCCGGGCCATCGCTCATGGGGCCGAAAATCTTGGTCGCGAGGACGATATCGTCACGCCGCGCGAGTTTCGCTATCGCCCGGCCGGTGACCTCCTCGGAGGTACCTTTGCCATAGACGTTGGCGGTGTCCCAAAAATTGATGCCGAGATCCAGCGCTTGCCGGAAAATCGGCTCCGCTTCCGCCTCACCGAGCGACCATCCGCCGGAGAAACCGCCTGTTCCGAAGCTCATGCAGCCGAGCGTGATACGGCTGACCTTCAGACCGGACTTGCCAAGTCGTACGTAATCCATTTCGCTTCTCCCGTTCCTGATGCTCGGGCGACCCACGGGCGCGCATCCCATGCCGCCGACAGCACAAACGACTAGGACCGTTGTCGTTCGCTATCGGCTTCACGTAATTCTTCACCTCTGCAAGATTTTACGCACTTATGGCTGATGCGATTATCCACTGCATTCCGCATGACGTCATATCTTGAATTCATGAATGCGCCGGCCGGGCCGCGATAGCATGACGCTCCCGGAACCGGGCTCTGACTGGATCGGGCCACACGATTAATGAACCAGAGACATAAGGACAATCTGATTATATGGCATTGTTGTATATAAGGTTTCGGAATTATCGACGCTTCGTTCTGAACGCCTAATCCTGACCTCTGGTGCCAGATCGCAGCGATTTTGTACGTAGATCGGGTGCTGGCATTCCGTCACGAAAGGAAACACCATTAAGGCCACACCTCCCGGTTCCAGCCCCTCCGCTTTGATGCGCCCGACGGTGACGTTTGGGCCCGGCGCGTTACCCGCCTGTGTGATGAGCCGCCATCACCGCATTCTGGGACGGAAAATCGTCCGACGGACTTGAGCATGTCAGCGACGAGCAGTATCACCGTTAACCGTGCTGATGCCTGTATGTCCTCAGGTTCCGATATTGAACCGGCAGGTGTTTTTCTCTTTCCCATGAACACGACGCTATGAGTGGCGACCAGCCCCATCGTCAGCAAACGGACATTGCCGACACTTGAATGACACCGCCCCCGCACAGACTGACTTAGCCGCAATGCACGACAGCACCGGCCGCCGCTGGTGGACTCTAGGGGTTCTGAGCCTCCTGATGGGGTTCGCCTCGATTTCAACGGACATCTATCTTCCGGCCATGCCAGCAATGAGCCGAGCATTGGGCGCCGACCAAGGCATGGTCGAGTGGACGGTCTCGGGTTATCTGGTCGGCTTCAGCCTTGGGCAGCTTTTCTGGGGGCCGGTAAGCGACCGTTATGGACGGCGCGGGCCAGTCGCGGCGGGCATAGCGATCTTTATCGCGGGCTCGATCCTATGCGCCTGTTCCGCAAGCATCGGTAGCCTCATCGCATGGCGCATGGTGCAGGCACTCGGCGCATCCGCCGGTGTCGTACTGTCCCGCGCCATGGTGCGGGACCTGTATGCCGGTCACCACGCGGTCCGGATGCTCTCGACGCTGATCACCGTGATGGCTATCGCACCACTACTGGGGCCTATCGTGGGGGCGCAGATCCTTGCGGTGGGCGGGTGGCGCGCCGTATTCGGTCTTCTCGGCGTTATTGGGATTGCAACGCTCGCGGCCGTCGCCACCCTGCCGGAAACCCTGCCACCCGAACGCCGCCATCATGAGCCGCTTTCCCGCGCCTTCCTACGCTACGGCGAGCTTCTCACAACCCCCCGCCTCATGGCCTATACGGGTGCTGGCGCCTTCTTCTATGGCGGCATGTTCGCCTATGTGGCGGGCACGCCGTTCGCCTATATCTCCTACTACCATGTTCCGCCGCGCTATTACGGCCTGCTGTTCGGAGCGGGCATAATCGGGATCATGAGCACGAACATGCTCAACATCCGGCTGGCGCACCGGATCGGCAGCGACCGTATGCTGCGGTTTGGTGCGCTTCAGGCTGCCGGTGCTGGCACTCTGGCCGCGCTTGCTGCATGGACCGGCCTTGGCGGGCTATGGGGGCTGGTCGTCCCGCTGTTCGTCTTTACCTCGCAACCGGCTTCATCGTCGCCAATTCGATAGCGGGCGCGCTCAACACCTCACCTGCTCGGGCGGGTTCGGTCTCTGCCTTCGTGGGGGCCGCGCAATATGGCAGCGGCGTCCTTGGCTCAGGCCTGATCGGAGCGTTCGCTGATGGTACGCCCTGGCCTATGGGGTGGGTTGTTGCCCTAGGGGGCATCGGCAGTCTGCTTTGCGCCGTCGCACTATCGCTTCATCATTTCCGAAGCACTAGCGAGGCGCTTTGAAGCAGGGCGGATAAGGGGGACAGATAAAAATCACC
The DNA here is from genome assembly GCF_000613285.1 of Acetobacter papayae JCM 25143. Classification (GTDB taxonomy): domain Bacteria; phylum Pseudomonadota; class Alphaproteobacteria; order Acetobacterales; family Acetobacteraceae; genus Acetobacter; species Acetobacter papayae. The sequence goes on along the minus strand of NZ_BAIN01000007.1, from coordinate 40,281 downwards.
TGCCCCCTCACTCTCTTTCGTAATAGCGCGTGAGAAAGAGATCAGAGCGCCCCACCTCGTAGGATGACCGGGATGATCGCTGTGAAATTCTTCACATCATCCATGACGGCGGGTGTATCGGGGGACGCCAGCGCCGCCTGAAACGCGCTTTCATCCTTAAAGACACATTCGCAGATCGCATAATTGCCGTTAGGGACCGGGCTGGGGAAAAACGCAGTTGCGGAAATCAGGCCCAAAGGCCCCCAGGCCCTGTTCACCAGCGGGATATGATGCGACGTATAATAGGCACGATCGAAGCTCGCATCGGGGTCCGCGGGATAAGTTACAAATATCGTCGTCATGTCTGTTTCTCCTCTTTCGCAAACGGACCGTTCCGGTTGTTCTTTTTAACAGCCTACCCACTGCATCCATGCGCTCAGCGGGAACGCCTCCACTTTCTGTCTCGCCATCACGTTGCTGGGCCGAGGGCTATCGCTCTAGTCATAGCTAGACCTCAGTGGGTCTGACGAGCCTTAGCAACCGCGGCGGCATCAATCTTGCCGAGTTTGCTTCCAAAATGAGCCAGAACGTAATTGGCAACTGCCGCGACATCCTCATTCGAATAGGCCGCGCCAAACCCTGGCATGACCTGCCTGCGTCCGTTTACCGTCAGGCTGCTGCCGTCCAGAATGACCTGCAGCATGCTGGTTCCTGTCGTATCATTTACCGCGTGACTACCAGCCAGCGATGCGTATTCACTCTGGCGTCCCACGCCATTGAACTGGTGGCACCCTGCGCAATCGCCTTCGAACAACTGCCTACCGCGCGTATTACCACCCGCCGCGTCTCCTGCCGGCAAAAGATTCGTGGACGCTACGACCGCAGCCGGCTTCAGCTCAACCCTGTCGCTCCCTACGCCACGAACCGGATCAATGCCGCGAAGATAGACGACCAGAGCCTGAATATCCGAGGGTGTCAGATATTGCAGACTATGTTCGACCACTTCCGCCATCGGGCCGGCGGCTGAACTGCGTCCATGCGCATGGCCTTGCGCCAGATAGCCTGTCAATTGCTCGTCAGACCATTCGCCTATCCCGTAGGTCGCGTTCGATGTCGTGTTATAGGCCTTCCACCCCTCGACAACCGTGCCGGCCAGATATTCCCGAGAGCGCATGGCGAAGCCAATATTTCTAGGCGTATGGCATTCCCCACAATGCCCCAGCGCAGTCGCGAGATACGCCCCTCGGTTCCATTGCGCATCGCGGGTCGGATCGGGCTTATAACGATGAGGATGGAAGAAAACGAGATTCCACAGCTTCATGCCCCACCGTTGATTAAACGGAAAGGACAATGTCCCGGTGGGAACTGTCGCATGGACTGGTTTCAGGCTCGACAGATAAGCCTTGATCGCCAGAGCATCTGCTGTGCTCAACGCCGTATATGACGTGTAAGACATGGCTGGATACAGATTACCATGCGTGCCAATACCGTCACGCACCGCACGGAGGAATCGCGCATCGGACCATCCCCCGATACCCGTTTCCCTATCCGGTGTCAGGTTCGTGGCATAAATCGTTCCGAATGGCAGTTTGAAGGGGCGGCCTCCGGAAAAAGGTGCTCCTCCAACGACCGTATGGCACGCCTCACAATCTGCGGCCCGTGTCAGATATTGCCCCCGCTTGACCAGATCATCAGCCGCATCAGGAAAATCGCGCGGCACGCCGGAAATTACGGCCGGTGGTTCTGGCCCTTCGGCTTGCAAGGCACGATAAGAAACGAGGCCAGTTGTTGCGGCAATGGCGATGCCGGCTACATAGCCAACACTCTTTCGAAAAACTGTCATGATGTCTGATCGCACCGCTTTTTGAATGTCAGACGGCGCGAGGCGCCAGATTCCCGATAGGCAAAGAGCGCACCGGACGGCCGGTAGCTGCGGCGATCGCATTGCCAACAGCTGGCACGATCGGCGGGACGCCAGGCTCGCCGACCCCGCTTGGCGGCTTGTCGGATTGAACGATATGCACCTCTGTGACGGGCATCCGATTCATTCGCAGAACCGGATAATCGTTGAAATTGCCCTGCTCGACACGCCCTTCTTTCAATGTGATCTCCTGCCCCAGAAAGGAGAGACCAAAACCCACACCGCCCTCGATCTGCGAGCGGACGATATCCGGGTTAACGACACGGCCGCAATCAACAGCGCAGACAACCCGGTCAACCGAAAAAGAGCCATCCTGATGAACCGTCACTTCCGCGACCTGTGCCAGATAGGTGCCGAATGACTGCCAGACGGCAATGCCCCGTCCGCGTAACTCGCCGGCACGGCCGGGGGCTAGCGGACGTTCCCAGCCATAGGCACGCGCCACCGCATCCAGCACACCCAGATGGCGCGGGCTGCCACTCAGCATCCCCCGACGAAAGTGATACGGATCCTGCCCCGTCGTGCGCGCCGCTTCGTCAATCAGGCCTTCCCCGACGAACGCCGTATGGGTATGCCCCACGGAACGCAGCCATTGCGTCGGCACCGCGACGCTCGATACGACATGCTGCTCAACACGCAGATTTGGCACGTCATAAGGCAGGTCGCTGAGACCCTCGGAGAGGCTATTGTCGGTCTTACCTGGCGCCGTTGGGGTGAAGCTCTGGCCAACGACGACATGATACCACGACAATATCCTGCCATGGGCATCCAGCACCAATCGCCCACGGTGCTGGGTCATGGGGCGGTATTGCCCTCCGCGCATATCGTCCTCGCGCATCCACACCATCTTGATCGGCTTTACGATCCCGTGGGCTTTCGCCGCGACCGCGATCCGCACGGCCTCACGCACATAATCCGAACGCGGGTTGGCGCGACGGCCGAAACTGCCGCCCGCATAAAGCTGGTGAATAACGATCTGCTCGGGCTTCAGCCCCAGTTCCTTGGCGACGTTCTGCTGATCGACACTCTGGAACTGTTCTCCGTTCCAGATCTCACATATCCCGTCTCCCAGCTTCACCAGACAGTTCAGTGGCTCCATTGAGGCGTGACACAGATAGGGCTGTGCGAAACTGGCATCGATCACATGCCCGCCAGCCGGCACTTCGGTCAGGATCGTACCGCGCGATACGGCCGGTATTCCGGGTTGCTGCGACAGGGCACGATACTGCGCGAACAGTTCATCGCTGCCCTTATCGAAGGATTTGCTGTCGTCCCAGACAATGTTCAGGGCATCACGACCCTGACGAGCAACCCATGTATTGCGTGCAAGAACGGCGACCCCGCCCATGACCTCCGCATCGCCGGGAACCTCTATGACGGCAAGAACACCCGGGATAGAGCGGGCGGCACTGTCATCAACATGCCGCAAGGTTGCGCCCCATCTGGCGGATGCGCGACCACGGCCACCAGCATGTCCGGCAACTTGATGTCCTGAGTATAAACCGCCGTCCCATTGACCTTCGATGGCACATCAACACGGGGCAAGGTGGCGCTTCTGCCGACCAGCGTATAATCACGTGGCGCCTTCATCGGCACGTCCGTGGGCACCGGCAATGAAGCTGCAACCGCTACAAGATCACCGAAGGCAAGCTGCCGACCGGACCTGGCGTGGATAACTACGCCATTGCTGACGGCGAGGCTGCTTGCCGGAACCCCCAGGCTTCTAGCCGCGGCCGAAACGAGCATCGCCCTCGCCACCGCTCCAGCCTTTCGCATCACCTCCCATGCACCACGCAGCGAAGAACTGCCGCCGGTGCTTGGATCGCCCAGCCCGTGCTCGCAAAAGCCGGATTGATGTAATCCTTGTGACCCGAGGCGCCGGCTCAACCCGCACCTTGCTCCAATCAGCGTCCATTTCCTCCGCGACCAGTGTCGCGATTCCGGTGAAAACGCCCTGCCCCATTTCGAGATAAGGCGAGATAACCGAGACTGTCCCGTCATGATCGACGCGCACGAACGCATTCGGCACGAAATCGAGCGCCGCTGCCGCAGCCCGGGCGATCTGACCGCCGAAACTGACCGAAAGGACCAAGCCCGCAGACCCGGCGAGGAAACCGCGCCGTGATGTTGCTGCCACACTCATCGGGTCAGCACCTCCGCCGCATCATTGATGGCTTCGCGAATTCGATTATAGGTCGCGCAGCGACAGATATTGCCGCTCATCGCGGCATCGATATCGGCCTCGGTCGGTTTGGCGTCCTTGGCCAGCAGGGCACTCGCCGTCATGACCTGTCCAGACTGGCAGTAACCGCATTGCGGCACCTGCGCCTTGACCCATGCCTCCTGCACCGCCCGACCGACATGGGTCTCGGCCACGGCCTCAATCGTGGTGATCCGCCCCCTCACCGCCCCGACCGGGAGCATGCAGGAACGGGCCGGAGCGCCATCGACATGCACAGTACACGCCCCGCACAACGCCATGCCGCAGCCGAATTTGGTTCCGGTCAGACCAGCCTCATCGCGCAGATACCACAGCAGAGGCATTTCAGGATCGCCATCGAAACTATAATCGATCCCATTGATATTCAGCGTGATCATCTCGATCCTCCCAGCATCCAACCGAAACCTGACAGTTACACTCTCAGCAGAGTCTTGATGGCCCGGCGCTCGTCCATCGCCTTGTAGCCTTCGGCGACATCCTTCAGCGGCACCTCGAAATCGAAAACCTTGCCGGGATTGATCTGGCGCCGCATCACAAGATTGATCAGATGCGGTAGGAAACGCCGGACTGGGGCCGGGCCGCCGAGCATGCCCGTCTGCGAGAAGAACAGCGACTGGCCATCGAAGGTCACGCCATGCGGCACCCCCACATACCCGATCATTCCGCCAGGACGTGTGCAGTGGATTGCCTGCTGCATCGATTCATTGGTGCCCACGCATTCGAGGACGGAATCTGCTCCGATATTCTTCGTCAATGCCTTGATGCGCGCCACGCCCTCGTCACCGCGCTCGGCCACGATATCGGTCGCTCCATATTCCTCGGCCAGTTCCTGACGCTGCTTGTGGCGGCTCATCGCGATGATGCGCGTAGCGCCCATCTGCTTCGCCGCGAGCACGCCCATCAGACCAACGGCACCATCTCCAACCACCGCGACGGTCGATCCCGGCTGCACACGCGCCGCATCAGCCGCATACCAGCCGGTACCCAGAACATCGGACGTGGCAAGAAGACTCGGAATCAGGTCTTCCGATGGCATCTCCGGGGTCGCAACCAGCGTACCGTCAGCAAGCGGCACACGGGCGATCGATGCCTGAGCACCGCTCATAAATGTACGCTGCTCGCACGACGACTGGAACCCGAAACGGCAATGCGGACAGGTGTTGTCGGAAATACAGAATGACCCCACGACGAACTGGCCCGGCTTGACGGTCGTGACCGCGCTGCCGACCTCCAGCACGACGCCACAATATTCATGGCCCATGTGCATGGGCGCGGTCACTTCGTTCGCACCACGATAAGGCCACAGGTCCGAACCGCAGACACAACTGGCCGATAGCCTGATAATAGCATCGGTCGGCTCCACGATCTGAGGCTCAGGAATATCCTCGCATCGCACGTCACGCGGCCCGTACAGGACTGTGCCAAGCATCATGTCTCTCCTTTTTTGCCTACACCCTCTCTACATCAGGTGCGTTCGTCAGCAGTCCTGCATCTGGACGCTGTTACAAACGGGACTTCACCTAAAAAGAAGACATGGCATTGCCAAACGCCACGCTACTACGCGCTCTCGCCGACCATTACCCTCTCAATCCCGCATAATCTTATATTCACAGATCATAAATTGAGCTGCTTGCCGCTGTTCGTCGTTAACAGAAAGCGCGTGTGCATGACTAAAATGTGTGAACTGCCCCGGGATTGCCTGAGCGTAAAACCCTCGAAAGATAATCCCTATGGCAGAGCAGAAGAAAACATTGGTGCCCCCGGGAATACGGCCCACACAAGACGCTCTATAACGGCTTGAAACGCTGGATTATTATGGGGTTCTTCATCCGCATGATGGCGGCAATACAAAAGACGCAACCGTATCGAGATCACGTTCGGCAGGCTCAAGGACTGGAGGCGGGTCACAACACGCTATGACAGATGCCAGACCGTCTTCTTCTCTGCCATCTGCCTCGCCGCGCCGGTCATGTTCTGGTTATGAGTCCTAAGCCTAGAGGAGAGAGGCTTTATATATTGGTTCGCTCTGAAGCCCCTAAGAACAGCAAAAGACCAATTGGTACAATCAGCGGGTATGCGTGATGAACGGATAGCAGTGCGCCGATCCCTGCACCAGCACAGAACGTACACCAGCACACACCCGGCACGAGAACGTCAGCGCGTGAGGGTATTTTTGAGGGATCGACGGCAGGGTTGATGTAGCGTTCGGTCAAGGCTTTTGCAAATTTGACAAGATTGTTTGTAACCACAACGGTTTGCAATTTTACCCCGGCAAATTGTGATAGGCCCTCGCCCTGCAAAGCCATGGTAAACGCCAGAAGCGGCAGCTCGACAAAAAGATGCAATGGCGTATGGAAGCGAACGATCGAGGCCATGGTCAGCAGGCTGGCCATCAACCAGTAAACGCGCCGTAACGGCTTGAGTTGAACACGAAAAAAACTGGCAACCACACAGCCGATGAAGAAGGAACCCAAGGCAATAACTATAGGCAGCGCCTTGACGTACTGACCGGCCGACAACGCCCAACCAAGCTGGACAGTGTTGCCGGTCATAATACCCGCATAAACATGCGCGGCGTCGCCATAACACACGACCTCTGTAACCGAGCAGGCCATGGTGACACACATGAGACGGATCAGCTCGTTTTTAAGCGAAACAGGAGGCTTGGTGTCCGCCTGCTGCGTCATGATGAGAACTCCTGACGCAATGCGGCTCCATGCTCATTGAGTTCAGGCGCGGCCGGCCTTGTGTCACTATCAGGGTAGGATGAAAGCTTGATTGGGTTGCCTGGCATTTTCAGGCCACCTGCCGTCACCACCATCTTGCGGGCCGCAGTTTGCGGCAGGGCGGCGGCCTCGGCAATGTCCAGAAGCGGGCCAACAGGCAGGCCCGCCGCATCCAGCTCCTGTATCCAATCATCTGCCGTGCGTGCAGAAAAAACCTCCTCTAGTTTCGTTTTCAGGGCGCTGTTGTTCTGCGTGCGCAAAACATTGGTGATAAAACGCGGGTCCTGCACCAGCTCTGGCAGACCGATTATATGACACAGAATGCCAAATAGATGGTCATTACCGCAACACAGGACAAACGACCTGTCCTTGGCAGCAAATGTATCAAACGGCGTCATGGACGGATGGCGGTTGCCAATACGCAGCGGGGCCTTACCTGTTGCCGCCCACGCCATGAAGGGATGTTCAAGGAAAGCGAGCGTCGCATCGAACATAGCAATGTCGACCTGCGAACCGTGGCCGGTACGCTCCCGGTCATACAGGGCTGTCACAATGCCAGCATAAAGGTAAAGGCCCGCAGCAATATCCGAGACTGATGTGCCAACGCGCGTTGCCGGGCCATCAGGGAAGCCAGTTGCCTCCATCAGCCCGCTCATGCCCTGAATAATCGTATCATAGGCCGGGTTAAGGGTTAACGGCCCTGTATGTCCAAACCCCGACGAGGCGGCATAGATGATCTGTGGATTGATCTTCTGGAGTTCAGGAAAAGAGAAACCAAGACGATCCATCACCCCAGGGCGATAGTTCTCGACCACGACATCTGCCTTACGCACCATATTAATAAAAATGGTCCGATCCGCATCGTCTTTCAGGTTCAGGGCAACACTTTCCTTCCCACGGTTAACGCAGGAAAAATACAGCGATTTTTCACCTAGATACGGCCCGTTGCCGCGCGTATCATCCCCCTGCGGGGGTTCCACCTTGATAACCCGCGCACCCATGTCAGCAAGAATGGCCGTTGCAAAGGGGCCGTTGATCACATGCGTCAGATCAATAACGGTTATCCCCGCCAGCGGCCCCTGTGGCCGATTGAGAGGGCTATTATCTGCTGTTGTCATCATACTGACGCTCCCGAATTATTTTGCTGCCTGTGCGGTGCTCGGATTAAGCTTTTTCAGATGTCCGCTTTCAGTACCGACATGAATATCAATGACGACATTGATAAGCGCGGGCTTGCCACTAGCGACTGCTTCACGCAGCGCGCATTCCAAGTCTTCCGAGGTCGTGACTGTGTAGCCCTTGCCGCCAAATGCCTCCATCATCATGTCATAGCGCGCAGTAGCGGAAAGTGTCGTAACGCCGGGTTCTCCATCGCCGGAGCGGTTGACATCATCTCCACGGTAAATGCCGCCATTATTCATGATCACGACAGTCACCGGCAGGTTGTAACGGCAGATTGTCTCAATCTCCATGCCAGAAAAACCAAATGCGCTATCACCTTCCACAGCAATAACAGGAGCCTTCTGGGTCACGGCAGCAGCAATCGCAAACCCCATGCCTATACCCATGACGCCCCAAGTGCCGACATCAAGCCGGTGGCGCGGTAACGCCATGTCAATCAGATTACGACCGACATCGAGCGTATTGGCGCCTTCGGACACAATATAGGCCTCCGGGTGATCCTGCACGACCCGGCTGACAGCCCCCAGTGCGGCGAAAAAATTAAGCGGAACCGGACGAGCAGCAAGGCGGGTCGCCATTTTTTTTGCATTCTCGGCTTTGTGCGCCTCAATGCTGTCAATCCAGTCTTGTGGAGCCTTTACAGGCGTTGCGGAAAACCCTTCAAGCAGCAGCCTGACGGAAGAGGCGATATCACCGACCACAGGGGCCTCGATCTTCCGGTTACTGTCAATTTCAACCGGATCAATATCAAGCTGGATAAACTGCCCATCCGCTGCCCATTGCGGCGGCTTTCCATGCCCCAACAGCCAGTTCAAACGTGCACCAACCAACATCACCACATCGGCTTCGGCCAGCACTTTGGACCGTGCGGTCGCCGCTGATTGCGAATGTGTGTCGGGCATCAGCCCTTTGGCCATGGACATAGGCAAAAAAGGAATATTGGTTGTTTCAAGAAACTGCCGAATATCTTTCTCGATCCGCGCGTAAGATGCACCTTTACCGAGAATAACCAGAGGGCGCTTAGCCTGTGCCAGCAGCGTAAGGGCGCGGGTAACGGCGCTATCCGCCGGGATACTCGCTGGTGCGGGATCAACAATCTGAATCAGCGAGGCTGCGCCTTTTCCAGCATCCATGACGGCCGGCAAAATGGCGGCGGGCAGGTCCAGATAGACCCCGCCCGGACGACCGGACAGAGCCGCGCGGATGGCTCGGGCCACCCCTATACCGATATCTTCCACCCGTTCGATACGATAAGCGGCTTTGGCAAATGGCTTTGCCGCATTCATTTGATCCAGTTCTTCGTAGTCACCCTGCTGCAGATCCACAATGGCGCGGTCTGACGAGCCCGAGATCAGAATCATCGGAAAGCCGTTGGTGGTTGCATTGGCCAACGCAACCATACCGTTGAGAAAGCCGGGAGCCGACACAGTCATACAGATACCGGGATACTGGCGCATATAGCCCGAAATGGCCGCAGCATGTCCGGCAGAGGTCTCATGGCGGAAGCCGAAATAATGGATACCCTTTTCCTGCGCCAGGCGCATCAGGTCTGTAACTGGAATACCGGCCACACCGTAAATTTCGGTAATTCCGTTCAGCTTCAATGCGTCAACAACAAGATTGAACCCATCTGTCAGCGTGGCATCTGTCTGCGTTTCGCTCATTATCCCCTCCATGGATGCAGGAAGTCCAGTCGCAGACATTGGCCACGACCAGATCGGCTTCTTTTAGATGACGCCTTTTTCTTTCAGTGCAGCGATGTCTGCCGCGCTATATCCCAGTTCCGTCAGAACTTCGGCGTTATGCTCGCCCAACAGGGGGATGACTTAATTTCCGGTGTGAAGGCCGAAAACTTCGGGGGGCAGCCGACTGTATAGTAAAGACCGCGCTCCTTATGCTCGACAGGAACAATCGAGCCATTCGCACGTAGGGATTCATCGTGCAGGATTTCTTTCGTGGTCAACACCGGCCCACAGGGGATTTCCAGCTTGCGCAGTATCTCGACCACTTCATGCTTGTCCTTGTCGATCGTCCACGCTTCCATAGCGTTATAAACATCGAACAGGTGCGGGATACGGGCGTCAGGCGTTGCAAAATTGGGGTCTGTAATCCATTCCGGCTTACCGATAACGTTACACACATTTTCCCAGCCCCAGGGCTGGAAAATCACGTAAACGTAATCGTTAGGATCAGTCTTCCAGTTTTTGCATTTCATCATCCATCCCGGCACGCCAGAGCCAGAGGCATTTTCACCACGCGGAACAGTATCGCCAAAAGGCTTATGCGGATACTGGGGATATTCTGTCAGTTCTCCTGTCCGCTCAAGACGCTGCTGGTCACGAATCTTGACGCGAACGAGGTTCAGCACTGCGTCCTGCATCGACATATAGACCCGCTGTCCTTTGCCCGTTTTTTCACGGTGAAGCAGGGCTGCCAGCAGCCCGATCAACAGATGCATGCCTGTATTGGAATCCCCCAGAGCCGCAGCTGACATCAAGGGAGAGCCTTCAATCAGCTGTCGTCGAAGCTGAACCGCCCGCGCACTGGGCAATATCTTCATATGTCTTGAGATCACTATACGGAGAGTCTTCTGGAAATCCCTTGATTGTACCATAAATAAGCTTGGGATTAATGGCCTGTATCTGATCCCAGCCGAAACCCATACGTTCCAGCGAACCTGGAGCAAAATTTTCAACAAAAATATCGGCGTCTTTTAAGAGTTTTGTTAGAATTTCCTTACCTTCGGGCGTTTTGGCATTCAATTCGAGTGATCGTTTATTCGAATTCAGCATTGTAAAATATAACCCGTCTTTACCGGGGATATCTCGCAATTGACTTCGGGTGACATCTCCCTTGCCGGGCAGTTCAATCTTCAGGACATCCGCGCCAAACCAAGCAAGCATCTGCGTGCAGGCAGGCCCCGCCTGCACGCCTGTAAAGTCGATTACCTTGATTCCTTCGAGGGGGAGTGACACGGCGATTTCTCCTGAATCATTATTGGTTTTTACGACTAAGGGACAATATTTCCTCAGTGCCGATGAGGTATATCAATTTTCCAATTAATTTTATGTTTAATATCGACTTTGTTACCTAGCCACGAGGAAGGAATTCTCCGGGTGAATTCTGAATGGTAGATGCTTGTCATCAGAATGTAGAAACCCACCACTACCCATCACAGTCATCCCCATGAACATGGCCTGATTGCCTTTGCCCGAGCCGTCGACGCAGTCGCGAGATCCCTTGGCACAGCAATCCTGCGATGCCCCACCGAGGTCGTCGCCGCTGCAGTCGATGCGACCTCCACGGCGCAGGATGCAGCCGCAGCGCACAGGGTTGTGTTCGAACAGCGCAAAGCGGAATGGAAAGCCAAATGGTTAGACTGGCACCACCACACAAAGGCCGGTGCTGAAAAGTGCAGGATTGACGACTCTATTGAAAAAACAACGGCACAAGAACAGCCGTGACTAGACCGTTCAGCCCTATACCCAATGCGGCAAAGGCGGCCCCTACCGGGTCACGTTGTGCAATTTGTGCAGCGGCGATACCACTCCCGGCGATTCCTGCTGCCAGACCATGCGCTCTCCAATCGTGCACGCCACAACGTCGCAAAAGGGGCTCTCCACATACTGCAGCGATGATACCTCCCAAAATGGCGAATACCGCCGTCAGAGACGCTATACCGCCGATCTGTCGAGTAATGGCGATAGCAATTGGAGTTGTTACCGCCTTGGGTGCCATCGACAGAGCGACATCATGCGACCCGCCGCATAACAGCACCAACCCGACACCACTGATAACAGAAGTAACAGAGCCTGCCAGCAGAGCTAGTGTCATTGCTGGCAGGCTCCGCAGAACAAGGCCTATGGACTGGGCTAGAGGCACAGCCAGTGCCACCGTGGCCGGACCAAGGAGGAAATGGATCATGTTCGTGCTGCGAAAATACGTTTCATAGGGCGTGCCGGTCCAGAACAGCAGGAGCACGACAGAGCAAATCGACAGCAGAACCGGATTAACCCACGGAGCGCGCCCACACAGAATCTGCATCCGCACGGCGAGCCCATAAGACCCCAGCGTGACGCACAACCACACCAGAGCTGCAGACTGGGGTGATAGGAAAACGTAATCCAGTGCCTGACGCCATAAATCCGCTATCATGATTAAAGAACCTGCCCCCCGTTGTCGGGAAGGTTTTCTGCTGGGGCATGGCCCCGTGTCATGGCCTGCATGACAAGCGCCGTCACCACCAGCCCCAACAGCGTAGAACCCACAAGCGCCACACAGACAGGCCAGACATTGGCCCGCAGCAGCGTAAACTGGCCAGCTATACCCGCACCAGCAGGCACAAACAGGAGGCCAAGAGCACCAATCAGGCTACGCGACACACGTGCCAGATCTGGCGGAATGGCCTCCTGCTCCGCCGAAAAAGCAGATCCGGTCGCCTTGATATGCCTTGTCCTGAAAAGCTGTTTCCTGCCGATGAGACAGGCGGCCAGCATGAACATGCCGATGACCGGCCCCGGTACGGATAGATGAAAGCCATCCTGTAGGGCTGTCCCAAGAAACTGGAAGAAAAGCAGGATGAAAAATGCCTGCACCATAAAAACGCACGCCCCAAGAAACGCAGAACAAAGGGAAAACGACAACGTAAGATAAACCGTAACACCCGCTGTCAAGCCAGTACGGCCTGCGGAGGAGCCAAGGAAAGCACCATACTTCACTCGGTATCACTTCATGCAGTTGAACGGCTATGCTGCCAACACACCAGCGCGTGAGCTGCCACACCGCTTCTTCGCGCTCCTGTGTAACGGTGCGGGATTTCTTCCGTATAACCACAGGCTGACTGGCACCTTCACCTGCGCTGCACGATGTACGGGGCCATCCATATCGCCCAGAAACGGCCGGTAGCCCGCACATCGGCATTCTTAGCCTCCACGATAGCGGCCGTGCGATGGATGGCTTTTTCAACCTGCTCGGACGTTACAATGCCGTGAACAAGCCAGTTACCAATAGGCTACGAGACAATACGGAGTGTAGCACGATCTTCCATCAACCTGCCCCTGTTAAGGTCTGGCACATAGAGGGATCACAAAACCGTTTGTTAATGCGCTTGGCTTGTGATTCCAAAGAGGTGGCATACTGATTGATGGTTCCCGCGGCGACTTCCGCTCTTCGGTTTGAGCAGATCGACAACTATCGCCATCTGGATGGCTACGCGCTCACGTTCAGCTTCTCCAGAAACAGAAAACGGCGCATGTTATAGGCGATATTGGCCCGGATGCCGCCCCTCATAGTGGCCCTAGCAATACCCACTGTCCGGACGAACAGGCCTATTTGTGATGTCTGATAGGCAAAGACATGCTCAACGCGCGACCGGATGACACCCCCTGCATTAGGCCGCTGGATATAGCGGGGCATAGGCTTGAGATGGGGCTTCTTACGATGGACCTTCGAGACGTAACCCTCTTTGTCTATTAAGACATCGTTGGCTTTCGAGCGGTAGACGGTGCCTGCCCAAACGCCTGAGACCGTATTGGTTTTATCGAGCAGCACCTCACGCGAACTGGCACCATCACAGGCAGCGGCATCCGTCGTCTTCCATTTGCGGATCAGCCGGAATTTCCGGTCGATGGAAATAGGCGCTTTGTAGCCAAAGAACGGGATGGCCAGTTCCTTAGACGACATGCTTCCATCTTCCCGCCGTCTTGCTTTCATGAACTTTAGCGTCCAGCACGAAGGCGATGTGATCCACCTGATCGTGCGTTTTGTCGAAAACTTGCAACTGATGCTCTCTCGCCTCGGAGAAAACAGCGGGCGCGACTTCGAAAGTAAATCTCGGAGTTTTCTCTAGACAATTAAAAAACTAAACAATTAGAGTATTTTAACCAAAATCTGACAGATTCATCGATCTACATATGTAAAAATTTTATTTTTTAAGCGCTTTAAACAAAAAATATAAATGAAAAATACATTAAAACCAAAAATATGATTTATTTTAACAATGCGCTCATAAAAATATGTTTGCCTGTTGAATTTAAATTATATATTTTTATACTGATTTCAGTCTTCATTTTTATGGATAAACAAATGCTAACTTTCAACAATATCCAAAATATAAAATCCTCCACTCATGTGCCAGATTATAATCCAAAGGATATACGAAACGGTATTCTTCATTTTGGTGTTGGTAATTTTTTCCGGGCTCATGAAGCTTTTTATGTAGAAAAAACACTAAAAACAAACCCCAATTGGGGTATTGTTGGCGTCGGCCTTACATCTGGCGACCATTCCCGCAAAAAAGCAGAAATGTTCAAAGCTCAGAACTGCTATATTCTCTGACAGAATGTGCTCCTTCTGGCAAACGATCGGTGCGGATCATTGCTGCACTTCGTGACTATCTTCTAGCTCCCGCAGATCCGGAAGCTGTATTACAGCATCTCAGCAATCCAGAAATTCGAATTGTGTCTATGACAATAACTGAAGGAGGATACAATATAAATGAGGTAACTGGAGAATTTGACCTTCGCTCAATCTCTGTTCAGAAAGATCTGAATAATCCCTCCAAACCAGAAACAATTTTTGGTTATGTCGTAGAAGGCCTCCGTCGTCGACGTGATGCAGGCATGAAGGCTTTTACAATCATGTCTTGCGATAATCTTCGTCATAATGGAGATGTTGCACGTAAGGCATTTCTTGGATTTGCTCACGCGCGAGATCCTGCACTAGCTGAATGGATTGCGCAGAATGCAACATTCCCGAACGCCATGGTTGACCGTATCACACCTACTGTCACAACAGACATCGCTCGACAACTGAATTCTGAAAACGGATTAAATGACGACCTTCCCGTTGTTGCTGAGGATTTTCACCAATGGGTTCTGGAAGACAGTTTCGCAGATGGCTGCCCTCCACTAGAACAAGTAGGTGTCCAATTTGTTTCTGATGTAACGGATTACGAGCATATTAAAATCCGGATGCTGAATGCAGCCCACATTATGTTAAGCTTTCCTGCAATTCTAATGGGGTACACGCTTGTCGATCACGCCATTGGAGATCCACAGCTCAAGAAGAATATAGAAAAATTCCTTACACTGGATGTTATACCTACGCTCACGGCACCTCTTGGAATAAATTTGCAAGACTACATGGAAAGTGTCATCAACCGCTTTTCTAACCCCGCTATGGCAGATCAGACTTTACGCATTGCAAGTGACGGTAGTGCAAAAATTCAAGTTTTCTGGACTGAAACCGTGCGCCATATTCTCATTAACAAGACTGAATGTTCTCGTATCGCTTTTGGTATGGCTGCATATCTGGAAATGTTGCGAGGGGTAGACATGCAAGGCCAAACTTATCTGATCACTGAGCCCTCATATAGCAAGGATCAGGATACACTAATTCATTCAGATGACTATGCGGCAGCATTGCAATTACCTGCATTTGATACATGGAGAGATTTGGATAGCAGTATCCTTGACCAGAAAGTTATACAGTTAAGAAAAATTATACGCTCTCAAGGTGTTGTCGCTGCTTTAGCAACTTTGCCTATTTAATAATTTTTTCGAAAATTATGAGTGAACATGTCAGCTCATGGGGCTCCAAAAGCGCCATGGCTGACAATTTTTATGTGTTATTTCCCCCATTCAATCTGTTAGGGCACACTCTTGCCGCTTCGCTTTCGTGAACTTCACTGTTCATCGCGCATGACGGTCCTTGTGAGCCTGCCTTGACGGCTTATCCTGCCAGTCCTGTGGAATCTGACCTGCTCGCATATACGCCTTCTCAGCATTGGAGTTGCGCTACTTTGGAGCTGACACGAATGTTGCGTCCAGTATCTGGCCTAACATCTGTAAATAACCGACATTCCGCAAGGTTGCATCAAAACGGTTGAACAAAACATCAATGCTCCCAACTGTGACAGACGCTCACGGAACAACCAGACGGTCTTGGCATCCGGCACGCAGGCAGACAGTCCCATACCGAGGAAACGCATGAAGGAGAGACGATCATTGATCAAGTATTCTTTCCGTTCGTTAGACAGATTGTTCAATGTCTGGTTCACCTAAATCTTGAACATCATTACCGGATCAAACTGCGGCCCCCACTCTTACACCCGTCTGAATAGGACAGAGTCTTGTCCAGATAAAGGCGGAACACTTAGAAATCCACAGCCTCAAGTTGATCGCCAAACCAGCTCAGACGAGCCAAGCGCCCTTCAACATCAAAGAAAGAAGGCGGCTCGCCCCCCCCCCAACCGACGCAGAAAAAATGGAATTACAGAGAACACAAAAAAAACCAGTGGGTTTTTAGAACCTCACATGTTCGGGAGGCTCACAAACTGGAAGCAGGTTGCAACACGCTATGACAGATGCCCCACCATCTTCTTCTCGGCCATCTGCCTCGCCGCAACCATCATGCTCCGGCTATGAAACTTGATCCTAGGCAAATGTTTAGTATCCCGAGCATACTGCCTTTATCTCTGTAAACATGCGGATTGCTTCAAAACCTCCCTCACGCCCCCAACCCGATTGTTTCATCCCGCCGAACGGCAGTGTCGGATCAAAATAATTATGGGTATTGATCCATACCGTACCAGCCTCTACGCGTGCGGCAAGCTTATGAGCCCGTTCAAAATTCTGCGTCCAGATACTGGCAGCCAACCCGAAAACAGTATCGTTGGCGTCAGAAACAAGCTTTTCGATTTCTTCATCTTCATAAAGGATGATGCTGAGTACCGGACCAAAAATTTCTTCCGTAACGCATGACATGCTGGATGTTGCGTTGACAATGAGAGTGGCCGGCACAAAAAAACCGCCTGTTTCTGCAGGAATTTTCCCCTGCACAATCGTTGCTCCAGCCGATTCTGCTGCGTTGATGTAGCCCAGAACACGCTCTTTTTGCTCCTGAGAAATCAACGGCCCCATTGTAACCGCTGTATCAAGGCCGTGGCCGCAAACCAGATTATCTATCGCTGCGGATAGTTCTGCCACAACTGTATCATGCAAAGAACGCGGTAGATATAACCGTGAACCGGCTGTGCAAACCTGACCTTGATTGAAGAAAATCCCTCTCATCACACCTGCGACCGTTTTCTCAACGTCCGCATCCGGCATAACCAGAACTGGAGACTTTCCTCCCAACTCAAGTGTTACCCGTTTGAGGTTGCTTTGCGCCGCCATGATTGCGATCTGCCGCCCAACATCCGTAGAACCGGTAAAGGCAACTTTGTCTACATCTGGATGACGGACGAGAGCCCCCCCTGCTTCTGCTCCAAAGCCGGTTACGACATTAATAACACCGGCCGGCATACCTGCCAATTCAGCAAGCTCGGCCAGTCGCAATGTCGTCAGTGATGTGTTTTCAGCAGGCTTGATCACAACAGTACAGCCGGCAGCCAAGGCTGGCGCCAGTTTGTAAGCCAGCAGCACCATAGGAAAATTCCACGGCACAATCAGCCCCGCCACTCCCACAGGTTCGCGTAAGGAATAAGCATGTCCACCTGCACTACCAGCCAGCTTGATAGCCTCGCCATTCAGCTTGGTAGCCCACCCGGCCATGTAATGATAAATGTTGCAAGAGAGGGCCAGATCCGCATGCCGGGCATAAACTACGGACTTGCCTGCATCCACGGCTTCCATCTCAGCCAGTTCATCGGCATGCTCTTCCAACACTGCGGCAAAACGAAACAGTAATTTAGAGCGTTCAAGCGGCGTCATGTCCGCCCATGCTCCTTGCTTGAATGTTGATCGTGCGGCATTCACCGCACGATCAATATCCTGCCCGTTACCAGCGGCAATACTGCTAATCGCTTTGCCCGTTGCCGGGTCGATAACGGCAATCCGTTCCGTACCTTCGGCTTCGCACCATTGCCCCCCAATATAAAGCCCATGCCTACGCTGCAGGAATGCTTTCAGGCTATCTGAATACTGTGGGCTGGATGCATATTCCATATCAAGAACACTCCCTGCATTTTTTATTGTGCTCATTTGGCGGTGATTTCCTCAGCATTTTTTGACCAGTATGTTACGTCCATGCCATCGACCTCACACTGCCTGGAAATCCGCAACCCTGACGTTTTCTCGAACACCAGACAAATCAGCAGAGCAGGTACCGTAGCCAACGCCATGACAGCCAGCACACCCTCCAGTTGCAGAAGTGGGGTAATGTGCGCATGCCCCGGCGCAAACTCTCCTGTCAGGTCAGGAAAACCGGCTGTAGCTTTTCCCCAATGCACAAAGCCAACCAGAATAGCGCCAACCGCGCCCGGGCCAAGACCAAGCGGAACAACCTTGGGTTCATCGATTTTCAGCAGGCTGATCAGACGAGATGTCAGCATGGCTACAATCGGTCCCCCCATGCCAAACAAAACACACTGCAGAGATGTACCAATATCAAACAGGGTACCACACATTACTGCCCCTGCCACAGGCCCGAAAAACACCCATACCGGCTCTTTTGTCAGGCACGCTACAATCGCTCCCGCAATGCCGCCGCCAAGTAAAGCACAGAAGACATTGACCAGAATGATACCAATACCAGATTGCGTCATTGAAATACCTGACACGCCTTTGCCCGGTGCAATCCATGTTGAGCCGATCGCAACAAGCGGCACAGCGACCATGATGAAAAAGGCCCCCAGTGCTACCGATGCATAATTACTGGCTCCAGGCTTAAGACCAAGCGGATCAGGCTGAACACTCCCGCCCTTGGCCCAAGCCGCCATGCAACAATAAGCGACCATGTGCCCGCAAATACATAAAGCGGCAGAACACCTTCAAAATCGTGCAAGCCGAGATTGGTCAGGGGCGAAAGCGGCCCCCATGTTAGATATCCCGCCAAGGGGCAGAAAATCAGTCCAGCGATAAAAGCCATTGTATAAAGTGGAGCACTTTTTATGCGCTCGATCGTTCCGCTATGAATAAGCCTATCGTGGCCATTGCAAAAGTAATGAAAAATACGACAAAGACCTGCTGCACATCTGCTTCTGGCACTGCCTTGGGGTCCAGCATAACAGAAGCTGTTGTTACCGCATGACTACCTAACCACCAGTCGCTAAGAGCCTGTTTCAAGGCGCCATCAACCCCAAAAGCAGTATAAAACTGCCATTGCCAGATTGCGTAGCCACACACTCCCATGCCAGCGCCACCGAGTAGGCAGGCCACAAATTTCTGCACCCATGTGTGCAGAACATTCTTTTTTCTGGCCAGTCCAGAATCAATCAATCCCAAACCAATAACCACAAACAGGACACTGACAGCGCTGACAAAATAGATAAACGCCGAAACAATGTTATCTGTTGAGACCTGTTCTGTATACATAATTGGCCTCCGTTTGCACATAGCTGCACTGTCGGACATTCCACTTTGGAATGCCCTTGAGCCATCGTTTTAATTGGAATAGACGCTGACTTTACTGTCGGCGATCTTCTACGAACATTGCAGCCCCGTTCCGGGCCAAAGCCTGTGTTGGTGCATTGGTATTGGCGCTGACAATATTAGGCATAATCGATGCGTCAATAACTCTCAGGTTACTGACGCCACGCACACGCAGGCGTGCATCAACAACAGACCTGCTGTCAGCCCCCATGCGGCATGTGCCCACAGGATGCCACATAGTATTGGCAACCTTTCTCACCCACTGACCAATCGCCTCGTCACTCTGAGTTTCCACACCGGGCTCAAGCTCCTCTTCGAGCACAGCGGTAAGTGACTGCTGTTGCATAACCGCACGAATGGCCTTAACCGCTCCAACAGCCTTCTTCAGGTCACGTTCATCACCAATGAAGTTCGGATTGATCTGTGGCATTGATGTGGGGTCTGCATCGGCCAACCGCACCCAACCACGACTATCGGGCTGCAGAATGACCAGTTCAAGCGTGACGCCCGAGCGTTTCCCGGTTGGAATAAGCCCATCCTCGGAAATTACCGGCACATGGTAGCACTGGATTGTCGGATCTGCTGTCAGATCATCGGGATTCCAGTGCGAAACTGTTTCGATACAGTTACCCGCAGCCGGCCCATCCTTGGTCAACAGATATTGCAACGCTGCCTTGGCCGTGCCCAGACCAGAAGAAATATTCTGATACCCGATATTACCTCTCACATAGGAGCGGACACAGAAAATGGATGATCCTGCAGATTTTCACCAACTTCTGGTGCATCAACCTTGACGTCTATTCCAAATTTCTGAAGCTGCTCCGCCGGGCCCACACCGGAATGCATAAGAATTTTCGGGCTATGAACCGCACCGGCAGACAAGATGACGTCATCAGCCAACAGTCTGTGGTACTTGCCTTTTACCAGATATTCGACACCATAGGCCTTGCCGTTCTCGATCAGCACACGGGTTACAGTCGCTCCGGTCACAACATTGACGCGGCCTGATTTCATATGCTTGCGGAGATAGGCATCCACGGCGCTACACCGTTTGGCCTTGCTGATGTTTGTCTGAACCGGTGAAACACCTATCTGGCTGGCACCATTATAATCCACATTATAGGGTAGGCCGTATTCCTGGAACGCTTTGACACAAATCTGATTCAACTCGTTAATATTTTTTGTAAGCTGAACTTGAAGCGTCCCATCAATACCATGATAGGCGTCATGGAACGTATCGTTACATTCCTGAGCAACAAAATGAGGCAACATGTCGGCATAAGACCAGCGGCCTTCACCCCCTGCCGCCACCTGCCAGGAATCATAGTCACGCGGCTGCCCCCGGACATAGCATACGGCATTGACCGATGTGCTGCCCCCCAGCACTTTACCCGAGCGATAAGGACGGGCAGTACCATACATCGGCACTGTATTGTACTGCCACATATGCTTGTCATACTGAAGGATTTTTGCGAACCCACCAGGAATCTTGATCAAAGGGTCCTGATCCGTTCCACCTGCTTCAAGCAGAGTGACTGTCGCATCTGTGTGTTCTGCCACATAAGACGCGACTACGCAGCCGGCTGCACCGCTCCCTATGATAACAACATCAGTCTTGCCTGAAGACATATGCTTTTTACCTTCCTTGATAGAGAAAATCAGAGGAAAGCAACCACACGCGCATATTATTCTGAGTGGTTACTTGTTCTATGCCTTCTGATTACAATCCGAATCCAGACATTGAAACATTTGACGTGTTAGAATCCAAAATAGCGCATACGCGATAAATGGCAAGAAGAATATTCCGAAACCATAACGTTTTATCCACTCTGGAGCAGAGTAAGCCGGTAGTTTCACCCCCTACCCTGTCCGTTAAAAAGAGTATCAGTAAGCTCCTGACAACAAGGCGCCACCACCAGGCGCAACCCTTTCAAGTCCCAATTGTTTCAACATGGCATAGGTTGTCGCCACTGCGGCGCTGAGAGTTGGTTTGCCTGTAATCGCCTCTACCATGGGGACAACAGGCAAAGAAGGCATCTGAACACAAGCCGAAACAATCACTGCATCCGCATCGCTATACTTCAGAGAGCGCGCAATATCTGGAAGGCGGGAACAGTCATGTCGGGCAACATCCAGATTATCGGGTATCTCCAGCGCCACATAATCAATAACAGTATGCCCTTCATTGGCTATATAATTGACTACAAGCTCAGTCAGGGGCCGCATATAGGGTGCAATAACGACAATCTTTTTTGCATCAAGCACTTTCAAGGCATCAACAAGCGCACCAGCACTTGTTACGACAGGTGCAGGTTGCCCGTTCTCCACCGTGCGGCCATGCAGCCGCCGTTCGGAAACCCTATGATAGCCCAGCCCCATAGACATGGTCGCTACAAGGCAGGCATAACCAAGCACATCCACAGCGGCATCGCTGAGTTCAAGTGCGCAACGGTCTGACTGACCGTCCATAGCCGCCAGTTCATCCTTGTTGACCGTTTTCATCCGCATCCGAGCTGAATGGAAGGTAAACCGTTCAGGTCGGATGTTTTCTCTCAAACGCAATAAAGCCGGAATTTCCGTTTCCATGGTAATGTTGGAACTCGGCACGATCTGGCCAATGCGGTATTGTGTTTTCATAAATTTTTACCTTCATGCCCAAAACAGCAGTCACTTTGAGTGACTGCTGTTTTTGTTAGTCTGAGACAATACGATCCTAGGAAACGGCTTCCATAAAACCTTCAAGATTATCCCAGGGAATCATATGACCAGCATCCTGCACCTTAACGATCGAAATTGCCGGGTTGAGCCCGGCAATCTCAGATTCGTCCTCAGGCTGGATCACACCGCCACGCGTGGCAACAACCAGACGGGTAGGCATTTTCAAATGGGGAATATCCTGATGGATATCCTCAGTATGGAATTTTTCAAACGTGATCCGGGTGGCTAACTCGTCGCACGTATGCAGCCATTGTGCACGGAGCTGGCGTTGTTCCAGAGTCCATGTCGGGCAGAAACGGCTCATGTCTTCCGCACTCATACCCAGTCGTGCAAGGCGGATAGACTCTGTATACCAGTCGAGTTTTGCAGGATAGGCGCGCGACCCGGCCCACTCACAGGAGGATCAATCAGGAGCAGGCGTGCAATAGTCGACGGATTTCGTCTGGCAGCACGAATACCAATCCTCGCGCCCATAGAATGCCCCATAACCGTTACGTTTTTTAGGCCCAGCGCTTCAATGAAGGCGGTTACATCATCGGCATAACTATCGAGATCGTAATCAAGATCCGCACCGGTTGAAGACAACCCACGCCCGCGCACATCCAAAATATAAACATCATGCGTAGCGGCCAGACGCTCCCCAACAAACCCCCAGGTTATTGCGGGGCTGGTGATGCCGGGCACCAGAACCAGAGGGCTCCCTTTTCCACCATATCGCAGGTAATGCTGGCGAATACCATTGGCGTGAACATGCGCACCATAAAGCAACAGGGTTTCACTCATACTCATTATACTCCTGCCTGATCCGGCACCGTGGCCAGAAGCGTTTCAAGATCAATGACATCGGCACATTTCTGCGCCATGTCGAAAAGGTTAGCCTCATGTGGGGCAATAGCTCTGTCTCCCACACAGTCCGATACAACAACCGGACGAAAGCCTGCCTGCAGAGCGTCCAACACGCTGGCGCGCACACACCCTGATGTCACGCACCCAGCCACCACCACAGTCTGCACACCATGTGTCACAAACCACGCAGCAAGAGGTGTACCTGCAAACGCGGATGGCACGGTTTTACGTACGACATATTCGCCTTTTTCCGGAGCAAGTTCGGGCACAATAGCTGAGGCCGGATTATTTTCTGTCAGCCCCAGCATGGTTGGAACCTTCAACGAGAAAATATTCGCATCAGAACCATCATCCGCAAAAACGATCCGTGAGTGGGCCACTTTCCACCCGCGTTTTCTGGCCTCGGCCAGCAATGTGCGCGTCCGCGCAATGGCTTGTGGAATATTGCCACCACCAAAAGCATCTGGATCTGCAAAGCCATTGACAAAATCAACAATTAACAGGCCAATACAGCCCACAATGCCAATCTGGTTGCCAAATCCCTGTTTTTGGTAGCGCTGCTCATCACGCCCATCCATAGCTGTCATGCCTTGTCTCCTAGAAGTTTGCCATTCTGCACAACTGCTTTTCCATCCAGCATGACGGTACAGTTCCGCATGGGAATATCTATATGGCAGGCCGTCTCACGCTTGCCTCCGGCTTCGTTATTCGGCCCGGTTGACCATAGGAAATTACCTGCACAGGCACGCGGTCCATACCGATACTGGCCTCACGGTCATAAAACCCCATGACAGACCAATGCGCCCGTTGCTGCAGGCCCCACCCTATGTGCGAGACGGCAAATACCTCAGGGTCATTGAAACTTTCCATATAATCGCGCAGGTGATCTGCTTCGAAGCCACCTTCAATCGCTTTTACGTAGCCTTTTTCCAGATGGCAGGTGATAGCTGCCGTAACATAACTTTTCTGGGGTAGAAGAATGTCACCCGGAGCCAGCACAATACGCCCCTCCGCTGTACCTTCATTCGCCCATGTAGCTAAAAATCCACTCGGCCAATGATCCCAGCGACCGGGCTTATCCACAAAGCCGTATTCCTCCAGAATGGGGTAATCTCCCAGTGCGAACGTTGCATCTGTACCGGCCTCTGAACTCACCGTCATGGTTCGGGCTGCACGCAGTACAGCAGAGGCAGCCAGTACCTTTTCCCTATCCTGCAATGTAGCGTCATACGCACCAGAATATCCGGCGGCTCAACAGCCAGAAGAATACGACCGCCTGCCTTGAGAATTTCATGCTGCTCAGCCGAGAAAAGCAGCGTCATCAGATCTAGAACCAGATCGCTTGCCTTGAGCATTTCGACTGCGGCCCGGTTTTCCGTCAGCGGTGTTGTACCCACGAATGCAAGCGGATCACGTGACAGAGAAACGCTGCCATTACTTGGTTGGAGGTCAAGCCTGTTGGCAATGGCTCCGCGTTCCTGCACCGCCAGAATGGCGCAGCGCAGTGTCTGCTCGTTGGTACTGGAAGATGTCAGCACCGCAACACTTTGCCCCCTCTGGAGTCCACACAGGTCGAGCACCTGGCGCCAAGCGCCTAAAAGCTCAAAATCACTGACAGGCATGGCATATTTCCTTCATGACAAATGGTATTTTCATCGGAACGAAAACCCGTATTCTGAAAAACATTAAGGGTGCGCCAGAGCACGCAATGCAGCGACCCGTTCAGGCAGGTTCGGCCAAGGCTTTTCTCCCGGCGCCATCGTGCGGCGTAAGTAGGAGACAACCTCGACAATCTGCCGGTCAGACAGCAGATCCCGATAGGCAGGCATGGTGTTGGCACTGCCGTGGGCGGGCTCAGGAGCACCATTCAACAAGACGTTGACAACATTATCCGGTGTTTTGGCCCATACATTGCTGTTCAACGCCAGTTGTGGGCGCGCACCATACAAATGCGCTCCCTCTCCTTCATGACAGGCGGCGCAAGCTGTGTTGTAGATCCGCGCTCCCTCCCCTGCGTCCAACGCCTGCTGCGTGGCAGCAGCCGCCAGAACGGCCTGTCTGCGGGCCTGCACGGGTTCGGTCGACTGACGGGTATCAAACGAAGCGATATAATGTGCTATTGCCTGCACATCCTCGTCCGGCAAAGCTTGCATAGCATGCACCACAGGCGCCATAGGGCCGCCTGCCGGACCATGATTAGGACTGAACCCTGTGCGTAAATACGCATAGAGATCCTGCTCACTCCAGGGTAACGGTGATACTGACAGGTTTGAGAGGCTGGGGCATTCCACCCTTCCGCCTCTCCACCCGCCAGATAAGCAGACCGCCACCGCTCTGCCCCCAGAGCGTTGCGAGGCGTATGGCAACCGGAACAATGCCCCGCACCTTCAGCCAAATAGGCGCCACGGTTCCATAATGC
This sequence comes from Acetobacter papayae JCM 25143, assembly GCF_000613285.1. Classification (GTDB taxonomy): domain Bacteria; phylum Pseudomonadota; class Alphaproteobacteria; order Acetobacterales; family Acetobacteraceae; genus Acetobacter; species Acetobacter papayae. Next base: position 14,897 of record NZ_BAIN01000007.1, on the reverse strand, counting down.
GGAACGGGTCGGATCGGGTGTGAAGGGCGCCGAACTATGAAACAGCGTGTTCCACCCGGCCATGAACGCACGGATATTATACGGGAATGTCAGGCGGCTACTCGGCACTTCCTGCCGGACTGGCGGCTGAGACATCAGGTAGGCATAAAGTGCCTGCATGTCCGTATCATTAATTTTTGCAAAACTTGTATATGGAAAGGCAGGGTAAAGATGATGCCCATCCCGGCTGACCCCTTCGCGCATGGCACGTGCGAATGCGGTATAGGACCAGCGGCCCAGACCAGTTTCGGGATCTGGCGTCAGGTTGGTTGTATAGATCGTACCAAATGGTGTTTTAAGGCCAAACCCACCCGCATTTTCAATACCTCCCGGCACGGTGTGGCACACGGCACAATCTCCTGCCGCAGCAACCTGCGCGCCTCTGTCAATGACGCTTTGGGAGAACATGCCGGGCACAGGTGGAGGCACAGGCGCAATTGCGACCCGCCAGGGCAAAAGACTGCCAAGCCCACCGCCGACCACGGCGAACAGTCCGGCTAACCCGCTCGCCCGCAAAATGGTTTTCCAGTTGCGTTGCTTGGCAGCCGGTGATGCAGGCAGCCCGATCGTAGCCAAAGCCGCCAAAACAGTCGGGACTGGTGGCTGTAAAGGGCCAAGCGCCTCATCCAGCCGCGCCTTGACCTTTTCAGGGGTAAAGGGAGCATCTCGAAAACGCACCCCAGTTGCAGCGTAGAGCGCATTGGCAATAGCCGCAGCACTGGGAACAGATGTCGACTCTCCAGCTCCCAGGGGTGGCTGTTCTGGCTGGTTTACAAGGACGGAATCTATCCGTGGCACCTCGGGAAACGTAATGATGGGGTAACCACCCCACTCACGGCTTTCCACACCTTCGGTGTCGAACGTCACCTGTTCCTTCAGCGCTCGGCTGGTAGACTGGACAACATTCCCATGCAACTGGTGCCTGACACCTGCGGGGTTAATCATAAGCCCCGCATCCTGCCCAACAACAGCGCGCGTTACCGTTACTACGCCTGTCAGTCTATCAACTTCTACATCTGCAACCCAGGCAGCCCAAGCAGCAGGGACACCGGGAAATGTGCCATGCACATATTGCGCATAGGCCAGCCCCCGCCCGGCCAGCACCCTGGCCCGTGCATCGGGTTGTGGCAGAGTGACGCGGGGCTGCCAGTCGGCTTTTGCTGCCGTAACCTTTAACAAAGTCGCAGCGCGCTCGTCAGGAAGGTAACGCAGGCGATACTCCAGCGGGTCTACCCCTGCCGCAGCCGCCAGCTCGTCTATGTAACTGTCATGGGCAAAACTGTTAGGCAGGGCGGACACGCCTCTGAACCATGATGCCCGCGCCATCGGTGGCATATCACGCACGGTTATGCGTGCATTCTGATAGGCATATGGTGGAACTGAAGTACGGTCACCCATCTGCGCCACCTGCGGCACTGCGGCTGGCACAGCTCCTGTCAGCACCAGCGCCAGCAGGGGCGACACGTTCGACGGGTAACTCGTATGCAGGTCATAGGCGAGAGGCTGACCCGCTTCATCCAGCCCACCCCTAATGCTCACAAGCTGCGCCGCTCCTTTAGGCTCCCAGACATGCTCCTGCTCACGCGACAACTGCACCCGCACAGGCCGCCCTATGGCACGGGACAGTAAGGCAGCATCGCCCCCGACATCATCCGCGCAGTTACGCCCGTAGCACCCCGCAGCCTCATGCCTAATGACGGAAACACAAGTCGGTTCCAGCCCCATCAGCAGTGCCAGATCAGCTTGCAGCATGTGAGGGTTCTGGGTGCCGGACCAGACCTTGAGCTTCCCCTCCTGCCAGTGTGCAACGGAACAAGACGGGCCTATGGAGCCATGCATCTGGTAAGGCCAGAAATACTCACGATCCAGACGCTGCGAAAGCTCCGGCAAAGCAGCCTGAGCATCCCCCCTATCGAGCACCACACGCTCTGTATAAGGGTTTGCCTTCAATGCTTCCAAAGGATCAGACAAATTCGGCAGGGCAACTGGTGCCCATGTAAGGTGCAAGGCAGCTGCTATAGCTGCCGCCTGCTCTTCACGTTCCGCAACAACTCCGACAAAATCACCGAGCACGACTATATCCAACAGCCCCGGCATACCCGCCACGGACTGTCTATCTACGGATAGAAGCGTACGACCAACAAAAGGACCATGATCATACCCACCATAGGGCGGCCGAATAACCCGACCATGAACCATGTCAGGCACACGCACATCATGCACATACACTGCACGTCCCGTGACCTTGTCAGGAATATCAACACGCGGAAGATCCTGGCCTACCAAACGGTAGCGCGAAACAGGTTTGACCGGCGTTTTAGCATCTAACTCACACCGTACAGATAAACCTGACACCAGATCACTGAATCCGAGATCGACACTCCCATCTGCAGTGCTGATCCGGCCATTACGAATATCCAACGCATCTACACGCAGCTTTGTCAGTTCGGCTGCACGTTGCAGCAAAATCAGCCGCGCCTGAGCTGCAGCCCGCCGCAAAGGGCGGGCCGTGACCTGTATGCTTTCGCTAGCAATGGTGGCACCCTGATCTGGCGTTTGGTCCGTGTGCCCCAGAACCATTTGCACCTGAGCTGGCTCTGCATCCAGTTCCTCGGCCATAATCTGGGCAAGCGATGTGGCGATACCCGTGCCAAGATCAACATGACCGCAAAAGCCACGCACTTGCCCATCTGCTGCAATTTCCAGCAGTGTTTCTTCGCGCGGGACAAAATTATTACGTGACGACAATCCCTTTGCGGGAACTGCCTGCTGGAAAATCTGTAACATGCCTTTCATGTTAAACCAGTCTCCGGTTTCAGGCCCGCTGCGATCTTTGCTGCACACAGAATTTCCATATGTGTACCGCAACGACAGAAATTATATTTGAGCGCTTCCCGCAGTCCGTGCTCATCAGGGTTAGGAACTGCATCAAGAAATGCCCGCAAGGTCATCACCATACCGTTAAGGCAGTATCCACACTGTGCAGCCTGTGCCTTAACAAAGGCTAGTTGCACTGGGTCCTTACCATCAGCAGAAAGCCCTTCGAGCGTCACAATATTTGCGCACCGTGCGGCGGTATCCAGCCGCACGCTACAACTTCTGGCCGCCTGTCCATCCAGCAGGACAGTACAGGCGCCACAAGCACCCAAACCACACCCAAATTTGGGACCATTCAGCCCAAGATCGTTGCGCAGAATATTCAGTAACGGCGTCGCAGGAGAGGCTACCACCTCGTGGCGACGTCCATTCACATTAAGAAAAACGCTCGCCACCATGACACATTCCTTTATTTTAAAGGATCAACTGTCAGCCAAAAGAAAGGTCATACACATTGTCGCCGTAGCACCAGTACGGATCTTCCGGCTGTTTCAGCCATGTATTCGCATTGGAAATAGCCTGTACCTTGGTCGCCCGTTCCTTACGTGCTGTATAATAAGCGCCAAATGTATGGTTCAGGTCAGACACCCCTAGCTTGGCGAGCTCAACGCCAGAACCGCAGCATCCTCCACGGCCATTGCAGCACCTTGGGCCATATGCGGCTTCATAGGGTGGCAAGCATCGCCTAGCAGTACAGTCCGCCCCTGATGCCACACAGGCAAGGGCTGTCGTGTTTTTAGCGGCCACTTTGTCACGACATCTGTGGCGTCAATGTAACCCTGAACCAGCGGATGAAAACCCTTAAAGGCTTCACGCAATGCCTCACGGCTACTGGGCAACTGCCCGGCCCGGCTCGTCCATTCCGCAGGCTCACCTGTTACGAGGTAGAATTCGCTTTCCTCACGATCCAGATAATAACAGACGATATGCCTGTCGTCAGACCACCACTTAGCATTGACATCAGCCCAAGCGCTTTAGCAGCCTGTCCGGAAATGATAGCCCGATGCGCAATCCAGCCCGTATAAACAGCCTCATCCATGCCAAATAGTTTTTCACGCACACAGGAATTAATACCGTCCGCGCCAATCAGGATATCAACTATTTCTACTGTTCCATTTTCAAACGTCAGTGCCACTTCACGACCATTATCACTGAAATCAATCAGCTTATGACCCCACCGTACCCGCTCCGGGCTAATGCGCTCCAGCATACGCTGGTGCAGATCTCCCCTATGGATTGTAATGTACGGCGCGCCATAACGTGAACGTTCCGCATTCAGGGGAATTTTGGCCATAATGGTGCCATCATCCCACTTCCGACTAACCCAGTAATCTGGCAGGCAAGAAATTGCTTCCAGTTCCTTGTCCAGACCATCAAGCTGCGCCAAGATTTTCAGTACATTAGGGCCAAACTGAATACCCGCTCCCAGCCTTGAAAAGCCAGGCGCCTGATCATACAGCACAACATCAAAACCCGCCCGCTCCAATAGCCCCGCAGCCGCGACACCCCCCAGGCCGGCCCCTGCGATTCCTATGCGAATTCCATTTGCCATTGTCTCTGAATCCTTGACTACGGTTCTGCCCCTCAAGGCATATATAGCGTATACGCGATATATGCATACTCATTGAGATAAACTTATCCGTCAAGAATTTTATTTCGGTTTAGATACGCTTTTAATTACGAATCCGAAATTGCAAGCTTGCCCAAAATATGAAGTGCCGCAATGCGTTCGCACTCATCCAATGGAGCAAGAGTCAATTCAGTAACCTTTTTCGCCACTGGAATTGTTGCTTCAATCAGTTCTTTTCCTTCTGGCGTAATCGACACCAGACGTTGGCGCCGGTCCGCCTTATCCTGAACAATTTGCACAAGCCCCCGCTTTTTGAGACGTGAGACAACGTCACGCAGAGTTGCATGATCAACGGCAGTCTCATGACTGATTTGCACGATCGGCGCAGTACCCAATTTGCGTATCGCTGTCATGACCGCAAATTGCACTGAAGTCAGATCAATATCAGGAATTTCTTTTTGGAAAATAGCCGTATGCCTCTGGTAGGCGCGACGTAAAAGATGGCCAATTTGCTTTTCAAGAGCATAATCCGAAGATAAAATACTTTTAAAATCGGACATAATCAAAAAACCTCAACCAAGAAATATTTTCATGTTACGCACAAGCGTGAGGATGCATATTTTTTAGCAACCACATTCAAATATATAAACGTTATCTTACCATTAATAAAGAAACAAAGCTTTTAAAGATTGCAACAACTTTAACGAAAAACATCTTATTTCCATCAATGATTTTTAATATTTATACATTTTTAGAATGATTCGGAAAAAATTTCCTTCAGGCCGTAAAGGCTGCGATCGGGAAGAAATATTCCTCGTATTCCGCGTTCGCCCTGTGTCCGCAAATACGCATCGAGATGGAGAATCTGTTCGCCCTGATCCTTGCTTGTCGCCATGACGGTCACCACGACCGCCCCCTCTACCTGTTTCGCCGCGCTTAGGCTCAGGCTTCATAGCCAGAACATGGCGGCGGCTGCGAGGCAGATGGCGAGAAGAAGACGGTGAGGCATCTGTCATAGCATGTTGCGACCCGCCTCCAGTCCTTGAGCCTCCCGAACATGATCTCGATACCGTTGCGTCTTGTGTGGACCGTATTCCCAGAGCGCATCACGCAACGCAGGCCATTGCGGTTCACGAAAATGATACCACTCAACACACGGTGGTCATCAACCCGAGGCTTACCATGGCTCTTCGGGAAAAAGGGCCGCAGACGCCCCATCTGCTCGTCTGTCAGCCAATACAGGTCTCTCATCTTCAGCCTCCTCAGGGAGCCTGAATCACATCCTGACACTCATATCAATGGATCCTGAGCCTAAGTATTGCGACCAAAAATTTAACCTGCATGAGACATGGTCATGAGTTTACACCGAAGGTCGCCAAACCTATGGCGGGTTCGGCAGATTTCTTCCTGATTGCCGCAACGCCTTTGGAAGACGTCATAGCTACTCTCTACAGCATTGGTATTAATATTGAAGAAGATCCGATAGGGCGAACAGAAGCTCATGGCCCTATAAGCTCAGTTTACATTCGAGAACCGGACAAAAATCTGATCGAAATCAGGAAAAACAGACGTTAGACGGCCTCTGTAATTTGTCGGGCCGTTGCCGGTGCGACGTTGAAATGTCGATGATATTCGCGACTGAACTGGGAGACGCTTTCATAGCCGACGCGCCGCGCAGCGTCGCCGACCCTAGCACGTTCGTAGAGAATCATATCGCGAGCAGCATGGAGGCGGAGGCGCTTAACGTATTGCAGCGGCGACTGGCCGGTGCGACGGCGAAAGGCGCGGTGGAAGGTCGATAGGCTCATAACCGCCGCCTCTGCCCACGCTTTCACGCTGACCGGTTGGGCGATGTCAGCCCGGATTGCTTCGATCAGTACATCTAGGCGACCATCGTCGCCGGTCTGATGGGCATAGGTTACGAGCGAAGGGCCGCACGGGCCACAGAGCGCATGGAACAGCAGTTCGCGACGGAGTGCCGGGCCAATCACACGAGCCGAGAGCGGCTCGTCGATAACACCTACCATCCTTTCGATCGACATGCGCATCGCGTTGGTGATACGGGCCGGTGCCAACGCACTGGCCCCTGCTCGCGGCGCGACCGGCTGCCGATCATCCATGTCCCGTATCAGGCTGGATAGATCCTCACGGGAAGCCGATATGAACAGCCCGCACAGTGGCGCATCTGCGCAGGCCTCGTGCGAGCAGAAAAAAGGCATCGGTAGCGTTACGACGAGATAATTATCCTGATCATATACGAAGGTACGTTCAGCGACTGAACCATTCTTTCGCCCACACAACAGGATCGTGATTCCCGCGTCGTAGACAAGTGGTTCCGGTGGCGTTGAGGTAGTGGTCCAGAAGACACGAACGCCCTCTATCCCGGTTGGGTCTATCCCGCTGGCCGCCTTGGCAAGCCTCTTCGCAACGAAAGCGGATATCTCGTTCATTCGTTCCTCAAGTCTTTGAAAATTGCCATGAATGAGCACGAAAATGGCATTTATCTGTATGTAACAGAAGAAATAATGACACTATTATACTCTCCTTGCAATTAGAGCTGACTGAGCGCGCCCAACAGCGACCAGTTAACCATCACTCTGGAGCAGATATGAACAACATCAAGAACAAGGTCGTGGTCATTACCGGTGCGAGCAGCGGTCTGGGCGAGGCCGCAACTCGCACCCTGTCCGCTGCCGGTGCCACAGTGGTCCTCGGCGCACGCCGCACCGATCGCATTGAAGCGCTGGCCACAGAGCTCACTGCCGCCGGTGGTCATGCGCTTGCTGTCTCGGTTGATGTTACCAGCGCCGAGCAGGTGCAGAACCTGATCGACAAGACAGTAGAAGCCTTCGGCCGGGTTGACGTACTCATCAATAATGCCGGCCTTATGCCCTCCTCACCGCTGGAGATGCTGAAGATCAACGATTGGGATCGTATGATCGACGTCAATCTCAAGGGTGTGCTCTATGGCATCGCCGCCGCCCTGCCCGTGATGAAGGAGCAGAAAAGCGGTCACATCATCAACGTGTCGTCGGTCTCTGGCCATAAGGTGTCCCCCGGCACTGCCGTCTACGCTGCGACCAAACACGGCGTACGCGTGATTTCGGAAGGCCTTCGTCAGGAGGTGAAACCTTACAACATCCGCACGACGATCATCTCGCCGGGCGCGGTCGCCACAGAACTGCCCGACAGCGTCAGCGTTCCCGAGATCGCCGCAGGTATCAAAGAATTCTACAAAAATGCTCTTCCGGCCGATAGCTTCGCTCGCGTCGTCGCCTTTGCGATTGAACAGCCGGCTGAGGTCGACATCAACGAGATCCTCTTCCGCCCGACGTCGCAGGAATACTGATCTGGCATCGCGCCGTTCGGAGGAACGGGCGACGTCTGCTACCTTCAAATTGGATATTGAAAGGAGCACCCATCATGTGCAGTGGATGCGACGATCCCAATCATGTCGCGGCGACCTTTGATCGTCGCAACCTGCTCATCGGCAGCGCGGGCCTCGCGGCAACTGGACTGATAGCCAATGCGGCCTCCGCTAAAACAAAGGAAACGACCGCCGACCTTGGACCGACTGCCGCCCACGCATGGGCAGCGACCGACAAATCCAACTTTGCTCCAATGAAAATCCAGCGCCGCGCGCTCGGTCCGAACGATGTGCGGATGGAGATCCTCTATTGTGGCATCTGCCATTCCGACATCCATATGGTGCGTGAGGAATGGATGCCTGCGCACTATCCAATGGTGCCGGGCCACGAAATTATCGGCCGCGTAACGGCCGTGGGTCCGAAGGTCACCAAGTTCCGCATCGGCGACATCGGCGGTGTCGGCTGTATGGTCGACAGTTGCGGGTACTGCGTCGAATGCCTCGCCGACCGCGAGCATGCCTGCCTGAATGGCATGACGCTAACCTATGCGTCGCCCGACAAGATATCAGGCGGCACCACCCAAGGTGGCTATTCGACCGGGATCGTCGTCACAGAGAAATTCGTCATCCGCATCCCGCCGGGAGTGAACCTAGCCGGCATGGCACCGTTGCTCTGCGCCGGTATCACCACCTTCTCGCCCCTCCAGCACTGGAAGGCTTCGCGGGGGATGAAGGTCGGCGTCATCGGCCTAGGGGGCCTTGGACACATGGCGGTCAAGCTTGCTGTAGCGAAGGGAGCCGATGTCACCGTATTCACCACGTCGCCCGGCAAGCAGGCCGCAGCGCTGCTAATGGGTGCCAGAGAGGCAATCCTGTGGAGCGATCAGACAAAGATGCACAGCTTTGGCCCGGATTTTGATTTGATCATCGCCGCCGTCCCGCAGGCTTTTCCAATTCAACCGTTCATGAACCTGCTCAAAACAGATGCGACTCTGGTCAATGTCGGCACACTGGAGGCGATCGACGGTTACAATGCGATGATGAACAATACCGCCCGGCGCAATCTCTCGGGATCGATGATCGGCGGCATCGCGGAGACACAGGAGGTTGTCGATTTCTGTGCCGCACGCGGCATCACTGCCGATGTCGAACTGATCCGTCCAGACCAGATCGCTACTGCTTTTGATCGCGTCGTGGGCAAGGACGTGAAATTCCGCTTCGTCATTGATATGGCAAAGGCTTAAGAAGAATGTCCACACAGAAAGTCTGGTTCATCACCGGCGCGTCGTCAGGTCTGGGCCGCGAACTCGCAAAGGCAGCGTTGGCGTCGGGCGATATTGTCGTCGCATGCGCCCGGAGGACCGAACGGCTCCAAGACCTTGTTACCGATACCGGCGACAATGGCCTCGCGATCACGCTCGATGTGACCGACAGCGTCTCTCGAGCGCAAGCGCTTCAGGCCGCCCTCGATCGCTTTGGACGGATCGACGTGCTGGCCAATGTCGCTGGACGCGGCATTAATGGCGCAGCGGAAGAGCTAGATATTGCGCAAGTACGTGATGCATTCGAAGTTAATTTCTTCGGCGCGATCGAACTGACCCGTCTCGTCCTGCCTCATATGCGTGCCGCCCGCTCAGGACACATTCTCAACGTCTCCAGCATTGTCGGCCTCGTCGCTGTGCCCGATCTCGGCGTCTATTGCGCGACCAAGTTCGCACTCGAAGCCTGGACCGAAGCGCTTGCCGGAGAGGTCAGGGATCTTGGGATCCGCGTAACGCTCGTCGAGCCGGGCGGATTTCGCACCGAGTTCGAGGGGGACACTATCATACGTCCCGCTATTCGGATCCCTGACTATGCACCGATCGTCGGCCCGATCGAAAAACAACTTTCCAGCAATGCTGGCAGGCAGCTTGGCAATCCCGAGATTGCAGCGTCGATCATGGTCGAGGCCGTCAAAGATAACGGAGCGCCGCTACGCCTAGTGCTCGGCAGCGATGCCCATGCAATGTGGGCAGAAGCTTCCGCCCGTACCAGCGCGGATATTTCGCGCTGGAAGGATCGATGCCTGTCCACCGACTATGCGGATACCAAACAAACTATCCCCTGATCCCGCAGGCGATTGGTACGATCAAATTATGGGGCGGAATTTCCCCCGCCCATCTCGCGTTATCCAACTACCGTATCGGTTAATGCTGCCATTGGCAGCGCCGGCTGGCTGCGCTGCCAGGCCGAGCCGTAGCGGGTATATTGGGCCGGGACCGGGATTGGTGTTTGCAGATCGTCAGCGGCGGTTCGTGCCCAGAACGGATCCTTGAGCATCTCACGGCCGACCAACACGATGTCCGCACGGCCGTTGCGGATGATCTCATCGGCCTGCCGCCCCGTTTCGATCAGGCCGACTGCTCCGGTCATGATGCCAACCTCACGGCGGATAAGTTCCGCGGCCGGCACCTGATAGTTGGGGTAGGATTCGACCTTGATCATCGCCATGCCGCCCGACGAGCAATCTATAAGATCGATGCCCTGCTCCTTCATCCACTTGCCGAAAATCAAAAAATCCTCTGGTCGGTTGCCGCCCTCGACATAATCGGTAGACGAGATGCGTAGGAAGAGTGGGCCTTTCCATTCGGCCCGGATGACATCGATCACTCGGCGGACGATACGGTAGCGGTTCTCGTGGCTACCACCATATTCGTCAGTACGGTGGTTCGCGATCGGTGAGAGGAACTCGTTAAGCAGATAACCATGTGCGGTATGGATCTCGAGCACGTCGAAGTTGGCGGCCTTGGCGCGGATCGCGGCTGTGCGGAAAGCTTCGACCACTTTATCGATACCCTCAACGGTGAGCGCTTCCGGCACACGCGATTCCGTTGTGAATGGAATTGCCGAAGGGGCAATCGAAGGCAGGGTCTCGATCGGAAACTGACGGCCTGCATGGCCAATCTGACACCCAGCCTTGGCACCCATCGCATGGATCGTATCGGTCAGCGCCTTGAGTCCCTCGATCTGACCGTCGTTCCAGATGCCGATATCGCCGGGACCTATCAGGCCGTTGGGCATCACGGCCGTCGTCTCGAGGAACACGAGGCCGGCACCGCCAAGCGCGCGGGCACCGTAGTGGACATGGTGAAAGGTGGTCACCTTTCCATCCAGCGTGCCCGAGTGCATGCACATCGGGGACATCGCGATACGATTGCGGAACTCGACACCTCGAATGACGATCGGGTCGAAGAGTTTGGTCATGGTCAATCCTAGAAAATAAGTTGGATCAACAATCCAAATAGACCACTAGGAAAGCCACACAATACGACAAAAAATTACCCATACTATACTGAACCGAACTGTTCTTATCAGGTTCAGAGCGTATTGATCGTTACTACAGCCCGGCATGTTAACTGTGCACCAAGTTCCACACGCAACCACGTCCTATCCTGCCAAAAAGAGGTTTTTGTCGTTATCCCTCGCCCTGCCCTCTACGCAGGTGGCTGCGCGTATATTGCCTCATTCCGGAAATATGTCAGGCTGTGAACACAAGACATGTACACGGCCCAACCAAAAAGTAATTCCATTTTCGGAGCGCATTGGTGGCACCTATTCCCCGTTTATGCCTTACCCTGCTCCCAATTGTCGGCCAACGTTTTCATGCCCCGCCGGTTGAGCCAACCGCGCCCCCATTCGCATAACGTGAGAAGGATCGGCCCTATAGAACGCCCTTCCTCAGTCAGGGCATATTCGACCTTGGGCGGTACAACAGGATAAACGGTACGGGTGATAAAACCGTCCTCTTCCAGTTCGCGAAGTTGCTTTGTCAAAAGGCGGGGCGTGCAGCCGGGACAATGCCTCTGGAGCGCGTTGAAACGCGTGGGCCCATCATGGAGCAGGTGGAAGAGTATAACTCCCTTCCAACGACCGTTGATCAGATTCAGCGCCGCCTCCATCGTGCAGGCAGGTGCGGCATCGTAATTCCGACGCTTAGGCATGCTGTGTCTCTTTACGCTACGCTTTGAGCCAATATGCACCTAAAATGGATTACCCAGATTGAGTTCTCAAGATACTTCGCTTTTTTATAGTGCTTTGATTTACTCGCAATTCGAATAGCAGCTTTCTAGTAAGCCGCACTACCTTGGCGCAAACCTACTGATCCTAGATATGAAGCGGTAGGGACACGCATCTTTTGTGCTGTAAATTATTCGGACGGGCCGTTCGTAGCGCGATCTACCCGCCCTATTCGGCAACTAGAGCACAGCATTCCGTTGCTTTAGCAGCTGGATAAATATCGAATTTTTCAAAGATATTTTCTATGATCTTTCAGATAATCCGGGCATGGAATATGCTATGCTTGATGCGTGACCAGCCACTGACTGCGATAGCGATGTCAACTTTCGGCGTGACGAGGTGGAGGGTTGATCTGCGAGATGAGGGTGAGAGCCGACAGGTAACTCCCTTATTCACCAAACTGAACTCAAAGGCTTTCCCAAGTCGGCGGTATCCCGATGGTCTTACGCAGAGCGGCTATGATAACGCGCAAACGCGCCGATGGCTGAGCCAATGCACGAAGCAACCAAATACCGCCAAGGTGAGTGTTCCACGGTTCATTGGTCAGGCGAATACGCGTGAGGGCGTTCGCGTTGACATCCGGCCCGACTACCCAATCTGGCAGCAGAGCAATGCCCATGCCTGAACGTGCAGCCAGCCTCATTGCTTCGAAATCGTCACACCGGAAAACCGGCTTGATATCGCTCCTTTCAACAAGCCGCTGCCCCAGAATATCTGCCCAGCCCAGCAGATCATTGCCATGCAGCTTGTCGATCAACCTGTGCTGATGCAGTTGGTCCGGAGTGGCCGGTTCCCCATAGCGATCAAGATAATGCTGGCTGGCAACAAGAAGTCGCGTCTGGTCGGCTAGTTTAGTTGCGATCAGGGTACTGTCGGCCAGATGTCCGATCCGGATAACTGCGTCCAGCCGTTCTAGCACAGGGTCAGCCAGGCGCTCCGTCAGATCCAGTTCGACGTGTAGACCGGGGTGCTCTACGAGCAAAGCTTCCAGTGCCGGAATAACATAGCGCTTACCGAATGTAGGGAAGCATGCGAGCCGCACCGTTCCTGTCACGGCACCGTCGAAGGCAGCAACTTCTGCATGAACGTCTGCCAGTTGGTCTAGCAGTGGCTGGGCACGTTCAAGCATCCGCGCCCCCGCATCCGTCAGAGCAAGCGCCCGGGTAGACCGGATCAGAAGCGGGACACCTACGGAATATTCCAATGCATCGATCTGGCGGACGATTGCTGAAGGGGTCTGTCCGCGCCTTCGCGCGGCAGCAGAAAAGCTCCCTTGGCGGACCACATCGATGAAGACGCCAAGATGTTCGGCGAAGCGGGGGTCTCTCATCCAACAGACTCATCTTTGCTAATTCGGCAAAAGCGCTCTCTTGAATCCATGCGTTATCATAACACGTCCGTCGAGGCATCCCTTAGACACAGACGCGGCACCACGCCGCATCGTATAAAAGGGAAAACGAACATGAAAATTCTGGATCAAATCCTGTCACAATCTGCCTACTCGCATGAGATCGATGTGCCGTTCGCTCAGGTCGACATAGCGGATTGGCTGTTCACGTTGTCGGAAGCCGAGTATCTACGCTGCTGTGAACCGGACCATATTGCTGCCGGCATCACGACCACTGACGACGGGCGGCGGATGTCGATCAATGTTGAAATGGTTGGAAGCGGTCTGGTTGTGCAGCATTACGTCGCGGATGAAGCAACACCCAGCTACTGCCGCATGAATTCAATTTCGGACGTCTTTACTGCCAACAGCCGCACCCGGGTCAACGTTCTGTGGGAGTTGATCGCGGAAGACGCCGGAAACGGCCGGACCCGCTATACAAACCGTGTGACAGCCCGGCCGACCGACGACTTCATGGCGTTTATCAATGCAAACGGGATTGCATTCGAGACCGCTGCTGCTGCTCGTCAGGCAGCTGGCAGCGACCATAATCGTCGGGAAACACCGCTCTTTGCCGAAAGCATTGCACGCCGCGCCCTGTCTCGTCAGGAGAGCGCACAATGAGGGCCGTTCACTATGCCGATTTCGGCCCTGCAGATGTATTGCGTGTCGAGGATGCCCCATTTCCGATTTTGAGGCCGAATGATCTGATCGTTCGTGTTCATGCGGCTGGCGTCAACCGGGCGGATATTCTGCAACGGAACGGCTTTTACGCAGGTCAGCATTTTGGAGACAGCCATCTGCTGGGTCTCGAACTTGCGGGAGAAGTCACGGCGGTAGGCAGTGATGTCACAGGGTTCAAAACGGGTGACCGCGTCATGGCCATCGTGGGTGGTGGCGCTTACGCAGATGATGCGCGAGTGGATCAGGCTATGGCGGTCAAGATTCCGGCGTCCCTGACATGGGTCGAGGGGGGCGCCATTATGGAATCCTTCGTGACAGCGGTCGAGGTGCTGCACCATCTGGCGAACATAACGGCTGGCCAGACGGTTCTGATCCATGCGGCGGCTGGTGGCATTGGTTCTGCCTGCGTTCAGTTAGCGGCTGCACTCGGAGCACGTGTTATTGCAACCACAAGCACCCTACGTAGCCCAGACGTTCAGGGGCTGGGTGCTGACGTGGTTCTGGATCGCCAGCCTGAACTGTGGGAGCCCGGCGTCAAAACGGCAACGGATGGTCAAGGCGTCGATGCTGTCATTGACTTTGTTGGTGGCAGCTATCTGGCACCCAGCCTACGGAGCTTACGTAAAGGCGGGACTCTCGTGCAGGTCGGTATACTCAGTGATGATGCCGACGTGGTTATCCCCTTGAACCTCGTCCTGCATAATCACTTGCGCGTTGTGGGAACGGTGATGAAGTCACGCACCATCGCAGAAAAGCGCGACATGATTGAGCGTTTCAAAGAGATTGCTCTCCCGCTCTTTGCAAATGGCGTGCTCAGACCCGTGGTCTATGCAACGGCTTCTTTACAGGATGCAGGCAAAGCTCACCGCATGATGGAAGCTGGCGGTGGGGTTGGGAAGATCGTTCTCACGTATGAC
>NZ_BAIN01000008.1 GCF_000613285.1 Acetobacter papayae JCM 25143 | reverse complement strand
CACACGCATTTTTTTCATTTTTTTTACACCACCCTCATTCCGGCTAGAACGAAGGGACCTCCCCCGGGATATCCTTACATTATAATGCGGTTAGAAGATGATAGCCCGAACACCCTATGACAGTCATAGCCAGCCAGAGGGTGCAGCCTGTTAAGATTCGGCGCTTCATTGGAAACGATTGATTGCCCCATAAGAAGGGCGACCTCGCCCGCATGACGGGTAACAACAATTATTTCGCTACGTTTCAAGTCAATGAGGCCGATAAACAGCCGATTTGACCCTATATAAGCCACGCTCTGACACACGCCTCTGATATCGGAAGAGCCGGTTTCTAAACGAAGTTCTGGTAAATGGACGCATAGGGCACACAGAGGTTCCCCTGCTTTCCCTCTTTATATGCTCCCTCCCCCAATCCTCCCTCTCGACACACACCCAAGCGTCGCGCAGCCCCCTTATGGCGGTATGACACTTTCATAAATCTTCAAAAAGACTATATACGCCTCACGCCCACGCCTGATGCGAAGGTGGGCTGATACCGCGTTGGCTTACCAGCGCGCTTACTGATTATCTTCGAATGGCCTGCTGATGAACACGATGAATCCTGTTTCCATGCACACGTCGAACGTGGCGCTCAAACCAGTGCCTACAGCGTCTGGACAGCCGCGCCGTTACGGAGACTTCGCGACTTTCCCTGCTGCACTGGACTATGCCGCACAAGGCACTGCCGGATTTAACATCTATTCCGGCAAGGGCGAGCTTCTGGAAGCCCTGCCCTACAGCACGCTGCGACAGCAGGCGATTGAAACCGGCCTGCGCCTTCTTGGCATGGGCCTGCAACCGGGAGACCGGGTGGCCATTGTGGCGGAAAGCGATGGTGATTTCGCCCGCATTTTCTTTGGTTGCCAGTATGCCGGGCTTGTAACCGCCCCTCTGCCCCTGCCTGTCGCCTTTGGTGGGAAAGAAGCATATCTGAGCACGCTGCGCGGCATGATCCGTAGCGCTCAGGCCAGCGCGGTCATTATTCCCAATATCATTGAGGGCTGGACGGACGAGATCGTCAGTGGCCTTGGCCTTGTGTTTGCTGGTTCCCCTGCGGAACTGATGGAACGCATTGTGCCGGATATGCCCTTGCCTGAAATCAAGCCGGAGGCTCTGTCTTACCTGCAGTTTTCTTCGGGCAGTACGCGCTTCCCCATGGGGGTATGCGTCACCCAGCAGTCCGGCATGGCCAATGTTGCCGCGATTGCGCATGATGGCCTGCGCGTTCATGAAACCGGCGATCGCTGCGTATCATGGTTGCCGCTGTATCATGACATGGGCCTTGTCGGCTTCTTCCTGACGCCCATGACGTGCCAGTTGACGGTCGACCTGCTGCCCACGCGTGAATTTGCCCGGCGTCCGCATGTGTGGCTTGACCTGATCAGCCGCAACCGGGGCACTATCGCTTACAGCCCCTCTTTTGGGTATGAGCTGTGCGCCCGTCGCCCCGCGGCTGAAGATCTTGACCTCTCCTGCTGGCGGGTGGCCGGGATTGGTGGTGATATGATCCGCCCCCATATCCTGCAGGAATTTGCTGACCGCTTTGCCACCGCCGGTTTCCGGGCTGAAGCCTTTGTGGCCAGCTACGGCATGGCGGAAGCAACGCTGGCTATCAGCTTTGTGCCGCTGGGTTCGGGCATCAAGACCGACACAGTTGACCTGCCCCGGCTTGAAAATGACGGGGTGGCCCGCCCGCCAGTCGATAGCGACACCCCGGCCCGTACGTTTGTTGTCTGTGGTCAGGTTCTGCCTGGCCATCAGATGGAAGTGCGCGGCCCCAACGGACGCGTGCTGGCGGATCGGGAAGTTGGCACCATCTATGTGCGTGGCCCAAGCCTTATGAGCGGTTACTTCCGTATGGAAGAGGAAACCCGCAAGGTTGTGGACCGCGATGGCTGGCTGAACACCGGCGACCTTGGATACATGCTCAACGGGCAGATTGTGGTGACTGGCCGCGCCAAGGATCTGATCATCATCAACGGTCGCAATATCTGGCCGCAGGATCTGGAATGGTCGGCCGAGACGCATCTTTCGGCTCTGCGTAGCCGTGATGTAGCGGTGTTTTCGCTCGAAAAGGGCGACCATGAAGAAATCGTGGCCCTGATTCAGTGCCGCGCCTCCGACCCCGATACACGCGAAGGCCTGCGTAGCGAAGCCTCCAGCCTGTTCCGGCGCCTGCATGGTGTCGATGTATCGGTGGTTCTGGTGCCGCCGCGCACCCTGCCCCAGACATCGTCTGGCAAGCTGACCCGTGCCAAGGCCCGCACCATGTATCTGAATGGTGCGTTTGAACCTCAGCCCGAAATGGCCTGACCCCATTGCCGCTCCGGCTTATGCGGGAGCGGCAATGGCATGTTTGCGGGCTGGCACTGGCCAAGCCCGCTTTTTTCTCGCATAAGGCGGCACAGCGGGCGCAATCCCGGTTGTACTGATTGCCTGAAAAGGACAAAGGATCTGACATGAGCGAGACCGTTGAAGGCGTTTCCGCGCTGATCATCCAGAAGCTGCTTTCCAACCCGAAAGTGCCTCGTGACATCAATGGCGACTGCAAGATCATGGAAGATCTTGCGTTTGATTCCCTTGCCGTCATGAACTTTGTCATGGAAGTGGAAGATAGCTTGGATGTCTCCGTTCCGCTCGACAAGCTGGCGGATATCCGTACGATCAACGATCTGGCTGCCTGCGTCGTTGATCTGAAGAGCAAGGGGTAAGCCTGAATGGCATCGCTGTTTTCCAAATATGAAGGCCTTGCAGGCTCACTCGGCGCGGTGGTGGCAGCCGGTGGCCGCAACCCCTTTGCTGTGGTGATTGAAAAGCCTCTTTCATCGACCGTAGGGGTTATTGAAGGTCGGGAAACCCTTCTTTTCGGAACCAATAACTATCTGGGCCTGAGCCAGTCCGAGCGCGCCATCAAGGCGGCGCAGGCTGCGGCAGAAGTCTTTGGTGTTGGCACCACCGGTTCGCGCATTGCCAATGGCACGCAGTCGCTGCACCGCCAGCTTGAACGCAAAATTGCCGATTTTTTCCGCCGTCGTGACGCCATGGTCTTTTCTACCGGCTATCAGGCAAATCTGGGCATGATTTCCGCCCTGGCCGGTAAAGACGACTATCTGCTTCTGGATGCTGACAGCCATGCCAGCATTTACGATGGCAGCCGCCTGAGTGCCGCACAGGTTATCCGGTTCCGCCATAACGACCCTGATGATCTGTACAAGCGTATCAAACGGCTGGATGCGCCTGACGCAGCCAAATTGGTGGTGGTTGAGGGTATCTACTCCATGACCGGGAATGTGGCCCCTGTTGCGGAATTTGCTGCGGTCAAGAAAGAAACCGGTGCCTACCTTCTGGTGGACGAAGCGCATTCCTTCGGCGTGCTGGGCGAACATGGCCGGGGCAGCGCCGAAGCGGACGGTGTGGAAGCTGATGTTGACTTCATTGTTGGCACCTTCTCCAAAAGCTTGGCACGGTTGGTGGCTACTGTGTATCCGACCACCCGGAACTGGAACTGGTGCGCCTGAACTGCCGCCCCTACATGTTTACCGCATCACTGCCGCCGGAAGTCATTGCTGCAACGGCCGCGGCACTGGAAGAAATGCAGGAACACCCTGAGCTGCGGACCCAGTTGATGGACAATGCAGCCCGTCTGCATGCGGGCTTTGTGCAGCTTGGCCTGAATGCCAGCCAGCGGGTCAGCCCGGTTATTGCCGTAACGCTGGAAACGGTGGAACAGGCCATTCCCATGTGGAACCGCCTGCTGGAGCTTGGTGTATACGTCAATCTCAGCCTGCCCCCTGCAACGCCTGATTCGCGTCCGCTTCTGCGCTGCTCGGTTATGGCCACGCATACGGCTGCCCAAATCGATCAGGCACTTGAAATATTCAGGCAGGCCGCTGAGGATTGTAGCGTTCCGCTATCCGCCGCGGCCTGATCAGCGCAGCCGGAAAAGGCCGCGTCGCCAGAGCCTGAACAGCACAGGGGGCGCGGCCAGTAATGGGTGTTTTTCAGCAAAGGGGGAGACCTCGATGCTGATCCCACTATGCCTGCGAATTTTCCATGCGGCGTAGCGCGCCCCTCCGGCAAACGTAAATGCGGCTTTGGCAAGGCGCAGGATATTGAGCGGACGCCCCAGCGTAACCCGCACAGCCCACGCCCGTTTCCCGGCCTCTCTTTCATGGTTCGGCAGGACAGGGCGTAGTTTCTCGCCCGTTTTCGTAACCTCTATGCCAGCCAGAGCCCAGCAGGCTGAAGCAGCGCTTCATACCGATGAGGCCACGCTTCTACAATACTGCCTGAACGGCCATTTTTTTCCACTCTGAGCTCAGCCGCATAGGTGTTGGCGTATAGCCCTTCCCAGAATGCAGCAGGTGCTCCCTGCTCCGGCCCCAGAAGGGCAGCCCAGCGCGCAGCCGTTACGTGCGCCTGCATGATGCAGGCACCAATACGCCCCGCTGCCTGAATGTCCCTTGACCAGACCAGACGTGAAGGCTGGGAAAACCGCGCCCACAGAGTGGTGTCATATGTCGCAAAGCCTGTCAGTTTTCTGAACTGCGCCAGTGTCAGAATAGCGACTTTGGCCCGCATTCCCTGACCGTTTACGCTCTGCTCGTGATATTCGACGTTCGGCGGCAGAATGGCATTGCATTGCCGTGCAAGAAAGGAGCGGGGCCAGTCTGCCTGACGTTCTACAATAATATAAAAATCCAGCAGGGTGTCTTCACCCACCCCACCCCGCAGACCCGATCCGTAAAACAGCACGCCTAACGGTTGGGTATCCCCCAGCATCTGAACGACAAAATGCCGCACAAGATCCTCTACAGGGGTGGCGAGTTCATGGGCCAGCAATGTGCCGAGGGTTGTCCGTGCCTGACAGGCCTGAACGGGATGCCTGACTGCCCTACGGCTCATTGGCACAAAAAGCTGATTTGTGGCCCGGCGGTAATGGTCAGGCAGCCATCCGTCCCCGGTTCGAGTATCTCGCCATCCAGCACAAAGGCGTGCTTCATTTTAAGATGCAGGCTTTCCGCCATCCCGCTGCGATATTGCGGAGAGCGACGCATCCATGACGGTGCGCGCCCGCGCAGCAGATGCCATATCGCCATCAGGAGCCTTCTGGGCCTTGCGGCCACATCCAGATAGGCCATGCCCTCATCGGATGTGCTCGGCTCCGTCCAGAAAGGCCATGCGCCGTGGGGTAGGCGCTGCAAACCGGTGCACAACAGAACAAAATGGCGTTCAAATGAATCCGGCGTGCCATCACGGACAAGTCCGCACGGCACGCCATCAAGCCAACGTTTTCTCTGCCGAGGCGAAAACAGCTTGCTCAGAGACAGCATCAGCGTCAGCACAACCGCCATATCATGTGCGATATTTCTCAGAATACCCGGATGGTGCGCAATATCGACCCCACGGGCAAAAGCGCCTATTCCGCCGAAAAAGCCAAGAACATCACGCCCTTCATGGCCTGCCCGTGTCACCACCAGCGGCCTGCGCCATGTCAGCGCCGTAGAGGTAAGGCCCGCCTGCACCCTGTCGCGCAGGGCATGCAGGGCCTCAACCCCACGTTGCCCAAACCCGACATCCGCCGCGATCAGGTTGGTATTGCCCGAGGCCAGAACCGCAATAACTGGCCACGATGCCCGTGGCCAGGACGAGGCATAGAGAGCGCTCAATACCGTGCCGACCGTGCCATCCCCCCCATCGATCACCAGACAGGTAACCGGGTTGGCCGCCATGCGTTCAATAAGCAGTCTCAGCTCATCAAGGGACTGTGGCGCGTAGACACGCCCATGCGTCAAGGCGCGGGCCTGTTCCAGATATTGCGGGTCCGCTTCGATATTTCTGCGGCTCTGCGGGTTATAAATGAGGGCGAAACAATTCTGCACCCGAACTCTCTTGTTGTACTGACCTTGTCTGTCAGGGCTTTTTGCCCCAACCCTACCTCGGTGATATACTGCTACATCATACAATTGTCACATGTCGCACCCTCTTGCGACAACCATTTACGGGAGACGTGACTGTTTTGGCCTGCGTCTGGATCGCCCACCTGTCAGACCTGCATCTTCCCATAACTGGCAGGCTGCAGATTCGGGAAATACGGCTCAAACGTATATTGGGTCTGTTGTCATGGCTGACCCGTAGACAGCACATACATCAGCTCTGCTGGTTGAACCGTGTCATGAGCGATGCGCTCTCCACCCACCCGAATCTGCTGGCGATAACGGGCGATCTGACCAACTTGGGAGCTTTGGTGGAATTCCAGCATGCACGGCGATGGCTGGATGAGCAGAATCTTCCCCCCACCTGATCGTGCCGGGCAACCACGAAACCCTCGTGCGCGAGAAACATGCAAAAAAATGCGCCCTGTGGGCACCATGGCTGCACCCTATAGCCCAGTATCCGCGGCTATCATGCCTGAGGGCCGCAAATATCATGCTGATTGGCGTCAATACCGCGCGCCCTTCCCTGCCGTTTCACGCAACCGGGGCTATCGGCAGAGCCCAGCTCGATCAACTGGCCGCCTGCCTGCGAGATGCCCGCTCAAAAGGCCTGTGCCGCGTTGTGCTGCTGCACCACCCTCCGGCACGTAATCTGGTTGTGTGGCGTAAACGGCTTGAAGACCTTCAAGCTCTTGAAGAGGTTCTGCGCCGTGAAGGGGCGGAGCTTGTCCTGCATGGTCATTCGCACCGCGCCACGACCACCCATATTGCCGGAACGGATATTCCCGTGATCAGTTCATCTTCCGCCTCGCATGCGCCGGGGCATGATGAAAGTGCCGCAGGGTGGAACCATATTGGTATTGAGCAGGTGCCAACGGGCTGGAAAATAACGGTGCAAAGGCGCTTTCTCACCCCCACAGAAACCATGTGCGCCAGCACGCCGCAGCATTATACACTGAGCCGCCCTATGCCTTTACCAAACGCATGACACCTTCCCCCCCCAGATTCCCGCTCATGCAGCGCGTTATTCTCTGGCTGCGCCCCGGCACGCTGGATCGCTACCTGCTGGCACAGTTGATGCCGCCTTTTCTGGTCGCTCTATCGGTGGTCATGTCTGCCCTGTTGCTTGAGCGCCTGCTGGTGCTGTTCAACCTGCTGACCACGGGCAACAGCCATCTGGTTACCTTCATTGGTCTGCTGGCGACCCTGCTGCCCCATTACCTTGGGCAAGCTCTACCCGCCGCTCTGTGCGTGTCGGTTTTTTCCATTATCCGCCGTATGAGCCAGAACGAGGAAATAGACGTGGTCAACAGCAGCGGGCGTTCCCTGCTGCGTATGATCCGCCCTTACCTTCAGCTTGGCGCTTTTCTGGGCGCGCTGTCTTTCCTGCTCTACGGCTTTATCCAGCCCCATGCGCGCTATGACTTCCGCTCGGCTTTTTACTTCGCCAGCCATGCGGGCTGGACACCGCGCATGCAGTCACGCCTGTTCGCCTCTCCCTCGCCCGCCATGACATTCACAGCCGACAAGGTAACGCAGAGCGGTTCAGAACTTTATCATGTCTTTATCCGCGACATCAAAGACGGCGAGGAACATGACATTACAGCGCGACGCGGCCATATCCGTATCGCAGATGACGGCAACGCCGTCGAAATCGAGCTGGAAGACGGCATGATCCTGACGACAAGCGCCGACGACCCACCAACCGTGGCCCTTTTCGATCATTCGACCCGTTACCTCGCCCATGCGGCGCAGGTTGTGCCATTCCGCCAACGCGGTGAGGATGAGCGGGAGCTCACATCACCAGAGCTTGTCGCAAGACTTGTCACCAACGACACAACAACCATTTCACGCCTGCACCTGCTTTCCGAACTGCATTTCCGGCTGGCGCGCTGCCTGACAGTGCCGTTCATTCCCCTTCTGGCAACAGCGCTTGCCATTACCCGCAAACGACAGCGCGATGTCATTGGGCTGCCCGCTGCATTCATCATCATGGTCGGGTTTGATCACCTGATGCAGATGGCGCACAGCATGGCCGCGACCGGCAGCGCTCCGTACTCTCCATCTGGTTGGCGGCCTTTGTTTTCATGGCACTCTGTGTCGTGCCCCTACTCTATCGCTCTGGCGTGTTTTCTCTGCTGCGCGCCAAGCTGGGAAACCGCCTGCACACCAGACAAACCCCAACGGGCAACGCCTGATGGCCAGCCACCTCTCGTCTGCCATGTCTCTCACACCCCGCGCGCCCCGATACATCCTGCTCCGGTATCTCTCCGTCACGCTGTTCGTGCGGGTCATGATCTGCTGCTCCGTGCTGGTAGGGTTGCTCGAAGTTCTGGCCCTGCTTGAGCAGACAACCCCAATCCTGCAGCGCCATCTGGGTGTGCAGGGGTTGATGCTTTATGTTGGCCTGCGCCTTCCCTTCCTGCTGTCCAACACTCTGCCTTTGCCGTGCTGATCGGCTCGCTGGTCATGCTCACGCAGATGACCCTTGCAAGCGAAACCGCCATTTTACGCGCGGCGGGGCTTTCTACACTGGGTTTTTACCTGAAACTGGCCCCCATCACGCTCGTTCTGGGTTTCATGGGGGTCATAATTGATGACCAGATCGCCCCCCGTTCGGAGCTGGCTCTGGCCATATGGTGGAACCGCACGGACCCCACCCCTGAAAACGGCCACGCTTTCTGGTTCCGCGACACCAGCCGGATCGTTCATGTTGGCTATGCGGCCGATGGTGGCGCACGTCTGGGAGAAGTGGACATCTACACTCGTGATATGGAAGGCAGGCTTACCGGCACTCTTCATGCGGCTCAGGCCAGCCATACCCCTGCGGGAGGCTGGATTCTGCATGATGTCAGCGGGCTTTCCGTGCACAACCTCGTCGCACAAGCGCAGCCCACTCAGGCCAGCGTACCGTGGGCCATGAACCTGCCTCCGGCAGAGATCATCCGGCTGGCCGCCGACAGGCACCCATTTCCACGCGCCTCATGATCGAGCGCCTGTTAGGCCATGTTCCCTCGAACGACACCCCCGCTTACCTCAAGGCGGGGTTGCTGGAACGGCTGATGCGCCCCATTTCACTTCTTGTGCTATTGTTGATTGCCATGCCGGTACTCTATATCCCTCCACGGACAGGCAGTCGAAGCTGGTTGCCTGTATGGTGTCTGGGCAGCGGCCTTCTGTTCATCGTCACACAGGGACTGTTTCGCGCCATGGGCAATGCGGGGCTCCTGCCTCCACTCATGCCGTACTGCCGGGACTGATCATCTTCACGCTGGGCGCGCTGAGCGCGCTCCTGAGGAACGAAACACTATGAGCGAGACACTCAATAACCCATCACTCAAGACGGGGCGCAGCTTCGATCTTGGCAAGATGAACCTGCGGCAGCTCTGGGTAGCCTATCTGACTTACCCCACGATTCTGCTGTATTTCGCTCTCATTATCGTAAGTTTCGGCACCGCCGCGCGATACTTTGCGGGCTGGGCTCCGACGCTGATCGCCATTCTGGCGGTCGTAGCCGTTTATCCTCTGGCATGGTACCTGCTGCACCGCTACGTGCTGCACGGCCACCTGCTCTACAAGAACCGCTGGACCGCCAGCCTGTGGAAACGCATCCATTTCGACCACCATCAGGACCCCCACCTGCTTGATGTGCTCTTTGGCGCGCCGGTCACCACCCTGCCCACGATCATCCTCATTACCGCACCAATCGGTTACCTGATTGGCGGAATCGGGGCCTCTGCAACGGCTGTTGGCACGGGCATTACGATCACTTGTATTTACGAATTCTTTCACTGCATCCAGCACCTGAACTACAAACCCCGTTCAGCCTGGATCCAGCGTATGAAAGCCCGCCACGTTCTGCATCACTTCCATGATGAAGACGGCAATTTCGGCATCACCAGCTTTGTGGTCGACCGCATGTTCGGCTCCTACTACCTTGATGCCAAGGCCCGCCCCCGCAGCCCGACCGTGTTCAATCTTGGTTACGACCTGAAACAGGCCGCCCTGTATCCGTGGGTCATGCACCTTACGGGTGCCCCCCCGCGTGACCGGCCCGATGGCGCCCGCCCCGAGAGCAAGCGCGCGTAATGAGCGCATCCACGGCCAGCGCCCCCGTCACCGCTCTTGTGCTGGCGGGTACGCGGCCCGGACGGCCTGATCCGCTGGCACAAATGGCCGGTGTTTCGCACAAGGCACTTCTGCCCATTGGCGGAGTGCCAATGGTACTGAGGGTAATCGCAGCCCTACGGGACGTGCCCGCCATCTCGCGTATAGCCGTGTGTGTGGACTCTCCGCATGTGCTGGCTGACAAACTACCACCCGATATCCTGCTACTTCCCGCACAGCCGGGTGGCCCCAGCGCCAGCGTGCTGGCTGGGCTTGCGCGCTTTGGCACACCACTGCTGGTTACTACGGCCGATAACGCCCTACTACAGGCCGCATGGGTGGAAGAATTTCTCTCCGCCATTCAGCCGCAAAGCGACATGGCGGCCTGTGTCGCCACGCAGGACGCCGTGCAGCGCGCCGTGCCAAACACGCGCCGCACTTATATCCGGCTGGCGGACATGACCTTTTCCGGGTGTAACATGTTCCTGTTCAAAAGCGCCGTTTCGGCCAGAGTGGCTGATCTGTGGCAGCGTGTAGAACAGAACCGCAAAAACCCGCTTCGCGTCGCGCTTGCCCTTGGACCGCTTGTCCTGCTTCGCGCCCTGACTGGCCGCCTGACGCGTGCTGCGCTGTACCGGCGCATTGTAAAACTAACTGGGGCTCAGGCTGAACTGGTTCCCCTGTCAGATGGACGCGCCGCTGTGGATGTGGATAAGCCAGATGACGTCGTGGTGGCCGAGCAACTCGCAGCCGCCCTGCCCCCCATACATATCTGAGGGAATGCGGCGATACGTATCGCCGCATCACCACATTATACCGGCAGTATGGTTTCCAGCAGAGCTGGCACTTCCACCATTGATCCTGCCTGCCATTGCCCGCCTTCTGGTGGTTGCTGGCCATACCCCCATGCCGCGTACACAAATGGGCAGCCTGCCCCCTCCGCCGCGAGCCAGTCTGGCGGCATATCCCCCACCATAACGCTACGATCCGCCTGCCCATGCGCCATGGCAATCGTGCCTAACAGATGGGCGGGATCTGGTTTTTTAACTGCAAAACTGTCCCCACCGCCAACAGCCACAAACAGGTCGGCCACATCCAGCGCATGCAGGATTTCACGCGCCGCCGCCTCAGGCTTGTTGGTGCACACCGCCAGTTCCCAACCCGCATTGCGCAACGCCCGCAGGGCATCCTCCGCCCCCGGAAACAGGCGCGAAAGACGGGTCAGCCGTGGCATATATAACGTCATGAACCGGGCCGCGGCCTCGGCTTCATCCACAACTGGTGCCCGCTCGCCCACCAGACTTCTGGCAGCCGCCAGTGCTTTGGAAACCAGAACCGCCACACCACGCCCTATCATGGTTCTGATCATGGTGTCCGACAGAACAGGCAGACCATAGAAAGCCAGAAGCTCGCGGCAGCTTTCCGCAAGGTCCGGTAGGGAATCCAGCAAGGTCCCATCCATGTCAAAAACCGCCAGTCTGCGTACTGTCATCGCGTGCTGCCTCTTCTGCTTTCAAAAACCTGAAAAACCGCCTTATCCTCGCATGGTATAAACACTGGCGCGAGAGGTTTGACACAGGCTGAGGCTTGTCTTACCGCATGGTTCATGAGCTCTTTTTCCCCCTCCCGCCCTGCCACAGCCGTGCTTCTGGCCGCCGGCCTTGGCACACGCATGAAATCCTCCCGCGCCAAAGCCATGCAGCAGATCGCGGGACTGCCCATGCTTGCGCATCTTCTGGCCAGTGCATCCGCCGTTTTCGACCGGCTGGTTGTCGTAGTCGGCCCCGGCATGGAAGACGTGGCGGAGCTTGTGGCCCCCTACCCGGTTATTATCCAGCATGACCGCCTCGGCACCGCCCATGCCGCCTTGCAGGCCGAAGCCTGCTTTGGCGATGGCGATGTGGCAGTGCTCTATGCCGATAATCCGCTGATTTCAGCCCACACCCTCACCACTTTGCTCGAAGAGCGCCGCAAGCCCGGAGTGGGGCTGGCACTTCTGGCCATGCGCCCGCAAGACCCAGCACGTTACGGGCGCGTACTCGCCCATGAAGGTGAAGTAAGCCGCATTGTGGAATGGGCGGACGCAACCCCTGAAGAGCGCAGTGTGGATTTGTGCAATGCAGGCGTGCTGTGTGCCGATGCTTCAGATTTTCGCCGCTGGCTGAAGGCCGTACGCAACGACAACACCAAGGGGGAATTTTACCTGACGGATGTCGTGGGCCTCGCCGTTGCCGAACAGGGGCGCGTGCGTGCGGTCGAAGCTCCGGAAGATGAACTACGTGGCGTCAATTCCCGTGCGGAACTTGCTTTGGCCGAAGCCGCCATGCAAACCCGCCTGCGTGAAACCGCCATGGCCGAAGGCGTGACACTGGTCGCACCTGAAACCGTTTTCCTATGTGCTGATACCTGCCTGTCCGCCGATGTGCTGATAGAGCCGCATGTCGTGTTCGGCCCCGGCGTTATCGTGCATGAAGGTGCTACCATCCGCTCTTTCAGCCATCTGGAAGGCTGTGAAATCCACGCTGATACGGTTATCGGCCCCTATGCGCGCATTCGCCCCGGCAGCAGCATTGGCGCGGGTTCACGGTTGGCAATTTTGTCGAAATCAAAGCCACGACCATGGGAACAGGGGTGAAGGTCAACCACCTCTCCTATCTGGGCGATTCCCGCGTTGGCAACCGTACCAATATCGGCGCGGGCACCATTACCTGCAATTACGACGGTACCTTCAAGCACAGCACGCTGATCGGGCATGATGTGTTCGTGGGATCGGACTCGGTTCTGGTTGCACCGCTCAACATTGGCGACAATGCACTGATCGGCGCTGGCAGCGTCATTACGGCAGACGTACCGCCTGATGCGCTGGCACTGGGCCGGGCACGGCAGGCCAACAAGCCCGAACAGGGCAAGCGGTACAAGGACATGCTACGAGCAAGGAAGGAAAACGGCTGATGTGTGGGATCTGCGGCGCCACAGGGCTGCGCCACGCGACACCGATCGTATTCGAAGGGCTGCGTCGCCTTGAATATCGTGGCTATGATTCCGCAGGAATCGCCACCCTGTCCAATGGGCAGATCGAGCGCCGCCGGGCGGCAGGCAAGTTGGATAATCTGGCCACCCTGCTCGAACACGAACCGCTGGCTGGCACAACCGGCATCGGGCACACACGCTGGGCCACCCATGGCGCGCCCACCACAGGCAACGCCCACCCGCACGGCACTGCCCGCGTGGCGATCGTGCATAATGGCATTATCGAAAACTTCGAAACCCTGCGACGCGAACTCGAAGCCGCCGGGCAGGTGTTCGAAACCGAAACCGACAGCGAAACCATCGCCCTACTGGTAGACTACCACCTCCAGCGTGGCTTGCTGCCCAAAGAGGCAGCACTGGCCGCGCTACAACGGCTGGAAGGGGCATATGCCATCGCCATGGTGTTTGCTGGCCATGACGGGCTGATGATCGGCGCATGCATAATGCCCCGCTGGCTGTCGGGTATGGCGAGCAAGAAATGTTCCTCGGTTCGGACTCGCTGGCGCTGGCCCCCCTGACACGGCGCATCACCTATATGGAAAACGGTGACTGCGCGATCCTGACCCCTATCGGGCTGAGTTCATCCGTTTTGACGGCACCCCCGTGCAGCGCACCCAGCAGGTCACTACCCTGACGGCAGGGGCCATCGGCAAGGACGGTTACCGCCATTACATGGAAAAGGAACTGCACGAGCATCCGCTGGTGATCGGGCAGACCCTCCAGCGTATGGTTGACCCTGCAACCCGCAAGGTCGTACTGCCTGAACTGCCATTCAGCCTGACGGAGGTGCCGCGCGCCGTCATTACCGCCTGCGGCTCCGCTTTTTATGCGGGCATGGTAGGTCGCTACTGGCTTGAAGAAATCGCCCGCCTGCCGGTTGATATCGATGTTGCCAGCGAACTGCGCTACCGTAACCCACCGCTGGACAAACACTCGCTCGGGCTGCTGATTTCCCAATCAGGAGAAACCGCAGACACGCTGGCAGCCCTGCGCGCCCTGCGCCAGAGTGCCGTCCATATCCTGTCCATACTGAATGTGGAACACAGCACCATGGCGCGCGAAAGCGATGCCATGCTGGGCACCGTGGCGGGTCCTGAAATTTCCGTCGCCTCCACCAAGGCATTCACCGCACAGCTCACCGTTCTGGCCTGCCTAAGCATTGCCATCGCCCGCGCCCGCGGGCAACTCGACCCGCTGCGTGAGGAAGAACTGGTTTCCGCCCTGCTGGACCTGCCCACCCGCGCAGCCGACGCCCTCGCCCAGCAAGACGCCGTACGCGCCATGGCGCGCGTTGTGGCTGAAGCGCGCGACGTGCTTTACCTTGGCCGTGGCAGCCTCTTTCCCGTAGCGATGGAAGGAGCGCTCAAGCTCAAGGAAATTTCCTACATCCACGCCGAGGCCTACGCTGCGGGCGAGATGAAGCACGGCCCCATTTCGCTGATCGACAGTTCCGTGCCAATCGTGGCGAGTGCCCCCTACACACCCTTATTCGACAAAACGCTTTCGAACCTACAGGAAGCCAAGGCCCGCGGTGGCCGCCTGCTGGTGTTTACCGACACCAAAGGAGCAGAGCGCGTTTCAGCCATTGCGGAGCAGATGGTGGTGCTGCCCCATGTGCATGACTTCGTAACCCCGATTGTGCAGGTCATTCCCGTGCAGATGCTCGCTTACGAAGTAGCGATTCTCAAAGGCACGGATGTCGACCAGCCCCGGAACCTCGCAAAATCGGTTACGGTCGAATAACCCCCCGCCTCTGGCGGAGCACTGCCGCAGAGCATCCCTGCACCCATACGGTGCGGGGGCTCAAGCGCCCGCATTTACCGGCCCTGTGCGTTGCGCCATGCAGCGCCCGCGCACTTACTCTCCCCGATAACCCAGCCTGAAAGATACGGCGCGCGCGAGATCAACCGCGTATTCGCCCAGTTTTTCCATGCCATAGCGGCCCAGTTCCGTCTGCGGCAGACTGATCCCTACCCCAGCCACTGCCTGACCGGAATGATCCTTTACGGCTGAGCCGAAGCACCACAGCCCATCGTGAATCTGCTCGTCATCCACCGCGTAGCCACGGTCACGGATTTCGCCCATTTCACGCACCAGCGTTGCAATAGAGCGTATGGCATTGGGGGTCAGCGGTTTGGGCCAGCCTGATACCGGGTGCTGGGCCAGCCATTCGTCAAACGACGCATCATCCATACCAGCCAGCATGGCATTGCCTGTCGCTGTAAAAATGGCAGGCAGGCGCATACCCACCCGAAACGACGCCCCAAGAACCATCGCGCTGTTCCGGCAGGCCAGATACACGACATCCGCCCCTTCGAGCATGGTGAGCGTGATGGTAAACGAATCCAGATCGGGGCGGGTTTCGAGCGCGTGGTAGAACTCAGCCACCAGATCGCGCTTTTCGGTTACGTCCCCTGCCCAATCAAGCAGACGTGTACCCAACCGGTATCCCTGCGCCGCGTTCTTGTCCAGCAGCTCAAGCTCCACCATCACGGCCAGCAATCCGTGGGCTGTACTGCGCGGTAAATCAAGCTGGCGGGCAATATCCGCCGCCAGAGGAGGCCTGCTGGCAGCACGCACAAGATCAAGAATGCGGACGGCTCGGCGCAGGGCTGGAACCGTATCCTGTGGAGTAGACATGCTTTTCTTATTTTCCTTGTTGACAGGAGAGGCCCGTCTCTTCATATTCAGAATACAGGATCAAGTTCAATATAATGAACAACAAAAATCAGAACACGATCTTGCCGCGCAGAGGCATGGTGGAAGCCTGAAAAAAGAACCCGTAACAGGGCAGCAGGCTTCCACCCTCTGATTACGCATCATCCCTCGCACCCTGTCTGCTATTCGGCTACATGGAATATTCCTCCTGCCACAAATGTAGCAAAAGGACAGCCTCTTGACTTGTGTGTATGATTTCACCCTGCCCTCTCTTGAAGGCGGAACCATTGATCTGGGCGCTTATCGCGGTCGCCCGGTGCTTCTTGCCAATACCGCATCGCTCTGCGGCTTCACGCCCCAATATGAAGGCCTGCAAGCGCTGTGGACCCAGTACCATAAAGCCGGGCTGGTTGTTATTGGCATTCCCAGCAATGACTTTGGCCGACAGGAGCCGGGGTCGTCCGAAGAAATTTCCGGCTTTTGCCAGCGCAATTATGGCGTTGCCTTTCCCATGGCAGCACGCAGCACGGTACGCGGGGCCGACACCATTGCGCTGTTCCGGTGGCTGGACAGCGACCTCGGTTTTCTGGCTAAGCCGCGGTGGAATTTTTATAAATATCTGACGGATCGCCACGGCCTACCCGCAGCATGGTTCAGCAGCCTGACACCGCCCACAGCCTGGCGCGTGCGCAAGGCTGTAGAGCGGGTGCTGAAAAACGCCTAACGCGGCACCAGAACGCCGTCGCGCAGGGTCACCACCCGGTCCATGCGCGGCAGCAGTTCTTCGTTATGGGTTGCAACCAGTGCAGCCAACCCTTTCTGCCGCACGGCATCCAGCAGTTCCGTAAAAACGGCATCTGCGGTGCGCACGTCCAGATTGCCAGTCGGCTCATCCGCCAGCAGCAGAGCCGGTGCATTAGCCAGCGCACGGGCTATGGCCACACGCTGCTGCTCACCCCCTGACAGCTTGCCCGGCAGGTGCCCCACCCGGTGTGAGAGACCAAACATGCCCAGCAGGCGTTCGGCCTCTGCCCGCGCCTGCCCCTTGGGCTTGCCCGCGATCATCTGGGGTAGCATCACGTTCTCACGCGCGCTGAATTCTCCGAGCAGGTGATGGAACTGGTATACAAAACCAATCCGGTCACGCCGCAGCGCCGTGCGCCCGGCCTCCGCCATGCCACGGGTGGACTGGCCGCAAATGACGATATCGCCATTATCCGGTGTATCCAGCAGACCCGCCAGATGCAGGAGGGTCGATTTACCTGTGCCGGACGGCGCTACCAACGCCACGATTTCCCCCGCATGCAGGGTCAGCTCCGCTCCACGGAGCACGGGGAGGACATCGTTATCACCACTGCGGTAGTTTTTCTCCACACCACGCAGCGACAGCACGGTCGTCTCACTCATGGCGCAGGGCCTCCACCGGGTCGGTTTTCGCGGCACGCCATGAGGGGTACAGCGTGGCCAGCAGCGAGAGGCCAAGCGCCATCACGATCACTTCCGCCACCTGCCCCCACACCAGCTTGGCCGGCAGATGTTCAAGGTAATACACTTCGGGGTTGAACAGGTTGGTGCCTGTCAGCTTCTGCAATGCCTGCCTGATCCGCTCGATATTCACGCAGAACACCACACCAAGCAGCGTTCCCGCCACGGTGCCGCTCACCCCGACAAAGGCTCCGCACATCAGAAAAATCCGCATGATGGCACCGCGGCTCGCCCCTAGTGTGCGCAGGACGGCAATATCTGCGGTCTTGTCCTTGACCATCATGATCAGCGAGGAAATGACATTGAAGGCTGCCACCAGAATGATCAGCGTCAGGATCAGGAACATGACATTCTGTTCCACCTGAACCGCGCCAAACAGGGCGTTATTGGCATTGGTCCAGTCCATGACCCGCAGGCCCGGATCAGCCAGAGCCCGGCTGATTGCCAGCGTGACTGGCCGCACATGCTCGGGGTCATCCGTCATGACCATGATCTGCGTGACCTGCCCGGGCATCTGGAAATATACCTGCGCCGCCTGCATGGGGAGAAACACCACGCTGGAATTGTAGTCATTCACCCCGCATCAAAAATCGCCACGACATGGTAGGTTTTGACACGCGGCACTGTGCCAAAGGCCGTTGCCGCGCCATCGGGTGAAACAAGGGTTACACCTGAACCCACCATAAGCCCGGCGCGCTCGGCCAGTGTCACCCCGACCACGATGGAATCATCACCGCCGAAATCGTTCAGTGATCCCGCCACCAGCGAGGAACTGACAGCCGTAAGCCCCTGCAAGCCCTGTGGGGTCATACCATGCACGACAGCACCGGTATTATACCCACCACGCTCAGCAGCACCTGGCCTTCGATCATGGGGGTAGCCCCCACAACACCGGGCACCTTGCGCACTTTTTCCGCCGCTGTTTCGTAAGCGCTGATGGTACGACCTGAACCATAGACGGTCAGATCGCCATTGAGCCCCAGTATGCGGCCCATCAGATCAGCCTGAAAGCCGTTCATCACCGCCATGACGATAATTAGCGTGGCAACGCCAAGAGCAATACCGATGAGTGAGAAAATGGCGATGATCGAAACAAAACGTTCGCCCCGCCGAGCACGGAGGTAACGGCCCGCCACCGCGCGCTCAAAGGGGCCAAACATACCGCTTAACCAGCCAGAACCAGAGCCAGCGCATCGTCTATCGCCAGCTCCTGCCGCTCGCCCGTGGCGCGGCGCTTGAGTTCCACCTGCCCGGCCTTGGCACCACGCGGCCCCACGACAATCTGCCACGGGTGGCCCATAAGGTCGGCATCCGCAAACTTCACGCCTGCACGCTCCGGCCTATCATCATACAGGAAGGCATCGGGGGCAGCCGCGTAAATCCGCTCGCACAGCGCATCGCACAGTTCATCGCCCGATTTCAGGTTCAGGATAGCCGCCTTGAACGGCGCAATGGAATCCGGCCAGATAATACCGTTCTCGTCATGGCTGGCCTCGATAATGGCCCCCGCCAGACGGGACACGCCAATGCCGTAAGACCCCATTTCCGGGTGGAGTTTGTTGCCATCCGGCCCGGCAATGCTGATATCCATCGCCTCGGTATATTTCGTGCCGAAGTAGAAAATATGCCCGACTTCCACGCCACGGCCTTCGCGGCGGCGCTCTACCGGCACATTCTCCCATGCGGCGGTGTCGTGCATTTCATCCGTTGCCGCATACGGCGTGGTCACACGGTTGAAAAAGGCTTCCAGCTCCGCCGGGCTGTTTACGTCAACCGGTTCATCCAGCCAGTCCTGCTCTTCCAGCGCGGCGTCATAAAACACGCCGCTTTCACCCGTAGGGGCCAGAATCAGGAATTCATGGCTGAGTTCACCGCCAATGGGGCCGGTATCAGCGCGCATGGGCACCGCCTGCACGCCCAAACGCTGGAATGTCCGCAGATAAGACAGCAGCATGCGCCGATAGGTCGCAACAGCGCCAGCATAGTCGACATCGAAGCTATAGGCGTCTTTCATCAGGAACTCACGCCCGCGCATGACCCCGAAGCGGGGCCGCACTTCATCGCGGAATTTCCACTGGATGTGATACAGTGCCTGCGGCAGTTCCTTGTAGGATTTAACGGACTGACCAAACAGGTCCGTAATCATTTCCTCATTGGTCGGACCGTACAGCAGTTCGCGCTTGTGCCGGTCCTGAATACGCAGCATTTCCGGTCCGTAGGCATCGTAACGGCCCGAGCGCCGCCACAGATCGGCAGATTGCAGGGTGGGCATAAGCACTTCCTGCGCATCAATGCGGTTCTGTTCCTCACGCACGATCTGGCTGATATTGCGCAGCACACGCAGGCCAGCAGGCAGCCAGGCATAGATACCAGACGCCGTCTGGCGGATCAGCCCTGCGCGCAGCATGAGCCTGTGCGAGACGATCTGCGCCTCTGCAGGGTTTTCCTTAAGCGTGGGAATGAAGCTGCGCGAAAGACGCATGGTCGGTTATGCCCTGTACGATGAACGCTCCCCTGAGTGGGAACATCCCGGAATGATTGATCCTGTTTTCTGCTCTAGAACAGCAAACGCCCAAAGGAAACCCGCGATGGGCCTCCTTCGGGCGAATGATGTTGTCATACCACCTCAGACGCGCAGCAGATGCACATCCACCAGCGGGCGTTTTTGCAGCTTGCGGCCCAGAGCACGACGCAGCGCGGTTTTGGCAGCATCGCGGAACGTGCTGTCCTCATTACGCAGTTCATCGGGGATGATATCCAGCGCATTGGCGAATTCCTCGCGCACGCGCACGCTTTCCAGATCATCCGGCTCAAGCAGCCCCGGTGCACTCACCTTGGGGTCGCCAATAACAAAGCCTTCCTCATCCACCGCGAAGCTGCCGATAACGATACCGTTGAACAGCATCTTGCGCCGCGCCGCCAGCACGCCACCGTTCATGGACAGCAGACGCCCCGCATCAAGCGCCAGACGGCCCGTGGGGGCTGTATCCACCACCTCGACCCGGCCCGGAGCAAGCTGCAGGATATCACCATCCTCCAGCAGCACCGGCGTAATGCCGGCTTCCTGCGCCAGAGCGGCCTGTGCCGTCAGGTGGCGCCATTCGCCGTGCACCGGCACAACATGCTGCGGGCGCAGCAGGTCATACATCTTGCGCACATCGCCACCCGTTGCATGGCCGGACACATGCACAAAGCGTTCACGGTCGGTAATAACCGTAACACCCCGGCGTGCCAGATTATCCTGCACGGCCATGATGGCGCGCTCGTTGCCCGGAATCATACGGCTGGAATAAATGACCGTATCACCCTCACCCAGCGAGATATTCGGGTGTTCGTCGATCGAAATACGGGAAAGCGCCGAGCGGGGCTCGCCCTGACTGCCGGTGATGATCATCAGCAGCTTGTCATCGGGCACGTCGTTCACGTCCTGCTCGCTCAGGAACGGCAGAACACCCGACAGATAGCCACATTCACGCGCGGCGGTATCGAGGTTGCGCAGGGAGCGCCCGACCAGCACCACCGTACGGCCTGCTGCCTGTGCTGCCATGGCAATGGTTTCAACACGCGCCACGTTGGAGGCAAAGCAGGTAACCGCAATACGGCCCTTAAGCTCCCCCACCAGTTCCGTCATGCTACGGCGCACTTCGGATTCAGACTGCGAAGGGCCGGGCTTCATGACGTTCGTGCTGTCGCACACAAGTGCCAGCACGCCTTCACGGCCGATTTCCTCAAGCCGGTTCAGGTCTGTCGCGGGGCCAACCAGCGGCTCGGGATCGAACTTCCAGTCACCCGTATGCACCACGATACCCGCAGGTGTGCGCAGCACCATGGACTGTGCCTCGGGCACCGAATGCGTTACGGGCACGAATTCGATATCGAACGGGCCGACATTGAAACGGCTGCCGGGCATGACAACCTTGATCGGCACATCGTTCAGCCGCGCTTCCGCCAGCTTGCGGCGCAGCACGGCCGCCGCGAACGGCGTGACGTAAACCGGGCATTCGAGCATGGGCCACATATGGGCAACAGCGCCAATATGGTCTTCATGCGCGTGAGTGATAACCAGCCTGCGAGGCTGTTTTTCCGTTCCACGATAAAGGCCGGGTCCGGCACCAGAATTTCAGCTTCCGGGGTGTCGTTCCCGCTGAAACCAATGCCGCAGTCAATGGCAAGCCATGTATCGCCCAGACGATACAGGTTCAGGTTCATGCCGATCTCGCCCGTTCCACCCAAGGGCAGAAAGGCAGATCGCCGTTTTGTCCTGTCATAATGTCGTTTTATCCTTCAGTCAGAAAATCTCGTTCTACAGTCAGTTTTGGCAGGGGATTGCGCCCCGCCAGCAAGCGCAGCCCGTTCAGGGTCAACATTGAATCCACATGGTCGAAAATAGTCGTTCCCTCCGAGAAGAGCGGAGCCAGACCGCCGGTCGCGAGCACCTTCATGGGCCCCACTTCCCGCCTGATCCTCTCGACGATCCCCTCGATCAAACCAACATACCCCCAGAACACACCCGACCGCATGGCCGAAACCGTATTGCGCCCGATGGCCGAATCTCCCACCGGACGCCCAATGCCAATGCGGGGCAAACGGGCCGCCGCCTGATGCAGCGCCTCAACCGATAGATTGATACCCGGCGCGATCACCCCACCGCAATAGCTGCCTTCACGGTCTACTACGTCAAATGTCGTAGCTGTGCCAAAATCGATAACGGTCAATGGCCCACCATAGTTGTGGTGCGCGGCCAGACCGTTCAAGAGACGGTCAACACCCACCTCGTCCGGGTTATCCACCAGAATGGAGAACCCCCAGTCCAGTCGGGCGGAAGCCAGAAGTGGCTCGACCGCAAACCACTGGCGGCACAATGTTCTGAGATGATAAAGGGCGGCGGGCACGACGGTGCCGATCACGGCCCCTTTGACGTCGGCAGGGCTCAGCCCCTGTGTGCGCAGCAAAGCCAGCAGCCACACGGCATACTCGTCAGACGTGCGCTGCGCCTGCATGGTAATGCGCCACACGCCCCGCCATTTTTCCGCGTCATGCACAGCAAACACAACATTGGTGTTCCCGGCATCAATGACGAGCAGCAACCCTAGCCTCTCCCTTCCGCAAGCAGGATATCACCTGTTGCGATCACTTTTGTGCCCGCAACCGTGTCCAGCAGCAGGCGTCCATCCGCCGTCAGCCCGGCGAAGCGCCCTTCCTCATAAGTACTCGCGCCCCTGACGACAAGAGGCGTTCCAGGCGGGTGCGCCCTTTCTAGCCATGCAAGACGCAGAGATTCAAAGCCTTCCCTGCGCCATATATCGCACCACTGGCCCAGCCGCGCCAGCACCGCGCGCGCGACATCTTCGACATCACCCACCGGACCGCACTGAGCAAGACAGGCGGTTCCCTGACCGGTCAGGGCCTGATCCGGAGCCGCCTGAAGGTTGGCCCCCATGCCGATCACCAGCCTCTCGCCTTCCCGCTCGATCAGAATGCCGCCGAGCTTGCGCCCGTCGAGCAGAATATCGTTCGGCCATTTTATGCTCAGCCGCACACGGGCCGCAGGCACGCTGTCAACAAGGCCATCATAAAACGCAAGGGAGGCGGCAAAAGGCCAGCCCCCCAGCGCATCCTGCTGCGTAACGCCTGCATCAAGCAGAACAGATAGGGCAAGACTTTGCCCGGAATCCAGCCATTGCCGCCCCCGGCTGCCACGTCCCTTGCTCTGCCGTCTGGCCAGAACCGCCAGACCACTGGGCTCACCTGCCTGAGCCGCTCCATGCAGTAATCAGAGGTCGATGTCAGTTCCTCGTGGCACTCAAGCCGCCACGGCCATGCCGGGTTACTCATCCGACCAGCGCAATCGCAGCCTGATGTGCGAAGGACAGAATCGGCCCCAGCACGGCAATGAACAGAACCGTGGCCAGACCCATACCGCCCGATACCAGCAGCAGACCCGGCGCGGGCCGGTCCAACGCCTGATCCGGTGCATCAAAATACATCACCTTGACAATGCGCAGGTAATAATAGGCACCGACAATGCTTGCCGCAGCCCCCACCGCCACCAGCGGATACTGGCCAGCCTGCCAGGCGGCAGCAAACACCAGAAATTTGCCAAAGAACCCGGCCAGAGGGGGAGCCCCCACCATGCTGAACATAAAAATGGCCAGCGCCAGCGCCATGCCGGGGTCTGTCTTGCCCAGCCCGGCGAGGTCGGCAATGCCGTTCACCTCACGCCCGTTACGGCGCATGGCCGCAATACAGCCAAATGTCCCCGCATTCATGATCAGATACGCGCTCAGATAGACCAGAGTAGCCTGCAATCCGGCCATGGAAGCCGCTGCCAGCCCCATAAGGGCATACCCCATATGCCCAATGGAAGAATACGCCATCAGCCGCTTGATGTTGGTCTGCGGAATAGCCGCAAACGCACCATACACCATGGACAGGATCGAGACTGTTTCAATCAGGATCTGCCAGCGCGGCGCCACGGCCCCAAACGGCCCGGCCATAACGCGCAGGAACAGCGCGAAAGCGGCAAATTTGGGAGCCCCCGCCATATAAGCCGTCACGGGCGTAGGCGCACCCTGATAGACATCGGGTGTCCACATATGGAACGGCACCATCGACAGCTTGAAGCACAGCCCAACCAGTACAAAGACAATGCCCACAACAAGCCCCATGGGCGGTATGGCAGCGGAACGCACGGCTTCGATCAGGCCGGTATATTCCATGGTGCCTGCAAAACCATACACCAGCGAAATGCCGTAAAGCAGCAGACCAGAAGCCAGAGAGCCCAGAATGAAATATTTCAGCCCGGCTTCTGACGACAGGACATTATCCCGCTCCAGCGCGCATAGAATGTAAATGGACAGCGATGACAGCTCCAGCCCCACAAACAGCGTCATGAGATTGGCGGAGGACGCCATAATCATCGCCCCCAGCGTGGAAAACAGGATCAGCACCGGGGCCTCAAACGGCAGGGTTCGCTGTTCGCGCGTGCGGTAGCCGGCACCCAGCACTACAGCGACCAAAGCCCCCGCCAGAACCAGAATTTTCATGAAACGGGCAAAACCGTCATTAACAAACGTGCCCGCGTAGCCATGACCCTGCGGGCATACCAGCACCAGCACCATGCAACCCAGCAGCGCGGCACCACTCAGCACCGTGGCGGGCAGAAACCCCTCCCCCTTGGGTTGCAGAACAACCCCGGCCAGAATGACAACACCCGCCAGCGCCAGCGCGATTTCCGGGAGGGCAATCGCCCAGTTGAAGGAAGACACACCCATCACGCAGCACTCCGCAGAGGAAAGCAGGGAACAGAAATCAGGTCACAACCAGACATGGCACTCATCCACACAGGGCCACGGTGAGCAGCACCACAAGCCCCCCAAGCATGCTGAAGGCGTATAGAGCGAGCGAGCCAGTCTGCAACCGAACAGCCTGCACGGCGCTTTCGCGCGTGGCGCGCACCGCATCGAGCGGCATGCCTTCGACCACGCCCTCCTCGCCACCTTTCCAGAGCGCACGCGCCAGAACTGCGTAGGGGCGCACGAAAATGAAATCGTACAGCTCGTCAAAATACCATTTGTTGAGCAGGAAGCGGTAAACCGGCCACAGAGCCTGTGCCAGCCGTGCAGGCAGGGTTGGCACGAGTTTGTAGAAAACAAACGCCAGCGCAATGCCCGCAATGCCCGCCAGCGAGGGCAGTAGGGCGATCAGCCCGGAGCCTGCTCAAGCCGCTCCATAATAAAATTGCCCGGTGCGTTAAAAATGGCACCATTCCAGAATGCAGCTTGATGCGCACCGATATAGAACGGGGCCAGCAGCAGCCCGGCAAAAACAGCACCAACAGACAGGCAGACAAGCGGCACGGTCATAATGGCAGGGCTTTCATGCGCGGCTTCCAGCGCGTGAGCATCCGCCGCATGGCCATGGAATACCAGCAGGATCAGACGCCAGCTATAGAAGGCCGTCAGGAAGGCCGTTACCGTGCCCAGCACCCAACCGTAATGGCTCCATGAGTCACCCGAAACCCATAGCGCGTTGAGAATGGCATCCTTCGACCAGTATCCCGCGAACGGAAACACGCCAGCCAGAGCCAGACTACCAATCCACACCACGGCGTAGGTCAGTGGCAGCTTTTTCCACAACCCGCCCATGCGGAACATATCCTGCTCATCATGCATGGCATGAATAACCGAGCCTGCGGCAAGGAACAGTAGCGCCTTGAAAAAGGCATGGGTTGTCAGGTGGAAAACAGCCGCCTGATAGGCACCCACCCCGATAGCCGCGAACATGTAGCCAAGCTGCGAGCAGGTGGAATAGGCAATGGTGCGTTTGATATCAGGCTGCACCATGCCCACCGTTGCCGCGAAAAAGCAGGTGCTCGCGCCAATCAGCACCACAAACCCGCGCGTGCCGGGTGCAAACTCCAGCAGTGGAGACATACGGGCCATCAGGAATACGCCTGCCGTCACCATCGTTGCAGCATGGATCAGGGCGGAAACCGGCGTGGGGCCTTCCATCGCATCCGGCAACCATGTGTGCAGGAACAGCTGGGCCGATTTGCCCATGGCCCCTACAAACAGCAGGAAGCAGATAACCTCCAGCACCCGCACCTGCACGCCACACACCGTATAGGTAGCCAGCAATACCTGCGGCACGGTCGCGAACACTGCATCGTACTGCACCGTGTGGAACACGACGTAAATCAGCCCGATCCCGACGATGAAGAACAGATCCGCCACGCGGTTAACCACAAAAGCCTTGATGGCAGCGGCGGTTGCTGCCGGGCGGTCATACCAGTAGCCAATCAGCAGGTAACTCGCCAGACCAACGCCTTCCCACCCGAAGAACAACTGCACCAGATCATTGGACGAAACCAGCATGAGCATGGCGAAGGTGAAAAGCGACAGATAGGAAAAGAAACGATACGCAGGCATGGTTTCGTGGCTCATGTATCCCACGCTGTACACATGCACGAGCAGGGAAACCGAAAGCACCATGGCCACCATGGTTACGGACAGCGTATCGAACCGCAGGGTCCATGTCGCTTCGAAACCACCCGCGTTCACCCACTCCGCCAGCGGCAGGCTCAAATGCGGAAAGCCCTGCCCCCATGCGCCACACAGGGCACCAACGCCGCACAGCGTTGCCACCCCCATGCACACAAGGGTTACGGCCTTGGCCAGGGCATCGCCCATCAGCCGTCCGCCAAGCCCCGCCACCACTGCTCCGGCCAAGGGGGCCAGAACAGCCACGGAAAACAGGTTGAGATCAGTGTGCATGGCCGCTCAGCCCTTCATCATCGTGACATCTTCAACCTGGATGGACCCACGGTTACGGAAATAGACCGTTACAATGGCCAGGCCGATTGCCGCTTCAGCGGCTGCAATCGTCAACACGAACAGAACCATGACCTGTCCGGACAAATCTCCCAGTGCGGATGAAAACGCGACCAGATTGAGATTGGCCGAAAGCAGGATCAGCTCCATCGCCATCAGCATCACGATGATATTTTTACGGTTAAGGAAAATACCGAACACTCCGAGCACCAACAAAGCAGCGCTGACAAAGAGGTAAGGCCCCAGCCCTATGGCATCGATCGCGGCGTTCATGCGCCCTTCTCCCTGTTGCTGGCGGCATCGTCCTGTGGGTTTTCAGGCACAAGACCGTAGGAGCCCGGCACGGCAATTTCGTTGTAAGACGCCTTGGGGCGGAGGAAACCACCCCGGTCGGCAACGCTCTCACCCAGTTCGAGGTCCAGCATTTCAAGTGTATCCGCGCGTGTGCGGGCATGCTGACGGGTAATGTTCTGCCGCCGCCCCGTAGTTTTTTCACGCAGGGTCAGCGTAATGGCGCCAATCATGGCCACCAGCAGCACCAGACCGCAGGCCTGAAACAGCAGCACGTAATGGGTATAGATAAGCCCGCCCAAAGCCGCCGTGTTGGTCAGCCCCGGTGCGGCCAGAGGAGCCGCCCGGCCGGGAGCCATTTCCCAATGGCTGAAGGCAAGCACCAGTTCGGCAAACAGCACGCCCCCAACACACCCACCCAGAGGGGCGTATTTCTGAAACCCTTCGCGGAGCTGCCCGAAATCGACATCAAGCATCATCACCACAAACAGGAACAGCACCGCCACCGCGCCCACATAGACAATCACCAGCAGCATGGCCAGAAACTCGGCCCCCGCCACCAGAAACAGGCCTGATGCGTTAAAAAACGCAAGGATGAGAAACAGCACCGAATGAACCGGGTTGCGTGCCGTAATGACCATGACAGCCGAAAACAGCAGCACGGCGGTAAAGATATAAAAAACAAGCTGCGCCATCATGGGCTGACCTCCTGCCGCGTCACGCGTTGCATCTGTTCACCGGTATGGCGCATCAAGTTCGAGCCGACGGGCCAGCAGGCTTTCCCAGCGGTCACCATTCGCAAGAAGGCGGTTCTTGTCGTACATGAGTTCTTCACGGGTTTCCGTGGCAAATTCATAGTTCGGGCCTTCAACGATCGCATCCACCGGGCAGGCTTCCTCGCACAGGCCGCAATAGATGCATTTGGTCATGTCGATATCGTAGCGCGTTGTGCGGCGCGAACCATCATCACGCTCCTGCGCTTCAATGGTAATGGCCTCCGCCGGGCAGGTTGCCTCGCATAATTTGCAGGCAATGCAGCGCTCCTCCCCGTTGGCATAGCGCCGCAGGGCATGCTCGCCCCGGAAACGATGAGAAAGCGGCCCTTTTTCGTACGGGTAATTCAGCGTCACCTTGGGCTGAAACATCATACGAAACGTCGATGCCATGCCCGAGACAATTTCCTTGAGCAGGAAGGAACGCAGCGTATTGGACAGGGTGCTCATTAGTTCACACCTCCACTATGCGGGAGCAGGCCCGTCGCCATCAGAAAACCGGCCGTTCCAATCATCCACAACAGCGAGAAAGGCAGAAAAACCTTCCAGCCCAGACGCATAAGCTGATCGTACCGGTAGCGGGGGAACGTCGCGCGCACCCAGATAAAGACGAACAGGCAGAACAGGATTTTGAAAATCAGCCATAGCGGGCCGGGTATCCATGTCAGAGGCGCAATACCCAGAGGCGGCAGCCACCCACCAAGGAAAAGAATGCTCACCATGGACGACATCAGGATCATGTTCGCGTATTCGCCCAGAAAGAACAGCCCGAAGGCAAGGGACGAATATTCGACAAAAAACCCTGCCACCAGTTCGCTTTCCCCTTCCGGTAGATCGAATGGTGCACGGTTGGTTTCCGCCAGAGCCGATATGAAAAACACGATAAACATCGGAAACATCGGCACGCAGAACCACACATGCCGCTGGGCCAGCACAATGTCATTCAGGTTCAGACTACCCACCGCAAGCAGGACGGACACAATAACAAGCCCGATGGATACTTCGTAAGACACCATCTGTGCGGCAGAGCGCAGGCCACCCAAAAAGGCGTATTTCGAATTAGACGCCCAGCCTGCAATCAGAATGCCGTAAACCCCCAGCGAGGAAATCGCCAGCAGGTAGAGAATACCGACATTGATGTTGGCAACCGCCAGCCCGTTACCGGTGGGAATAACCGCCCATGCCACCATGGCCAGAGAAAAGGTCAGAAACGGTGCAAACAGAAACAGCCCGCGATTTGCACCTGCCGGAATAACCGTTTCCTTTACGATCATCTTGATCGCATCGGCAAAGGCCTGCAACAGACCGAAAGGCCCGTTCACGTTCGGCCCCCGGCGACGCTGCATGGCCGCCATAACCTTGCGTTCCATCAGCGTCAGATACGCCACGCCAATCAGCAGCGGCACCAGAACGGCCAGCGTTTCCAGCAGCATCAGGCAGATCTGGCCGACAAGCGTATGGTAGAAAAACTGCGCCATGCCCGTTACTCCGCCGCCGCCACGCCATACACGGCGGAACATTCCGCCATGGTCTGGCTTGCCCGGCTGATGACGTTAGTCTGGTAATAATCACGGATAACCGGCCGGAACGGGGCTTCATCAAAAGCCACTGCCTCGGCAGGGTCATCAGCCACACCAGCCCCCGGCAACAAGGCCGCGCCCTCACCCGTCATAGCGAAAACAGGATTGACCTCGGCCATCCGCTCACGCAACTGCTCCAGCGTGTCATATGGCAGGGTATGGGCAACAACTTCGGAAAAAGCCCGGATAATCCGCCAGTCTTCACGCGCCTCACCCGGAGCGAACACAGCACGGAACGCCCGCTGCACACGCCCGGCCGTATTGACATATGTGCCCGGTTTTTCGGTATAGGCCGCACCGGGCAGAATGATATCAGCCCGTGCAGCAGCCGCATCGCCATGATGGCCCTGATATACGACGAAAGTATCAGCCGGTATCCGCTCCACCGGCACATCATCAGCGCCGAGCAGCCACAAGACATCCACCCCGCCCCTCACCATGGAGCTTGCCGCCCTGCCATGCGCGCCCGGCAGGAAGCCGAGATCGAGCGCCCCTACGCGAGAGGCCGCTGTGTGCAGGATGTTAAAGCCGTTCCAACCTTCTGCAATCACGCCCGTTGCCTCGGCCAAGGCACGGCAGGCAGCGTAAACCGCTGGCGCGTCCCGCCGGGTCAGGGCCGCATGCCCCAGAATAATCATGGGATGCTTGGCATTTTTCAGAATATCGGCAAACGGATGCTCACCTGCCAGCAGGGCTGCAAGCGTTTCCGGTCCTTCCCCCAGCACGGTGGCATCGTAAGTCAGATCGCAGCGCGGCGCGCCGATAATCCCAACCGGAAAAGCACCCCGCCCGGCATCGACAAAC
Source organism: Acetobacter papayae JCM 25143 (assembly GCF_000613285.1). Taxonomy (GTDB): domain Bacteria; phylum Pseudomonadota; class Alphaproteobacteria; order Acetobacterales; family Acetobacteraceae; genus Acetobacter; species Acetobacter papayae. The sequence continues at coordinate 42,778 of NZ_BAIN01000008.1, read as the reverse complement.
CGTTTACGTATCCGCGCATTCAGCACTGGCGCTTCATGCCGTGGTGTCGAACCGACAATCAGCAGGGCATCCGCCTGATCGATACCGGTCAGGTCACTATTGAACAGATAGCCATCCCGACGGGTCGTATCATACCAAGCCCCATCCTGTCGGCAGTCCAGATTGGCCGAACCGAGTGCTGTCATAAGGTCCTTGAGTGCACACAGGCTTTCCGCATCACACAGATCACCGGCGATAGCCCCAATCCGGTCGCCCGAAACACCATCGAGCCTGCGGGCCAGTGCAACCAGCGCATCTTTCCATGGCACAGCAATGAGTTTGCCATTAACGCGCACCCAAGGACGGTCAAGCCTCTTCCGCTTCAGGCCATCAACCGAGAAACGTCCTTTATCTGACAGCCATTCTTCATTCACTTCATCATTCACACGTGGAACGATGCGCATAACCTCGCCACCACGCGCCTGCACTTGAATATTGGTGCCCAGCGCATCCATGACATCAATGCTGTCTGTCTTTTTGTATTCCCACGAGCGGGCATGAAAGGCCGACGGCTTGGCTGTTAGCGCACCAACCGGACAAACATCGATAAGATTACCGGAAAGTTCCGAAGTCAGCGCTTTCTCAACATAGGTCGTGATTTCAGCATTTTCACCACGCGAGACCAGACCGAGCTCGGGCGTGCCTGCCACTTCCGTGCTGAAACGCACACAACGCGTGCACTGAATGCACCGCGTCATGACCGTTTTAACCAGAGGCCCAAGGTCCTTGTCCGTTACCGCCCGCTTGTCTTCCTGATAACGCGAAATACCCGAGCCATAGCCATAGGCCTGATCCTGCAGATCGCACTCGCCACCCTGATCGCAGATAGGGCAATCTAGGGGATGGTTGATCAGCAGAAATTCCATGACAGCCCGGCGGGCGCGCCGCACCACCTGCGTATCAGTGAAGATTTCCATACCCTCACCAACCGGGAACCCGCAGGACGCCACCGGCTTGGGTGCGCGCGCGACTTCCACCAGACACATGCGGCAGTTACCCGCAACGGACAGGCGCTCATGGTAGCAGAAACGCGGGATTTCCTTGCCCGCCGCCTCGCAGGCCTGCAGGGCGCTGGACCCGGCGGGCACATCCACCGGAATACCGTCTACAATTACCCTCACCATTATCCGTTACTCCGCCGCTACCGGCACGCCAGCAGGCACTGCGATCAGCCCCGTACCGCCATGAGACGCCTTGTACTGCTGAATACGCGCTTCCATTTCCGGCCGAAAATGCCGGATAAGCCCCTGTATAGGCCAGGCCGCCGCATCACCCAGAGCGCAGATCGTGTGGCCTTCAACCTGTCGCGTTACCTGCTCAAGCAGATCGATTTCCTCGATATCCGCGCGCCCCTCGACCATGCGATCCATGATCCGCATCATCCAGCCCGTACCTTCACGGCAGGGCGTGCACTGACCACAGCTCTCATGTTTGAAAAACCTCGAAAACCGGGCAATGGCTTTGATAATATCGGTCGATTTGTCCATAACGATCATGCACGCCGTGCCAAGGCCGGAACGCTCGGCCCGCAGGCTGTCATAATCCATCAGCACCGTTTCGCAGATCGACTTGGGCAGCAGCGGCACGGAACATCCACCGGGAATGACCGCCAGCAGGTTGTCCCACCCGCCACGCACGCCACCACCATGTTTTTCAATAATGTCTTTCAGCGGAACACCCAGTTCCTCTTCAAACACACAGGGGGTGTTCACATGGCCTGAAATCGCCATGAGCTTGGTGCCTGCATTATTCTGCCGCCCCAGCCCGGCAAACCACGCGGCCCCACGGCGCATGATGGTAGAGGCCACTGCAATGCTTTCCACGTTATTGACCGTGGTAGGGCACCCATACAGCCCTACCCCTGCGGGAAAAGGCGGCTTCATGCGGGGCTGGCCCTTTTTGCCTTCAAGGCTTTCCAGCAGGGCCGTTTCCTCACCGCAGATATAAGCCCCGGCACCACGGTGAATACGAAAATCGAAGTCCCAACCTGACCCGGCTGCGTTGGGGCCAAGCAGCCCGGCTTCGTATGCCTCGTCAATGGCGGCCTGCAGATGCTCGGCCTCACGGTAGAACTCGCCACGAATATAGATATAAGAGGCATGCGCCCCCATGGCGAAAGACGCGATCAGCGCGCTTTCAATCAGCTTGTGCGGTTCGTGGCGGAGAACCTCACGGTCCTTGCAGGTGCCGGGCTCGGATTCATCACCATTGATCACAAGGTAATGTGGCCGACCATCAGACCCCTTGGGCATGAAGGACCATTTAAGCCCGGTGGGAAAACCCGCCCCACCGCGCCCGCGCAGGCCAGACGCTTTCATTTCCGCAATGATTGCGTCACGCCCACGGGCAATAATGGCTGCGGTGTCGTTCCAGTCACCACGCCTGCGCGCACCGGCAAGACGCCAGTCATCCTGCCCGTAAAGATTGGTGAAGATCCGGTTCTTGTCTTCAAGCATGCCCCGTCTCCCCTATTGCGGCCCAGCGGCAGAATCCGCCGCGAGCAATGTCTTACGCCCGCCCTGCGGTGCGGAAACCTTACGGTCCACCATGGGCCCCGGCGGCGGCCGCTCTCCGGCACGCAATGCGGCAATCAGTTTTTCGGTGCTGGGGCCATCCATATCTTCGTAGAATCATCATCCACCTGAAGGATGGGGGCATTTGCGCAGGCACCCAGACATTCCACTTCCGTGAGGGTAAACAGCCCATCCTCACTGGTCTGGCCAAACTGACTTATGCCTGTAGCTTTCTGGCAGGCACTCACCACATCATCCGACCCACGTAGCCAGCACGGCGTGGTGGTGCAGACCTGCAGATGATAACGCCCTACCGGCCGCGTGTTGTACATGGTGTAAAAAGACGCGACTTCGTAAACACGGATAGCCGCCATTTCCAGCCTACGGGCAATTTCGTCCATGGCAGGCAGCGGCACCCAGGCACTTCCGGTCTGCCGCCCCATCTGCCGCTGTGCAATATACAGCAGTGGCATAACCGCACTGGCTTTGCGCTCCGCCGGATATTTACCCAGCACGATGCTGATTTCCGCCTCTGAGTCCGTATCGAACACAAAGCTCTCGGGCTGCTGGGGTGGGGTCCAGACAGGTTCATCGATCTACTTCCCCAAACACAAGATCAAGCGATCCGATAATGGCCACCATGTCCGCCAGCATGCCGCGGCGAGACAGTTCATCGACCGCCTGCAAATGGGAGAAACCCGTCGGGCGGATTTTGCAGCGATACGGCCGGTTGCTGCCATCCGCCACCAGATAGACACCAAACTCACCTTTCGGGCTTTCAACGGCCGTATAGGTTGCGCCCGGCGGCACGTGGTAGCCTTCGCTGAACAGTTTGAAATGATGGATCAGCGCTTCCATCGAGCGCTTCATTTCCGCTCTGGGTGGCGGGCTGAACTTGGGTCCTGCACCTTGACCGGCCCTGGACGGATCTGATCCAGACACTGCTCGATAATGCGCAGGCTTTCGCGCATTTCCGCCACCCGCACGAGGTAGCGGTCGTAACAGTCACCCTGCCGCGCCACCGGCACATTAAACTCCACCTTGTGGTAGTTGTCGTAAGGCTGGTTACGGCGCAGGTCCCACGGCACGCCTGAAGCCCGCAAGCACGGGCCGCTGAACCCCCAGGCAAGCGCCTGCTCACTGGAAAACACACCAATACCGACCGTGCGCTGTTTCCATATCCGGTTTTCGGTCAACAGGCCTTCAAGGTCATCGATCCATTTCGGGAATTCACGCGCCCACAGGCCTATGCGGTCTTCCAACCCGGCGGGCACATCACGCGCCACACCGCCGGGGCGAAAGTAATTGGCGTGAAAACGTGCACCTGAGGCTGCCTCATAAAACTCGAGCAGCTTCTCGCGCTCCTCATACCCCCACAGCGCTGGCGTAACCGCACCGCAGTCCAGCCCCATGGCTGTAAGGTTGAGGATATGGTTGAGAATACGGGTAATTTCGGCAAACAGAACCCTAAGCCACTTGGCTCGCTCGGGAATATCGATCCCCAGCAGCTTTTCCGTGGCCAGTGCGAAAGCCTGCTCCTCGCACATGGGGGAAACGTAATCCAGCCGGTCAAAATACGGCAGGGCTTTCTGGTAGGTCTTGTATTCAATCAGCTTTTCCGTGCCGCGATGCAGCAGGCCGATATGCGGCACAGCGCGCGCCACAACCTCGCCTTCCATTTCCAGCACCAGCCGCAGCACCCCATGAGCCGAAGGGTGCTGGGGGCCGAAGTTCAGGGCGTGCGAGTCAATCTCCACCACCCGGTGTTCCTGCGCTTCCGCCACGCTCTCGGGCAGCAGGCTCTGGGGGATATCGTCGCGCACCAGTGCCTGTGCATCTTCAAGAAAGGCTTTGTCATGAGAGTGCACCATCAGATTCCCCTCTTCATGCCTTGACGGACTTCATGCGCTTTTTCATCACCCGGCAGGGTCAGCATCCCTTCCCACGGGGAGACAAAGTCGAAATCGCGAAAATCCTGTGTAAGCGACACTGGTTCCTTGACCACCTGCCTGCGCTCGACATCGTAGCGGACTTCCTCATACCCGCTGAGCGGGAAGTCCTTACGTAGCGGGTGCCCTTCAAAACCGTTATCGGTCAGGATACGCCGCATATCCGGCTGCCCGGAGAACATGACTCCAAACAGGTCGTAACACTCACGCTCCCACCATGTGGCACAGGGCCACAGGTGATGCACCGATGGCACCGGCGCGCTCTCGCTGGTCGTAACAATAACCCGTATCCGCCGGTTATACGTGACGGAGAGCAGGTTATAGACCACGTCGAACCGCTCGACCCGCTGGGGCCAGTCCACCCCGCACAGGTCCATAAGCTGTTCAAAACGATAGCGCGGGTCATCGCGCAGGGTGGTCAGGAACCCCAGAAGGTGCTCCCTCCCTATCCTGACAACCAGTTCACCCTTTTCCACGGCAGCACTGCTTACATGCGCCCATGATGTCATGAAGGTGAAAGCCAGCGCACCAAGCTGCCCTTCCAAGCGGCCCTGATGCGGATTGATGCTTAGATCAGCCACGGATAATGGTTCCTGTCCGGCGGATTTTCTTCTGGAGCAGCATAATGCCGTAAATCAGCGCTTCGGCCGTGGGCGGGCAGCCCGGCACGTAAACATCAACCGGCACAATCCGGTCACAACCACGCACTACGGAATAGGAATAGTGGTAATACCCCCCACCATTGGCGCAGGAGCCCATGGAAATAACCCAACGCGGCTCCGCCATCTGCTCGTAAAGGCGGCGTAGAACCGGGGCCATTTTGTTGGTGAGGGTCCCGGCCACAATCATCACATCCGACTGACGCGGTGAGCCGCGCGGGATAATGCCCATCCGGTCAAGATCGTAACGCGGCATATATGCGTGAATCATTTCCACCGCGCAGCAGGCCAGCCCGAAGGACATGGGCCACAGACTGCCAGTACGGCCCCAGTTCACCAGCTTGTCCAGACTGGCAACAACAAAGCCTTTTTCCGCCAGCACACCGGTAATACCCCGCACCACGGCATCCTGCTCCGGCCCCGGAGGCAAGGCCTCACGGTTCCACATAATGGCGTCCTGATTCTGTCCAGCGCTCACGGCCATGCCCTCCCTCAATCCCAATCCAGGGCGCCTTTGCGCCATTCATACAGGAACCCGATACCCAGAACGCTCAGGAAACCCAGCATGGACAAAAACCCGAACAGCCCGATACGCCCGAGGCTGATGGCCCACGGGAACAGGAAGGCCACTTCCAGATCAAAAATGATGAAGAGAATGGCTACGAGATAAAAGCGGACATCGAAACGACGCCGCGCATCGTCAAACGCGCCAAACCCGCATTCATACGCTGTCAGTTTTTCAGGATTAGGTTTCTGGTGGCCGCACAAAAGCGCCATACCGAGCATGGCGGCCGCAATGACGACAGAAATGCCGCCAAAAACAAGAACCGGAGCATAGTCGCTAAGAACAGACTGCATCAGGGGCTCCCACAGCGTTGGAAGCTAAAACCGCTTCCCTCAAGTGAGTTCACCCTAGACCCGACAGGGGCATACGACCATGCCCGTTCTTACCAAACTCCGGCCACTTTCCTGTGAATAACGCCGCGCGCATGAATGCACAGCGCCTAGCATGAATGGCTGATAAATTGCCTGAATACTCAGGCCAGCCACACAGGAAGGAATTAAATTGTAAGGGAAGTATATGGTGGGCGATGACGGGATCGAACCGCCGACCCTCTCGGTGTAAACGAGATGCTCTACCGCTAAGCTAATCGCCCGCGCCCTATGTGTCACAAATGAAAACGGCCGACAACCCCTTTTTTTTACAAGGAGATGCCGGCCGTTAAAAAACACTGTCAGACTTTAGTTGCTGACGGCGTCCTTCAGAGCCTTGCCGGGCTTGAAACGCACAGAGGTGGAAGCCGGAATATCGATTTCCTCACCCGTGCGCGGGTTACGGCCCTTAGCCGCCTTACGCGTGGCAGTTACGAACGTACCAAAGCCGACCAGACGCACTTCCTGCTTTTTGGCAAGGGCCTTCTCGATGGCACCGAATACGGCGTCGACCACTTCTCCGGCCTTTGCCTTGGGCAGATCAACTGCCTCAGCCACGGCTGAGACCAGTTCCTGCTTGTTGAGCGGCTTCTCCATGTTACGCCTTTCGCTTTCTTTATTTTCTGGCGCGGCAGGCCATGTTACCCGGCCTGCCCGCTACCTGCCGCACTATGCAGCCGTTTTTTCCTACGTCAACCGAGCAATCGTAACTTTGCTCTCTGTTGCGCATTTTGCTTAGTGCGGCAGCACCCTTGCCGCCGCCGCGTCCCCCCCTGCGGGCACAAGATCGGCCACTTCATCCCACACAATAGGTTGGGGCTGGCGTGTCAGCGCACGGGCCAGAACCTCATCCACATGCGAAACAGGCACGATCTCCAGCCCGTCTTTCACATTATCAGGAATTTCAACGAGATCTTTCTCGTTCTCCTTGGGAATGAAAACCGTGCGAATGCCTGAGCGCAGGGCCGCCAGAAGCTTTTCCTTGAGCCCACCAATAGCCAGCACCCGGCCCCTGAGCGTGATTTCGCCTGTCATGGCCACATCGCGCCGCACCGGAATACCCGTAAGCACGCTCACCAGCGAAGTGACCATAGCCACACCGGCCGAAGGACCATCCTTAGGAGTCGCGCCTTCGGGCACATGCACATGGAAACTGCGCTTTTCAAACACGGTGGGGACGATTCCGAAGCTCGTCGCCCGACTCCGCACGAAGGAGTAAGCCGCTGAAATGCTCTCCTTCATCACGTCGCCCAGCTTGCCCGTTTCTACCACGCCACCCTTGCCGGGCACCATGACGCTTTCAATGGTCAGGATTTCCCCGCCCACTTCTGTCCAGGCCAGCCCTGTCACCACGCCCACCATGTCTTCAGCTTCGGTCTCGCCGTAACGGAAGCGACGCACGCCCGCGTAGGTTTCAAGGTTTTCGGGCGTAACCGTAACGCTCTCGGCCTTGCCGGTCACAATCTCTTTGACCGCCTTACGTGCCAGCCGTGCCAGCTCACGCTCAAGGCTACGCACACCTGCCTCCCGCGTGTAATAGCGAATCACGTCACGCAGCGCGTCATCGGTAATGGACCACTCACCAGCCTTCAGGTTGTGCGCTTCAATCTGCTTTGAAATCAGATGCTTACGCGCAATCTGAAGCTTTTCATCCTCGGTGTAACCGGATAGGCGGATGATCTCCATGCGGTCCAGCAGCGGCTGGGGCATATCGAGACTATTCGCCGTGGTAACGAACATCACATCAGACAGATCATAATCCACTTCCAGATAATGATCCGCGAATGTCGCGTTCTGTTCCGGGTCCAGCACTTCCAGCAGGGCGGAAGCCGGGTCACCACGCCAGTCGGCTCCGAGCTTGTCGATCTCATCAAGCAGGAACAGCGGGTTGGAAACCTTCGCCTTTTTCATACCCTGAATGATCTTGCCCGGCATGGAGCCGATATAAGTGCGCCTGTGACCACGGATTTCAGCCTCGTCACGCACACCCCCCAGAGACATGCGGACATAGTGACGCCCCGTTGCCTTGGCGATGGACCGCGCCAGAGAGGTCTTACCCACGCCGGGTGGCCCCACAAGGCACAGAATCGGCCCCTTGAGTTTCTGCGAACGGCTCTGCACCGCCAGATACTCAAGAATACGCTCCTTGACCTTCTCCAGACCGTAGTGGTCGGTATCGAGAATCGTCTCGGCTTCATGCAGATCGTGGCGAACCTTGGTACGCTTCTTCCACGGAATGCTGACAATCCAGTCCAGATAATTGCGCACCACCGTGGATTCGGCTGACATGGCACTCATGCCACGCAGCTTTTTCAGCTCGCTAACGGCTTTCTCACGCGCTTCACGCGGTAGACGTGCCTTGGCGATTTTTTCTTCGATTTCGGCGGTTTCGTCGCGCCCGTCTTCACCCTCGCCCAGTTCCTTCTGAATGGCCTTGAGCTGCTCGTTCAGATAGTACTCGCGCTGGGTCTTTTCCATCTGCCGTTTGACGCGGTTGCGGATTTTTTTCTCCACCTGCAACACGTCAATCTCGGCTTCGATATGACCGAAAATTTTCTCGAGCTGGGCCGTAACCGTCGGCAGTTCAAGGATTTCCTGCTTTTCCGCGATCTTGAGATTCAGGTGGCTGGTAACAGTATCCGCCAGCTTGGACAGATCGCTGATCTGGTTGAGCGAAACCAGCACCTCGGGGGCGATCTTTTTGTTGAGCTTCATATACTGCTCAAACTGCGCCACGATCGAGCGGCCAAGTGCCTCAGCCTCGGCCCCTTCGGCCGGCTGCTCGGGCATGTCCTCCACGTCGGCCTCAAAATACCCCTGCTTGTCATGCATGGCTTTCACCCGCACGCGCTTAACGCCTTCCATCAGCACCTTCACGGTACCATCAGGCAGCTTGAGCAGTTGCAGAATGGTAGAGAGCGTCCCGACCGTATAGATATCGTCTACACCCGGATCATCCTGAGCTGCGTCCCGCTGGGCTACCAGCAGAATGTGATGATCGTCCCGCGTGACGGATTCCAGCGCCTTGACCGATTTTTCCCGCCCAACAAATAGCGGCACGATCATGTGGGGAAACACGACAATATCACGCAGCGGCAACACGGCTACATGCGTGGTTTCCACCTTGCGCGCACCGGCTTTTTTCCCTGACTGAGACCGCACCACCTCGGTAGCGGGTGTCTCAGAGGCAACGGCCTTGCGACGACGACGTGTGACGGGTTTTTCGTTTTCAGACATTCTCAAGACCTCCTGACAAGGACGATCGAACTCCTTGCGCCCGCCAGGCGGCACGCCAGAAGCCTGTCCGCCCTTTCCGCCTACGGAAAAGGGCTCTGTTCTCTTGTATGTTGCAACGCCATAACCCCGGCGCAATAGGGGGCCAGAAGAAAACCGTGCCAGCTCAGATGTCTGGCACGGTTACCGGACCGTGACCTTTTCAGGCCGACTGCTCCGTTGGCAGTTCTTTTTTCTGTCCATAAACATAGACAGGGCTGGTTTTGGCGTCCGCCACCTCGCGGTTGACGACCACCTCTTCCACATTGTCCAGACCCGGCAGGTCGAACATGGTGGACATGAGAATGCTTTCCATAATGGAACGCAGCCCACGCGCACCGGTCTTACGCACGATTGCACGGTCGGCAATGGCCTTGAGTGCATCATCCGTAAAGGTCAGTTGTACGTCTTCCATCTGGAACAGACGCTGATACTGCTTGACCAGAGCATTTTTGGGCTCGGTCAGGATCTTGATCAGAGCCGCTTCGTCCAGATCGCCCAGCGTTGCAAGAACCGGCAGACGCCCGATAAATTCAGGGATAAGCCCGAATTTCATCAGATCTTCAGGTTCCACATCATGCAGGATTTCACCTGTACGACGCTCATCGGGTGAGCGGACATCCGCCCCGAAGCCGATGCTGGTGCCCTTACCACGCGCGGAAATGATTTTGTCCAGCCCCGCAAACGCCCCACCGCAGATAAACAGCATGTTGGTGGTATCCACCTGCAGGAATTCCTGCTGCGGATGCTTGCGCCCACCCTGCGGCGGCACAGATGCAACCGTGCCTTCCATCAGTTTGAGCAGCGCCTGCTGCACACCTTCACCACTGACATCGCGGGTAATGGAGGGATTGTCCGATTTCTTCGAAATCTTGTCGATTTCGTCGATATAGACAATACCACGCTGCGCCCGCTCCACATTGTAGTCAGAAGCCTGCAGCAGTTTGAGGATGATGTTTTCAACATCCTCACCCACATAACCGGCTTCGGTCAGGGTGGTAGCATCGGCCATGGTAAAGGGCACATCAAGGATACGCGCCAGTGTCTGGGCCAGCAGCGTCTTGCCCGAACCCGTCGGGCCGACCAGAAGGATGTTGGACTTGGCAATTTCAACTTCGCCAGCCTTGGCCACCTGTGTCAGACGCTTGTAGTGGTTATGCACTGCAACGGACAGAACCTTCTTGGCCTGCATCTGCCCGATGACATAATCATCCAGCACCTTGCAGATTTCGCGCGGTGTGGGCACGCCCTCGCGCGATTTGACCAAGGATGTCTTGTTCTCTTCACGGATGATATCCATGCAGAGTTCCACGCATTCATCACAGATGAACACGGTCGGGCCGGCAATCAGCTTCCGCACCTCGTGCTGCGATTTGCCGCAGAACGAGCAATACAGCGTGTTTTTGGAATCACCGGACTTCGCGTTCATCGGTCTCCTCCCTCGATCATCCAGGGTTCCACATTACCGGGAACCGCGTTCCGGTCTTTTTCCGCCCAAAAGTCAGCGGAACACTCCCTTAATGTAACAGGAAGTTCAAAGTATACCAGATCAGGGATGATCTTTATCCTTCTTGTCCGCCTGTGTTGCACTATGGCGGGTGATGACTTCATCAACAATCCCGAAAGACTGCGCTTCTTCTGCTGACATATAGGTGTCGCGCTCAAGCTTCTGCTCGATTTCCTCAAGCGTCCGGCCAGTATGCTCACGATAGATCTCGTTCAGGCGCTGGCGGATGATAAGGATCTCGCGGGCCTGAATTTCAATATCGCTGGCCTGTCCCTGCGCCCCACCTGAAGGCTGGTGCACCATGACACGCGCATTGGGCAGAGCAAAACGCCGCCCTTTCTCACCACCAGCCAGCAGGAGCGAGCCCATGGAAGCCGCCTGACCGATACACACGGTGCTAACGGGGCTGCGGATGTACTGCATGGTGTCGTAAATAGCCAGACCGGCTGACACCACCCCACCGGGGCTATTGATATAGAAAGAGATTTCCTTGGTCGGGTTAACGCTTTCCAGATACAGGAGCTGCGCTGAAATCAGCGATGACACCTGATCGTAAACCGGACCGGTCAAAAAGATGATGCGTTCCTGCAGCAGACGGGAATAGATATCGAAAGCCCGCTCGCCCCTGGAGGTCTGCTCGACCACCATCGGAACCAGTGCGTTGCTGAAAATCTCAACGGGATCACGATCCCTCATGCCACTCATTCCCGTATAAAAAACTGAAACGTCCCTTACCCACCGCCTCCTTTGGAGACGACCAGTTACAGGCTCATTCCTTCAAGATAGAGATAAAGTGGCAAGATGCCACCCCGGAAAAGAAAAACAGGCTCAAAAAGAATGTCCCGCCAGTTCACACTGGCGGGACAGAGCCGTTTTCTCAGATATCCGCTGCCGGAATATCAGAAAGCTCGTCCGGGGTGACTTCTTTATCCGTCACCGTGGCGAGTTCGATCAGGTAGTCGACCACCTTGTTTTCGAAGATCGGCCCACGCAGGCCTTCAGCGGCCTGCGGGTTCTTCTGGAAGAACTCGAAAACCTGCTGTTCCTGACCCTGGTAGCGCATGGCTTCAGCCCGCACGGCACGACCCAGCTCTTCCGAGCTAACGGTGATACCGTTCTTGCGACCGATTTCAGCCAGCAGCAGACCAAGCTTCACGCGGCGTTCGGCAATCTTGCGATAGTCCGCACGCAGGGTGTCTTCGTCTTTTTCCTTGTCTTCGTCGTCGAGCTGACCGGCATTGCGGTCAGATTCAACGCGCGTCCAGATCTGCTGGAACTCGCTTTCCACCATACCGGCGGGCGCTTCGAAGTCGGCCTTGCCAGCCAGTGCGTCCAGCAGGTCGCGCTTGATGCGCAGGCGCGTAAGCTGGTCATACTCGCCGCTGATCTGCTTGCGGATCAGGTCTTTGAGCTGATCGAGGGTTTCAAAACCGATCGACTTAGCCAGATCATCGTTGATTTCGGCATCAACGGCCTTTTTGAGCTGCTTCGCCTTGATGTCGAAGGTCGCTTCCTGACCAGCCAGTTCAGCCGCGCCGTAATCGGCCGGGAACGTCACGGTGATGATCTTTTCTTCACCGGGCTTCATGCCTTCGATCTGCTCGGCAAAACCGGGAATGAAACCTTCACCACCGATTTCGACGTTCACATCTTCAGCCGTGCCACCGTCAAACGGCACGCCGTCGCGCTTACCAACGAAGTCAATGGCGACAACGTCACCCTTGGCGGCAGGGCGGACTTCTTCGATCACTTCGAAGTTGCGGCCGCGCTGGGCAATATCGGCCAGAGCCTTGTCCACTGCTTCATCGCTGACAGTCGCCTTGAGGCGCGTCAGGGCCAGACCGGAAAGGTCAGGCACTGCGATTTCGGGCAGGATTTCGCTCTCGACCTTGAATTCCAGATCCTTGCCGTCGTCTTCCTGACCGGAGACCAGATCAACCTGCGGCTGACCGGCGGGGCGCAGGCCACGCTCGTCAAAAACAGCGCGGATGGAATCGGACACGGCCTGTTCGATCACTTCGCCCCACACGGCAGCACCATAACGCTGGCGCGCCAGAGACACAGGCACCTTGCCCGGACGGAAACCCGGCAGGTTCAGGTTAGCGGCCACTTCCTTGAGGCGCGCATCGCGCTTGCCTTCAAGTTCTGCAGCCGGAACTGTCACGGTGAAACCACGCTTCAGCCTTCGGAAAGGGTCTCGGTTACCTGCATCGGCCAGGCCTTCCTCTTGGTACATATAGACTTCGGACATCCCGCAGCATCAGCCATGGGCTACCACGGAACGGGACGGGAGTAAGAAACCATGTGGTACGGGCGGAGGGACTTGAACCCCCACGACTTGCGCCACCAGAACCTAAATCTGGCGTGTCTACCAATTCCACCACGCCCGCGCATTACTCGCCGTCGCAAGATGCGTGCGTTTAGCCCAAAGCGGACCAGACGGCAAGAGAGCGCCGCCACCCAACGCGACCAATAATCCCTTATATCACACCCTGTTCACGCGCAGACAATCCCTGACGCCGCTCCGCTTCCCCCCGGGCAGCCCCAAGATGCCGATCTAACGCCTCCACCACAGGCCACGGTCCGGCACGCAGCCCGGCCTCTCCATGCAGCCAGACTCCGGCGCAGGCCGCCTCCCATGCAGGCATACCCGCCGCCAGCATGGCGGCAATTACCCCGGAAAGGGTATCGCCCGAACCCGCCGTACCCAGAGCAGGCGTTGCATGCACATTAATAGCCAGCCGCCCATCGGGTGCGGCAATCAGGGTCGAGGCGCCCTTGAGCACCACAACCGCCCCGGTCTGCCGTGCGGCCTGCCGCACCCGTGCGGGCGGATCATCCCCTATCGCACCAAAAACACGCGCGAACTCTCCAGCATGGGGCGTTATGACTGCAACACCCCTGAGCGCATCCGGTCGCCCGGCGGCGGCACTCAGGCACCGGCATCCGCCAGCACACACCGTCCGGCCTCGACAAGTTGCGGCAGCGTAAGACCCACTTCCGCCTCCGTCAGCCCTGGCCCACAAACCCAGACATGCCGCCGCGCATCGCCCAACAGCACCGCCAACGGCGCGCCATCCACAATCAAGCCCGGCTCCCCCAGCCGGAAAGCTGCAGCATTCTCCCCCGCTGCCCAGACGCACCAGCCCCGCACCTGCGGCCCGCGCGCCCGAAGCGCAGAGCCGAGCCGCTCCCGGCATGGTTTCACCCGCGCAGAGACTGACAACGCCACGTGTATATTTATGGCTCTCAGGCGTGAGTTCGGGCACACGCCACAACCCCGGCGCATTCAGCCATGCCTGCGGGGGCTGGGCTTCCAGCGCCTCCGGCGGCATGCCGATATCCGCAAGCACAATGCGCCCCATTTTCTCCCGCACCGGTAGAGCAGATGCGCAGGCTTATAACGACAGAAGGTAACCGTGAGCTCAGCCGATGGTGCATAGCCGCGCACCTGCCCGGTGCCGCCATCCACTCCCGATGGCACATCCACGGCCACAACGCGCCCTGCGGCCCGCAGCACATCAGCCACCGCTGGGGCAACGTCACGCGCAAGCCCCGCGCCGAACACCGCATCGACCACCACATCCACCCGGGCGGCTTCCTCCGCCACAAATGGCACCCGCGGCCCTGTAAAGCGCCCTGCCACATCGGCGGCAGCGCTCCCTGCCTTGGGCTCTGTCAGGGCTGCCACGGCCACAGGCCAGCCCGCTTCAAGCAAATAACGGGCGGCGGCATATCCATCCCCCCCATTATTGCCCGGCCCACACAGCACCAGCACACGCGCGGGTCGCATAACCACACGCATGGCGCGAGCACGGCGCGCCCTGCATTCTCCATAAGGGTCACAACAGGCACATGCTGCTGCGCCAGCCTATCCACCGCACCCATTTCAGCCGGCGTGTAAACACCCAGTTCACGCAGGGGAAAAGACAGCATGGCAGACCTCCCTCACAAACCGGGCATCGGGCCCGCAATGGAACATACCCCTTGCACCCGGGCGCATGGCTTGGCAAATCAGGCCCGATACAGCGGCGTGATGCCCCCAAATAGCGGCTTGTTCACCCTGCGGCATCACCCTCGCCCCCGGCCTTTCTGCCAGCCACGTTCTCGCGGAGTCCTCATGCCTCATTCCCCCTCTGGAGCCTGGTGCTCACGCTTCATATCATCAGCATTGCGCTGTGGGTCGGCGGCACCTTTTATGCCACCACGATTCTGCGCCCGAGCCTCGGCCTGCTGGATGCCACACAGCGCAACTCCATCATGCTGCAAACGCTCGCGCGTTTTTTCAAAGGGCTGACGCACGCCATTCCGACAACTCTGGTTTCGGGCTGGCTGCTAATCCTGCATGAAGGCGGCTTTGCCAACGTGCCATGGACGGTCAACGCCATGCAGGTCTTTGGTCTGATCATGGCTGGGCTGTTCGCCCGCCTTTATTTCGGCCCCTATCAGAAAGTGCGCCGCGCCATCCGCCCGCAGGCCAGTGCCTTCGACTCGATCCGCACGCAAATGCTCGCAATCATGGCACTGGGTTTTCTGGCGATCCTGTCTGCCTGCCTCGGCCATCCCTTTATGTGAAAAAAATCTGTCTTTCCGCCCAAAAACTTGATTTCGGGCGGAAAGACCTTTATCCGGGCTAGCACCTGACAGGCTGCGAAACCGGCTCGGCTGCCCTATTGATCTGGCGACGGCAAACCATACGGCAGGCCCGCTCAGTCAGGGGTAAAACCGACCGACCTTTGTTCCGAGAGCATATTGACAGCTAAAACGCCCGCACGCACCCGCAAGACATCCCCTTCCCGGAGCCGGAAGGCTGCCTCCACGGACGCGCCTGCCGTGGTGGAAACAGCTGACGCACCGCCCCCGGTGGCAGCCGCCAAGGAAGCGAAGCCCGCAAAAGCCGCGCCTTCGACTAGGGCAAAAACCCGTGCGAAAGCTGTAGCACCCGCCAAAGCGGATACAGCTGTGCCTGAACTGTCAGTTCCTGTTACCGATGACGCCAGCCCGAAAACCGCTGGCAAAACGACACCCAAAGCCGCGCCGCGCCGCCGCAAGGTCAGTGCTGCCCAGAGCACGGCCACGGCTGAAAACCCCGCAGAGCTGACGGAAACGGTTCAGGAAGAACCGGCTGCACCGCCTGCCCCCAAAGCGAAGCGCGCCACCCGTAGCACTGCCACCGCAGGCAAAACCACCACCAGCACCCCGCGCAAAAAAACCACACGGGCTAAAAAGACCGAAGAAAGCGCTCCTGTCGCAGTTGAGCTTCTGCCCGAGTCCACTCAGGCTCCAGCTGCAACCGAGGCCAGCGCGCCGGAACCTGAAAACCCAGTAGCGCCCTCTCCTGCTCCCGCCGCAGGTGAGGAAAAAATTACCTTTGCAGATCTGGGGCTTTCAGAACCACTTCTGCGTGCCGTAACCGAAATGGGATACGTGCACCCCACGCCCATTCAGGCGCAAGCCATTCCTGCCGTGCTGATGGCGCGCGATGTCCTTGGTGTGGCCCAGACAGGCACCGGCAAGACAGCCTCCTTCACGCTGCCTATGCTCGAAATCCTGAGCGATTCCCGTGCGCGGGCCCGTATGCCCCGCTCGTTGATTCTGGAACCCACACGCGAGCTTGCTCTTCAGGTGGCGGAAAATTTCGTCAATTACGGCAAGCACCTCAAGCTCAACCATGCCCTGCTGATCGGCGGCGAAAGCATGGCCGAGCAAAAGGAAGTGCTCAACCGTGGGGTTGATGTGCTGATCGCAACGCCCGGCCGCCTGCTGGATCTGTTTGCACGAGGCGGGCTGCTGCTGAGCCACACCAAAATTCTGGTGATTGACGAAGCTGACCGCATGCTGGACATGGGCTTCATTCCCGACATTGAAAAAATTGTCGGCCTGCTGCCGCCCATGCGTCAGACCCTGTTCTTTTCCGCGACCATGGCACCCGCCATCCGCAAGCTGGCGGATGCGTTCCTGCACTCCCCCAAGGAAATCACGGTTGCACGGCCTTCCTCTGTGGCAACCACCATCACCACCGGCCTGCTGGTGGTGGATGAGCACGACAAGCGCCGGACCCTGCGCCTGCTGCTGCGTGCCCCCAAGCTCCAGAACGCCATCATTTTCTGCAACCGCAAGCGCGATGTGGATGTTCTGACTAAATCGCTCATCAAGCACGGGTTTTCCGCAGGCGCATTGCATGGGGATCTGCCGCAATCCGTCCGGTTTTCCACACTGGAACGCTTCAAGAGCGGTGATCTGAAAGTGCTCGTCTGCTCCGATGTGGCCGCACGCGGGATCGACATCGGCGGCCTGTCGCATGTGTTCAATTTCGACCTGCCGTTCCATGCTGAAGACTATGTTCACCGCATTGGCCGTACCGGGCGTGCCGGGCGTGAAGGCCATGCCTATAGTCTGGCCTGCCCTTATGACCGGACACTGGCCGAAGCGATTGAGGAACTGACCAAAAAACCCATTCCGCGTATGACCGTAGACGGCGTGACGCAGCTTGAATGGGCCGAAGGCAAGCGACCTGCAGGCGAGCGTGATCGCGGTCGCAAGGACAAAGACAAGGACAGGCACCGCGAAAAGGACAAGCCGCGGGACAAGGAAAAGAACAGGGAAAAAGAGCGCGACCGCCCGCGCAATGCCCGGCCCGAATCCGCCCCGGATACACGCCTGAACCGCAGGAACGCCCCCGGCATGACAGCAAGCCGCATGGCAAGCAGGCACGCCACCAGCGCGATGAAATTGCTCCCGTTCCCGGCGGCGAGACAATCGGGTTTGGTGACCTTCAGCCCGCATTCATGCAGCTTCCCCGCCGCTCGTCCGTGCGCCCCAACACACCGGGTATTGCGGCACCAGAGGCGGATACGGCACAGACACCCTCCCGCTCCGACGCCTGATTAAACTGGCACGGACACAAATACCGGAAGAGATCGGAGCGATGGGGGAGACTCGGGCAGATAAAACCGCGCCTGCACGGCAGGAAGTGGCAAAGGTTCTGTATCTGGCAGGCTTGGGAGATGGCGCTATCTCCCTGCCTGATGGGCAGGTAGCCCATGTAGCCGGAACCCTGCCGGGCGAGACCGTCCGTATTGAAGAAACCCGTAAAGGCACATGGCAGCTTGATGCTGTCATTGAAGCGGCCCCCGAACGGGTGACGCCCCCCTGCTCTCTGGCCGAATCCTGTGGTGGCTGCGCCCTGCAGCATGTGAGGCTGGATACTCTGCTGGACTGGAAGGTTCAGCGCGTTACCCGTGCGTTGCAGAGTGCAGGTTTTGAGACGGTGCCGGAGGCTTCAACCTTTCAGGTTACTCCCCATAGCCGCCGCAGGGCGGATCTGGCTGTCAAACGCGGCGCGGCTTCCATGCTTATCGGGTTGCATGGGCGGGGCACAAAAAACATTGTGGATATGACCACCTGCCTGGTGCTCGACCCGCATATTCTGGCACTGCTGCCAGCATTCAGAAACGTCCTGCACAGCATACAGGCGATCCGGCGCGAAGCCAGCCTGCACATCAATCTGCTGGATAGCGGGCCAGATATCCTGCTGATAACCGATGCCCCGCTCACTGCGGCTGACCGTATCCGTCTGGCGCAAATGGCCGAAGAATGTGCCATTCCACGCATAAGCTGGGCTTCAGCCTCAAACCCGGAAGCTACGGAAACCGCGACACAACGCGCGCCCGTAACCCAGACCATTGCAGGCCATAGTGTCTCCCCCCCTCCGGGCGGGTTCCTGCAGGCAAGCGCTGCCAGCGAGCAGGCCATTCAAAACGCGGTTATGGCGACTCTGCCAGAAAAAATGATTCGCCGTGCAAACGTGGTGGAACTGTATGCCGGGTGCGGCACCCTCACCTTCGCGCTGGCGCAACGGTGTCAGGTAAGCGCCTATGAAGGCTTCGGTCCGGCATGGAGTGCGCTGAAAGCCGCCATGGGCAAGGCGCGCATTACCGCGCACCATAGAGATCTGAACCGTCAGCCGGTCATGGCCAAGGAACTGGCGCAGGCTACGGCTGTTGTGCTGGACCCACCCCATGCCGGAGCCAAAAACCAGATGGATCAGATTGTCCGGGGTCTGCCTGCGCAGGTTGTTTATGTCAGTTGTAACCCGGCAGCCCTCTCCAAGGACACAGCACTTCTGGCTAAAGCAGGCTACCGGCTGCATTCCGTCTCAGTGATTGACCAGTTCCTGTGGTCAGCCGAGACGGAAACCGTGTGCGATTTCAGACGTGAAAGCTCTCGCCGCAGCCGCAGCGGCCCTTCTCGTTAGGGTTACTGAAAACAAACCCGGATTCGAGATCGCCCTCGCGATAATCCATCTGTGAGCCGATCAGGAACAGTGTTGCCTTCCGGTCCACCAGAACGGTCACGTCATGGCTGTTCACCACTTCATCACCATCACCGGGCTGGCTGACAAAGCTCATGTCATAAGCCTGACCAGAGCAGCCGCGTGTAGAGACCGAAACGCGCAGCAACTGCCCCTCATGCGCCGTAGCATACAGATGCTGCAACCGGGTTGCTGCGGCATCTGTCAGGCTGATCAGGGGCGGCAGGCTCCGTACCGCAGGCTTTGTGCTGGAAACTTGGGCCATTTTTCCCTCCCTCACTTCTTTGGTGTTCAGAACATGTTCAGGGCCAGCCGGGCCTCGTCGCTCATGCGCGACATATCCCATGGCGGATCCCAAACGACATCCACATCGGCCGAGGTAACACCCGGCACCCGCTCGACTTCTTCCTTTACCTGAGCGGGCAGTTCCTGCGCGCTGGGGCAATTGGGAGCCGTCAGGGTCATATCCACGTGCACGCGACCGTCATCATACAGGTCGATTGCGTAAATCAGACCAAGCTCATAAATGTTCACCGGAATTTCCGGGTCATGCACCTTGGCTATGGCTCGATCACGGCATCTTCGGAAACTGCTCCCGAATGCTGGGCGACAGCACTCTCGGTCGCCTCACCTTCCGGGTGCCAGCTTTCCACCCGTGCCTTCGGTTCACCCGCGGCATCGTTATCCTCAAGCACATCCTTGCGGATATGCTCCTCATGCTGAGGTTCGGTCTGACCCGAAACCTGTATGTCGTCAGACACGGACATGAGCTAATGCCTCCTTAAGCGCGACCCATGGCAATTCTACACAACGTATCCGCGCCTTGTGAAAACGTACTGCCGTCAGGGGTTCCATAACCCCCAGCGATGGCATGCCTTCCAGCGGGTCGTTTCTCTGTTCTTCTGCACCCTGCACAATGGTTTGTGCCGGGGCATCCTGGGCAACCAGCATGGCGGAAAAACGGGCACCCACTGCGCGGGCCTCTTCCACACTGCAACCGCTCAGCCGCTCGGCCAGCATATCCGCTGCCGCCGTGCATAAGGCGCATCCACGCGTGCGGTGCCTGATCTGACTGATATGGTGCCCTTGTAGGGCAATATCCAGCCGTGTCCTGTCACCACACAGGGGGTTACGCCCTTCTCCCTGCAAGTCCGGCTCTGGCAGGTCCCCGGCGTGAAGCGGGTTACGCGCCCGCTCCACAATCTGCCGGTCATACAGATCCTGCGCCAAACTGTTCACACAAAGAAATCCCTGATCCGCACCAGTGTTTCGGCCAGAGCATCGATATCGTTGGTATCGGTATAAACACCAAAGCTGGCGCGGGTCGTGGCATGCAGGCCGAGCCTGCGCATAAGTGGTTCCGCACAGTGCTGGCCCGCACGTACCGCAATCCCGTTGCGGTCCAACAGGGTGGCGATGTCATGCGGGTGCACATCGGCCATGGTAAAGGAAATCACCCCACCACGCTGTTTGGGTGCACCCACGACACGCAGCCCCGGCACCGTGGCCAGTTTTTCGAGCGCGTAGGTTGTGAGTGCCTGTTCATGCGCTTCAATCGCGTCGAACCCGATGGATTCAACCCAGCGGATAGCCGCCCCAAGACCGAGGGTTTCCACAATGGCAGGCGTTCCCGCCTCGAACTTGTGAGGCGTATTGGCCCATGTCGATTTTTCAAACGTGACAGAGGAGATCATGTCCCCTCCGCCCATGAAAGGCGGCATGTCATCGAGCAGCGCCCGACGCCCCCACAGAACGCCAATTCCTGTCGGGCCATACAGCTTGTGGCCGGTAAACGTGTAAAAATCAGCCCCAGAGCCTGCACATCGGTTTTATGGTGCACTGCGGCCTGACTACCATCAAACAGCACAAGCGCCCCTGCAGCATGCGCCATATCGGCAATCTGGCGTACGGGAGTAATGGTACCCAGCACGTTGGACATATGGGTAATGGCCACCAGCGCCACCTTGCCGTCATCCAGCAGGCGGCCATAGGCTTCCATGTCCAGATCACCTGCATCCGTAATGGGGGCAACCCTGAGTTCCACACCCGAGCGATCGCGCAGCATCTGCCAGGGGATCAGGTTGGCGTGGTGCTCCATTTCCGAAATCAGCACGGCCTGACCCGGCTTCATCAGACTGCCGAGCGAATGCGCGACAAGATTGATGGCTTCTGTGCTGTTGCGGGTGAAAATGATTTCTTCATGCGAAGACGCATTCAGGAAAGCCGCAACCTGCCCACGCACCGCCTCATAGGCATCGCTGGTGCGTTCGCTCATCCAGTATACGCCACGATGGATGTTGGCATACTGATGGCGCATGGTGTCCGCCATGGCGTCGATCACCACAGTGGGCTTCTGTGCCGACGCGCCGCTATCCAGAAAGACGAACGGACGGCCATGCACCGTTTCGGACAGGATGGGAAACTGCGCACGCACCGCCTGTACGTCCAGCCCACCTGTGGGAGCTGTTTTCAGGGTCTTGTCGGTATTCATGCGCTCTCTCCTGCAGCACCCTTGCGGGTCAGCATGGCCCGGCACAGTGCCTGCGCCCCGGCGTGAGAAATCAGGCCCAGCGTTTCGTCCAGAAAGGCCTCGATCAGAATCTGCCGGGCCTGAGCCTCAGGCACACCCCGGCTGCGCAGGTAGAATAGTTGCTCATCATCCAGCGCACCAACCGTGGCTCCGTGACTGCACCGCACATCATCGGCATAGATTTCAAGCTCAGGCTTGGCATCTATTTCCGCATCGGGCGAAAGCAGCAACGCCTGATTCATCTGGTAGCCATCGGTTTTCTGGGCGATCTGCTCAACCAGCACCTTGCCCTGAAAAACACCCCGGGCATGGCCGTCCAGCACATTGCGCACGGTCTGGCGGGAAATACAGTCGGGCGCGGCATGGGTAATGACACTGGTCATGTCCCCCACCTGTGAGCCGCCAAGCCGCTGCACACCGTTAACATGCACCGCCGCGCGCGAGGCCCCAAGCCGGGCATGCACTTCATGCCGCAGCAAAAGCCCATCCACACCAAGGGCGAAGCTGTCATAAACACCTTCGCTGGCGACATCGGCATAAACGGTGCCAAGGCCTACCGCCTCTGCCCCTTCAAGCTGAAGGGTTACATGCTCAAGAGCCGCACCGCTGCCAACGCTGATATCCGTGACCGGGTTATGGAAATACGCGCCTTGCCCCGCCTGCACGCAAATCAGTTCCAGACGGGCGTCAGACGCCAGTATGACAGCGTGGCGGGGGTGGAAGGAAAACGCACTGCCCTGCACCCCAAGGCCGATGGACAGGAGCACAAGCGCTCCACCGTCCACACCGGCCTCGACCTGTATCTGTGCGCCATCTTCAGCCAGAGCCGTATTCAGCGCCACCAACGGATCACGATCCGGGGCGGCAGCTGTGCCGAAGCGGGGCGTATCGGCAAAAAAAGTAACCGTAACGGCTTTGGGCAGCACGCTCAGTTCCGGCGCGTGACGACCATTGACAAACACCAGCCGAGGCAGGCTGGCCAAGCTGTCCTGCGCCGACAGCACATCATCCAGCACGGCGCGGGCTGCTTTTGCGTCATAAAGAGCCGCAGGCGCGGAAAGGCTGCTCTGCCCCAGAGCACGCAGGGCCGTGTATTTCCACGCTTCCACCCGGCGGGTCGGCAGGCCCGCGCGCTGCAAGGCCGCTACGGCCTGCTGACGCTCGGCACCGGTAATGCCCTCAAGCCGCGAAGTGAACAGGTTCAGAGGGCCGTTCCTGTCCGGGCTGATCATATTCACGCCGCCTCCGACAGGAACTTGGCGTAACCTTCCTGATCGATCTGGCGGGCCAGTTCCGGGCCACCAGACAGAATGATGCGCCCCTTGGCCATGACGTGGATACGATCAGGCACCAGATAGTCGAGCAGTTTCTGATGGTGGGTGATCACCAGCGCCGAGAACGTAGGCGCACGCAGGCGATTGACGCCTTCGGCCACAACCCGCAGCGCATCGACATCCAGACCGCTATCGGTTTCGTCCAGAATGGCAAAGGTGGGCTGAAGCAGGGTCATCTGCAACACTTCGTTGCGTTTTTTTTCCCCGCCGGAAAAACCGACATTGACGTTCCGCTTGAGCATGTCCGGCGCCATGGAGAGGGTCTTTGCGGCCTCGCGCGCCAGCTTGAGAAACGCCACCGCGTCCAGCTCTTCCTGACCGCGTGCGCGGCGTACGGCGTTAATAGCCGTGCGCAGGAAGTTGGCGTTATTGACACCCGGCAGTTCCACCGGCGACTGGAAAGCAAGGAACAGACCTGCTGCCGCACGTTCTTCCGGTTCCATGGCCAGCAGGTCCTGCCCCTGAAACTGCACGCTGCCAGAGGTGACTTCGTAATCATCACGCCCGGCCAGAACATAGGACAGGGTGGACTTGCCCGAGCCGTTCGGCCCCATAATGACATGCACCTCGCCGGGGGGGATGCTCAGATCCACACCACGCAGAATCTGCTTTTCCTGTCCGTCAGCGTCGATTCTGGCGTTCAGGCCGGAAATTTCCAAAAACTGGCTCATATGCAGGGCTCCCTTAACCGACGCTACCTTCAAGACTGATCTGCAGGAGTTTCTGGGCCTCGACCGCAAACTCCATGGGAAGCTCCTTGAGCACGTCCCGGCAGAAACCGTTCACGATCAGCCCCACGGCATCTTCCTCCGACAGGCCGCGCTGGCGGCAGTAAAAAAGCTGGTCTTCTGATATTTTGGATGTGGTGGCCTCATGTTCAACACGGGCCGCCATGTTACGGCATTCGATATACGGCACGGTATGGGCGCCACACCGGTCCCCTATCAGCAGGCTGTCGCACTGGGTGAAATTACGGGCACCAGAGGCCTTGGGCTGCACGCGCACCAGACCGCGATACGTGCTGTCTGAACGCCCGGCACTGATGGTCTTGGCAATAATGGTCGAGCGCGTGTTGCGGCCCAGATGGATCATCTTGGTGCCGGTATCAGCCTGCTGGCAGTTATTGGTAACCGCCACAGAGTAGAATTCCCCCACCGAGCCTTCACCCTGAAGGATGCAGGAAGGATATTTCCACGTAATGGCCGAGCCCGTCTCAACCTGTGTCCAGGAAATCTTGGAGCGGGCACCACGGCACGCACCACGCTTGGTGACGAAATTGTAAATCCCGCCCCGGCCTTCCTCATCCCCCGGATACCAGTTCTGAACGGTGGAATACTTGATGGACGCATCATCCATCGCCACCAGTTCGACCACCGCGGCATGGAGCTGGTTTTCATCACGCATGGGGCCGTGCAGCCTTCCAGATAGGAAACCGAAGCCCCCTCTTCCACCACGATCAGCGTGCGTTCGAACTGCCCCGTGTTGCGGGCATTGATACGGAAATAGGTGGACAGTTCCATAGGGCAACGCACCCCTTTGGGCACGTAAACAAAGGAACCATCGGTAAACACAGCCGAATTAAGGGCTGCAAAGAAATTATCGCCCGTTGGCACTACGCTACCAAGGTAACGCCGCACCAGATCGGGGTGTTCACGCACCGCCTCTGAAATAGGGCAGAAAATCACCCCCGCTTCCGCCAGTGTCTTACGGAAGGTGGTGGCAACGGAAACGCTGTCAAACACCGCGTCCACCGCAACCGGCAGGCGCTCACCCTCAGCCGGTTCCACCCCGGCCAGCAGGGCTTGCTCATGCAGGGGGATACCCAGCTTCTCGTAAGTTTTGAGCAGGGCCGGATCGACCTCTTCAAGCGACTTCGGGCCCGGCTTGCGGCGTGGAGCCGCATAGTAATGGAGGTCCTGATAGTCGATAGGCGGATAAGAGACCTTCGCCCATCGGGGGTCTTCCATCGCCTGCCATGTACGGAAGGCGGTCAGACGCCATTCCAGCATCCACTCGGCTCTTCCTTGCGGCTGGAAATCAGACGGATAATGTCTTCATTCA
This sequence comes from Acetobacter papayae JCM 25143, assembly GCF_000613285.1. GTDB lineage: Bacteria > Pseudomonadota > Alphaproteobacteria > Acetobacterales > Acetobacteraceae > Acetobacter > Acetobacter papayae. The sequence continues at coordinate 17,666 of NZ_BAIN01000008.1, read as the reverse complement.
GCCCCTTGGGAGCCAGATCCATCTCGATATCGGTTTCAAAGCCCCACTTGTACGTGGACTGTCCGAGTTTCTCGACGGCTTCTCTTGTCTCTGTCACTGCCGGCATGGATCAGGCCCCTTCACGTATCTCTGGGCTGGCGAGCGTGCCACCAGCGTGCATTTCCTCGGGCTTTTTTGTCAGAAACTGGGCTGAGGCCCGCGCCGTGCGGTTCATGCGCATATCTTCAAGTGATATGCTTTCCAGTGTCGCACGGATGGCCTGATTGATCGTATCCCAGCTTCCGCACAGCCCGCAGGTTACGCCGTTATCGCAGCCGCCACCATCAACACAGGCTGTCAGGGCAATGCGCCCATCCACGGTTGTTATCACGCTGGCTACGGATATCTCGGCCAGAGGGCGTGCAAGGCGGTAGCCCCCTTTTGCCCCCCGCTGGGACAGCACGAAACCATGCGTGGACAGCAGTTTAAGCACCTTGGCCACAGTTGGTTCCGGCACCCCGGTATCGGCTGCGAGAGAAGGCGAGGTCACGACCCCTTCCTGCTCTCCCAGTCTAACCAGGATCACGATTGCATAGTCTGCCAGCCGGGAAAGTTTCAGCATTGTCTGGCCTTCACCCAATTAAAGACCTGTGCGGTCCTGTTTCGGATACATGGAGCTTGCCGCCCCCCCGTCAACCCGAATCTACACACCCGGGCCGTCCCACGCATTCGTGACACGCGCCCAATACCGGCCCTGTGGCAGGACTGCCGCACTGCTTCATGCGTCAACAGATACGCAAACAGTGCATATTGGGCTGAGCTGCCATGTGTTCCGCGCAGGAAACCAGCCTGCTACTGGGCGTTAAGGCCGAATGTCAGGCGCAGAACCGCAAACAGCAGCGCCCCCACACCAAACCCGACCAGCGTACCATTAAAGCGGATAAACTGAAGGTCCTTGCCCACGCGCAGTTCCAGCTTGTCGGCCATTTCAACCGCGTTCCAGCCAGACACCACCCGCGCGATGAATTCTACCATCCGCTCACGAATGAACGGCAGCATCCGCAATGTGGTGCGGTTCACGTTATCCATGATCCGGCGGCGCAGCACGTCATCATCCCGCGCCTGAGAGGCCAGACGCTCCAGCCCTTCGCGCACCAATGTCGCCACGCGGCCTTCCGGGTCTTCCACATCGGCTTCCACCATGCGGCGGAACTTCTGCCAGATATCGCCCCACCACCCCACAACACTCTCATGGGAAAGAACGCCGGTCACAGCCTGCGTAAATTCGCTTCCATGTTCGGGGTCTGTTTCTATCCGGTCGATCTGGGCGCGCACCCAGGCAGTGAACCCTTCCCGCAGGCTGGAGTTTTCAGGATCGATTCGATCCAACTCCTTGCCCGCTGCAAGCAGAACCTTGGTAGCAATGGACCCGCCGATAGCCCAGCCGAGAAAACGCCCGCCCTGCTCACGCACCCGATCCTCGATCATGGCGCGCAAAGCGCTTTCCTTGGCCTGCAAACCGTCCTTGATCTGACCAAGCAGGTAGGAGAGCACCTCCTGATGCCGGTCGTCATCCACAAGACTCCGCAAGGCCTTGGCGATTACGGGGGCCAGATCGCTCCCCCCGAGCAGGCGCGGCATCACGCGCGAAAGCGCATTGCTGGCCCGCCCGTCCTCCAGCCTGTCGAGAATTTGCGGCGCAGAGCGCACGACCCCCCGCACAACGGCGTCCTGCGTTGCGGGGTCTTCCAGCGCGTCAGCCAGAAACGCGGGCACATCCACCTGTGCCAGTACCCGCTCCACTTCTTTTTCAGTAAAAACCTGCCCGGCTACAAACCGCCCCAGCGCCCGGCCGAGCCGGTCCTTCTGGCTGGCAGGATAGCGGTATGGGGAATGGGCAAGCCCATCGGGCGGCGGAATAGCGCCACCACGGCAAACCAGTCCGCAATTCCGCCTACAACCCCGGCCCGCGCGCCTGCGCGAAACATTTCCAGCCAGAAGCCATCACGCACCCACCCAAGGGCCGGAGCCGCATAACCCGCTATGGTCAGCCCGCCCATACCTGCGAGCAGCCCGGTCGCGGCCAGCTTGTAACGTCGCAATGTCTGGCGGGCGGCCAGATCAGCATCGCTGTTCCCATGCACTGTCATGGCATGGTGGATAGCACCATGGCCGTCTTATCCCAAGTCACACGACAAAAACGCCCTGTAATCGGGCGGCATATGCGGTGCTCCACGGCAACAGGGCTTTTATTTTGTTGGGCCTCTGGCCTCACGTCTCAGTCAGGCTGTTGCGCCAACGGGACAGACGTGAAAAAAATCACACTCACTTTTGTGCAAGAGTATCAGTCTCTTCGGCACGGCCCCATCAAGGACAAGACGTCGCCATGCTCCCTGACCTTTCCTCCCTTCCTCCTCGTCTGGGCGCCATTCTGGGCAGCATGACCGAACCCTCGGAGCCCTCGGGCATGGGCACCGTGGCCGAAGGCACAAACCCCGTAATGGCGACGGCGCTCCGGCTGGGCGAATCCCTCGACCGCGGCGAACTGACCTACGATGACATCAAAACCCTGATCCGCACCCTGCGTGACGACGCCTTTGTCAGCCGCGCCCGCCGCCTACACCGCTATGTTGGGGGAGCGACGCTGGATGCTTCGCGCAAGAAGCTCAAGGCCGTTGCGGCTCAGGTGCTGGAAAACCTGCCTGAACACAGCTTTTCGGCCTATAGCAGCGCCACGGACACCATCCGTTTTGCCGCTGTCTTTACCGCACACCCGACCTTTGCGCTGAGCAATCCGGTTTATGCGGCACTGGCCCAATGTGCCTCAACCGAGATGCCCCCTGAAAAAGCACCGTTCTTTGAAACCCACCGGCGCACCGCACCGCCAACGCTGGAAGAGGAATTCACCCTCGCAGCACAGGCCATTACCCGCGCGCGTGACGCCATAGACCTGCTCTGCGCCGCTCTATTGGAAACCGCTGAGGCCAACTGGCCTGAACAATGGCGCAGCCTTGTGCCCTGTCCGGTTATCGCCACAAGCTGGGTCGGTTACGACACGGATGGGCGCACGGATATCGGCTGGTGGGACACTCTGCGCCTGCGCCTGCGCATGAAACTGTTCCAGCTTATGCGCCTTGAGCAGCAGATCGCCCATGAAGGCGTTCTAGCACCCGAACTGAGCGAACGGCTGCAAAACGCCATTGCCTGTGTGAAGGAGCAGATCAGCGCCGCCCCCACCAGCCCGAGCGATACACAGGCTGTAGCACATTTTGCCCGCCTGATGGTGCAGGGCCGTGAGCGCGCGCTGTGCAACGCCTCCGAGTTGGCGAAACTGCTCCAGCATGCCATTGATTCCGCACCGCCTTCCGCCCGGCTGCCGCTGGCGGTGGCGCGCGCAGGCTTCCTCTCGCACGGGCTGGGGCTGGCCCATACGCATGTCCGCCTCAACTCGGTGCAGGTGCATAATTTCGTCCGCCAGAAGCTGAACATGCTGGATGATCCGAGCAACCCGGCCCATCGCCGTGCGCTGCTCAACCGGGTAAACGAAGCACTCGATACGGTCGAACCCGTGCCGGTCGATTTCGGCGCACTTCTCAACGATCCCTCGACAGCCGGGCGGTTGATGATGACCATCGCCCAAATCACCAAATATGTGGATACGCAAACCCCGGTACGCTTCCTGATCGCGGAAACCGAAACCGGCTACACCCTGCTATCCGCCCTCTGGGCCGCCACCTATTTTGGCGTAGCCGACAAGATCGAAATTTCTCCGCTGTTCGAAACGGAAGAAGCCCTCGTCAATGGCGATCATATTGTGGAAGAAGCCCTGCGCTCTCCCGCATGGCGCGATTACGTGCGGCGTATGGGGCGTATCTGCTTCCAGTTCGGTTATTCCGATTCAGGCCGCTATATCGGCCAGCTTGCGGCCTCCTACCAGATTGAGCGCCTGCGCCTGCGCATTTACGATCTGCTGGCCCGCTGGAAACTAACCGACGTTACTGTGGTGTTTTTCGACACGCATGGCGAAAGCATCGGCCGCGGTGCGCATCCTTTCCGCATGTCCGACCGTCTGGCCTATCTGTCTCCGGCCCATGTGCGCGCGCGCTTCCAGTCCAGCGGCCTTGCTTACCGCGAGGAAGCCGCCTTTCAGGGCGGGGATGGCTATGCCCTGTTCGGCACGCCGGAACTGGCCTGTGCAACACTCGCGACCATTGCCGAAAACATCTACATGCCGTTCGGGCAGGATGAAGACCCCATTTACGACCACCCTGACTTTTCGGCAGATTTCTTCTCGAGCGTTATCGAGGACATGACCGGACTGGTGGAAGATCCGGGCTATGCCGCATTGCTCGGGGCATTTGGTCCTTCCCTGATCGACCGCTCGGGCTCACGCCCCCCGGCACGGCAGAGCAGCGAGTCCGCCACGCGCACGCGCATTACCCACCCCAGCCAGCTCCGGGCTATTCTCAACAATGCCATTCTCCAACAACTCGGCTGGTGCGCCAACACGTTACAGGGCCTTGGAGCCGCTGCCCGCCGCCACCCCGAAACCTTTGAAACGCTGAACACCTCCAGCCCGCGCTTTCATCGTGCGCTCGATTTTGCCCGGCATGCGCTGGCCTGTTCGGATGACAAGGTGCTGAAAAGCGTCGTGTGCCTGCTCGACCCCGGCTTCTGGCTTGATCGCGCTACCGAGGAGCAGGATGGCAAGCGGCGGGGCTTTTTCCTGACCATCATGCGGGATCTGGAAAAGCTCAACCTGTCTGCCGAACTCCAGACCCTGTTCCGCCGTATTCAGGCCGACCATCTGGCCCTGCGTGAAGCCTGGCAGCACGCCCCCCGCACCGAACCGCGCATTCGCCTACTGCATGCCATCCGCATCATGCTGATCGAACGCATCTGGCTTCTGGCCTGCCGCATTCCTTTCTTTATGCCACGTGGCGGCTTCAGCCATGATGCGATGATGCAGCAGATCCTATGCCTTGATATCCCCAGCGTGCTGCAGAACATGCACCACATTTTCCCTACGGGCTCCGGCCCTTCCGACCTTGATTTCCATGAACCGCGAGGCCCGCGTGAGGAAGGAATCTATGTCCGTGAACACCGTGATATCTTCGCGCCCATGGAGCAAATTTTCCAGCTTATCCGCGAAATCAGCGTCGCGCTGATGCACGATATTGGGGCGTTTGGCTAACCCTTCCCCTCCCAATTCCGCTCACAAAAAGGGCCACGCTGTTTCGCAGCGTGGCCTTTTGCTTTTCTGGCCTTCGGTAGCGGAGCTTGCCATGAGCTTCCACAGCCCCGCCCGAGCACCCCACAAAAAGAAAAGGCCGCCTCCCTTGTAGGGAGACGGCCCTGTTCTACTGCCTTACGGCGCAGCGTGAAATCAGCGGGACTGAGCCATGATTTCATCAGCCACGTTGCGCGGCACGGGGTCGTAGTGATGGAACTGCATCGTGAAGGATGCACGACCCTTGGTCATGGAACGCAGCTGGGAAATGTAGCCGAACATTTCCTTCAGCGGCACGAACGCACGCACCATAACCGTGGAACCAGCCGTTTCCTGATTCTGGATCATGCCACGACGACGGTTGAGGTCACCCACCACGTCACCGACGTGATCGTTCGGGGTGGTGATTTCCACATCCATGATCGGTTCGAGAATGACCGGGCCGGCCTTCTTCATGCCTTCGCGGAAGCAGGCCTTGGCGGCGATTTCGAACGCCAGAGCGGACGAGTCAACGTCATGGTACTTACCGTCGAGCAGCGTGAACTTGAAGTCCACAGTCGGGAAGCCAGCCAGAACACCCGTGGAAGACTGGACGCGAATGCCCTTTTCCACCGCCGGGATGTATTCCTTCGGCACCGTGCCGCCAACAACCTTGTTTTCGAACAGGATACCGTCGTTCCGTTCAAGCGGCTGGAACTCGATCTTCACTTCAGCGAACTGACCCGACCCACCGGACTGCTTCTTGTGGGTGTAGGTTTCCGTGTGAGCCTGCGAAATGGTTTCGCGGTATGCCACCTGCGGCGCACCCACATTGGCTTCCACACCGTATTCACGGCGCAGACGGTCAATGATGATGTCCAGATGCAGCTCGCCCATGCCGGACAGGATGATCTGACCGGTTTCCTGATCGGTCTTGAGCTGCAGAGAGGGATCTTCACCCGCGAGCTTCTGCAGGGCGAGGGTCATCTTTTCGACCGCGTCCTTGGTCTTCGGCTCAACGGAGATGTCGATCACCGGCACAGGGAAGGACATACGTTCCAGCACAACCGGATCGGCGGCATCGGCCAGCGTGTCACCCGTCTGGCTGTCCTTCAGGCCCACGAATGCAGCGATATCACCCGCATGCACTTCGCTCAGTTCTTCGCGCTTGTCGGCGTGCATCTGGTAGATACGGCCGATACGCTCCTTGTGACCCTTGGTGGTGTTCAGCACCGTGTCGCCAGTCTTGAGCACGCCACGATAGACGCGCACGAAGGTCAGCGTGCCGTATTTGTCGTTGATGATCTTGAACGCCAGACCGGCGAACTTGCCATCGGGATCGACAGGAATGATCGGCTGGTTGTTTTCGTCGGCCTCTTCGCCTTCGGGCGGAGCGCAACGGATACCGGCCACGTCGTTAGGAGCGGGCAGGTAGTCGATGATGGCGTCGAGCAGGGGCTGCACGCCCTTGTTCTTGAAGGCCGTGCCGCACAGAACGGGACGGAACTCACCGGAGATGGCGCCCTTCTTGATGCAGCGCTTGAGTGTCTCTATGGAGACATCGCCGTTCTCGAAGTATTCTTCCATCGCCTTTTCGTCGACCGCCAGAGCGGTGTCGAGCAGGTTCTGGCGGGCTTCGGCTGCCTTTTCCTTCAGGTCGGCCGGAATTTCCTCATCGTGGAACTTCGCGCCCAGTTCACCGCCTTCCCAGACGATGGCCTTCATTTCAACCAGATCGACAACGCCCAGGAACTGATCTTCAGCACCGATGGGAAGCTGCAGCGGAATCGCTACGATATCGAGCTTTTCCTTCAGCGTATCGAATGCGCGATAGAAATCGGCACCGGTACGATCGAGCTTGTTGATGAAGATGATGCGCGGCACGTTATAACGGTCAGCCAGACGCCAGTTGGTTTCGGACTGGGGCTGCACGCCCGCAACGCCTTCGATGATGAACACAGCACCATCGAGCACGCGCAGGGAGCGGTTCACTTCGATGTTGAAGTCGATGTGTCCGGGCGTATCGATGATGTTGATGCGGTGATCGTTCCAGTCACAGGTCACGGCGGCGGAGGTGATGGTGATACCACGCTCACGTTCCTGGGCCATGTAGTCCGTGGTGGTGTTGCCTTCGTGCACTTCACCGATTTTGTGAGACACGCCGGTGTAATACAGAATGCGCTCGGTCGTGGTGGTCTTACCGGCGTCGATATGCGCGGTAATGCCGATATTGCGGATCTTGGACAGATCTGTTGTGGCGGACACGAAAACCTCCAGAAAACAGGCGAGGCGCGACGGGAGAGCCCCTTCGCGCCTGTGGCCGCCGAACACCGCGGATATCGCCCTCAGGTCAAGCCTTCAGGCATTCCGGCTGACGGACACCGGCCGAGAAACATGAAAACACCTGGCATGAAACCAGATACTTAACCGCACGGGCCGGACGCGCCCCACATGGAGACACAGCCCGGCCCGAACACGGCAGAACCTCTGAAATCAGGCGCTAACAGCAGCCTGCTTCTTGGCCTGAGCACGCTGCAGACGGCGCTTGATCACGAGCGCTTCGGTCGGGAGCTTGCGGTTGGCCGTACCCAGCAGGAAGGCATCAAGCCCGCCATTGTGCTCAATGGTACGCAGGCCACGTGCCGTCACGCGCATACGCACGGAAGAACCGAGCGTTTCGGACATGAGGGAGGCTTCCTGCAGGTTGGGCAGAAAGCGGCGGCGGGTCTTGTTGTTGGCATGACTGACGTTGTTTCCGGTCAGCACGCCCTTGCCGGTGATCTGGCAACGACGGGACATTGTCTCATCCTTGTCTTAACAAAAATAGTAGGAACAGAGGGCCGAGACAGAACCCGGCAACCACATTCGGGATTGGCGCGGCTTATGACTTAGCCAACGCTTCCAGTCAAGGGTTTACCTCAGGCTTTCTCGCTTTCATGGCCATCTTCCGCCTTTACGGAAGCATGGACATCACCCGAGCGCACGCTGCTGGCCGCAGAGTCGAGGATACGCAGGATAGTGTCCTTGTCCGCGCTGCGGGCCAGAACCCCCAGCGCGCCACCCAGCAGAGCCGAGGCCACGGCCAGCGGCGGGTATTTTTCCTGCCGCAGATGGTCGATGGCATGCTCGATCACCATGCGCAACGCGCCAGATCTTCAGGAACATCCGCCTGATGCGCAGGCGCTTCCGTATCCTGAGATGAAGTATCCGCCATGTTCTTTCACTCCTCTACCCCCACCCGGATTCGGGGCGGGGTTCTTCTTTCAGCCTTCCGCGGCGGCTTCGCCTGCTGGGCAACCCACATGCCTGCGTAGCGCCCCTGAGCGGCCAGCAGCGCCTCATGCGTGCCCCGCTCAACCACAAGCCCATGCTCCATAACCAGAATTTCATCCGCATCCACAATTGTGGATAGTCGGTGGGCAATGACAAGCGTGGTGCGGCGGGCCGAAACGGTTTTCAGGGCAGCCTGAATTTCCTGCTCGGTATGTGTGTCCAACGCGCTTGTGGCCTCGTCAAGCACAAGAACGCGTGGGTCTTTCAAAATCGTCCGGGCAATGGCGACGCGCTGCTTTTCCCCACCGGACAGCTTGAGCCCGCGCTCACCCACCTGCGTGGCATAGCCTTCTGGCAGGGAGAGAATGAAATCATGAATCTGCGCGAGCCGCGCGGCCTGCTCAACCTCATCCTGTGTGGCGCCCAGACGGCCATAGGCAATGTTGTAGCCTATGGTGTCGTTGAACAGCACCGTATCCTGCGGCACCACACCTATGGCGGCTCTCAGGTCGGCCTGACGGTAATCGCGCACATCGTGTCCATCAACCCGCACACTACCTGCAGCCACATCGTAAAAGCGGAACAGCAGACGGCTGATGGTGGATTTACCCGCCCCCGTTGTGCCTACAATCGCCACCTTGCTACCGGGTGCCGCTACAAAACTGACCCCGTGCAGGATTTCACGCTCAGGCCGGTAGCCGAAGCGCACATCTCGGAACTCGACCTCCGCCGGTCCTGCCTCTGACAGGCGCGTGGCCATGGAGCATGGCTGCGCGGGATCCGCCACCTCTATGCTTTCGTCCACCAGCCCCATCATGTGCTCCAGATCGACCAGCGCCGTGCGGATACCTGAATAGACCGACCCCAGAAAATTCAGCGGTCCATAAAGCTGGAGCAGGTAGGTATTGAGCATGACAAACTCGCCCACCGTAATGTGCCCACTCTGCACATCCCGCCCGCCTAGCAGCATGATGGCGGCCAGAGAAATAGCCACGATAGCCGCCTGCCCGAAGTTGAGCAGGCCAAGCGAATACTGCGTTGTCAGCGCGGCTTTCTCATAGCGCGCCTGTGCGCTGTCATAGCGCTTGGCTTCATGCAGCTCATTGCCGAAATATTTGACGGTCTCGTAATTGAGCAGGCTGTCCATCGCCTTGCCCGTGGCTTCGCTGTTGGTTTCGTTCATCTTGCGCCGCACACCCAGACGCCACGTTGTAAAGCGCACCGTAAACAGGATGTAGGCAACAATCATGCCCGCCACCAGCACCACATACCACCCGCTGAACAGATGCCCGATAACCGCCAGCACCAGAACCGACTGCAAGATGGTGGGGGAGATGGACATGAGCATGCGCAGCAATGTCTCCACCGCCTCGGTACCGCGCTCTATGGCGCGGGTAACGACACCTGTCCGCCGGTCCAGATGGAACCGCAGTGACAGGTCGTGCATGTGCTGGAAGCTGCGATACGCCGCCTGCCGCGCTACCCGAAAGCGCACAGGCGCGAACAAGGCATCGCGCAGGTTGGTCAGGGCCGCGGATATGAGCCTGACAAGGCCATAGCCAATTATCAGCGCAGCCGGCGCCATGGCCAGACTGGATGGATGCACGAAGCGGTCAACCACCCGGCTGTAAACCAGTGGCACGCATAACGTGACAAGCTCACCCGCCAGCATGACCAGCAGCACAAGCACCACCCGCCCGCGCAGCGCCAGATCACCTCTGGGCCACAGATAGGGCAGAAGACGGGCATAAGTAAGGGAAACGGGTTTCTGAAGCGGCCCGGACACCGCACGACGCGAACGAGACATTCTGTGGATGTGACACGCCAGCGCTTTTTTGCAAGCCCCCAAAGCCTTGCCACATCGGCAATCACACCGGATAACAGATTTTTTCAGCACCCTGTACGCTGCTCCGGCGCACCACCCTGCCTATCCGCCACACCCGGCTACCATGCGGGACAACAGGATTTTTCATGCTTTCCAATCCCTCTCCCTTTTTAAGACATCTGCAGCAGTGCAACACGGCCAACCCTGCGGCCACACGCGCACCATTCCGCCTTGCGGGGGTTGCCGCCGGGTGGATCACCCCTGCCCTGTTCAGCCGCCTGACACAGGCGGGCCTTGGCTCCGCGGCCGATGGGTTCAACCTGCCCGACCCGGCAGCTCTCGAACAATTGGGCGAGCAGCTTGCCGCCGAGGGTTTTTATACCTCGCATCATGAGCTGTTCGATGTCGCAACCGATGTGGACTGCCCCGCCATTGCCCGCATAGACCGTGGTGCCCTGCCGCTTTTCGGTCTGGTGGCCGCTGGTGTGCATATGAACGGTCTGGTGCGCACGGACTCAGGCCTGCATCTGTGGACAGGGCGGCGCGCCGCCAACAAGCGGCTGGACCCGGCCAAGCTGGATCATCTGGTTGCTGGGGGTATTCCCGCCGGACACACACCGGATGAAGCCCTGACCAAGGAAGCCGCCGAGGAGGCCAGCATAGCCCCAGCGCTGATCGACAACGCAGAAAGGACAGGACGGATCGTTTACGCACTGGACAGGCCCGAAGGCCTGCGGCGTGACGTGCTCTATTGCTATGACCTGTATCTGCCGACCGATTTCACCCCTGTCGCCGCTGATGGCGAGGTGGAATCCTTCACCCTGATGCCGATCGAGGAAGCCTGCGCATCGTGCGGGATACGGATGAATTCAAGTTCAACGTCAATCTGGTGCTGATCGACCTGTTCCTGCGCCACGGGCTGATTGACCCCGCCAGCAGCGAGGGCAAACAGCTACGTGCGGGGCTGAACCATGGCCTGTCCAGCGCCAGCCCGGGCCACAAGGCGCGAACTGAGGCGTGACAGTCAGGCGGAGTAGCGCGCCGCCGCCTGCGCCGAGGCTTCGGCCTCGGCTTCTTTCAGTCCGGCGAGCAGACGCTCGCGGATTTCCTCAAGCCGCTTCTTGTCCGTGATCTTGAGGCCAAACAGATCCTTGACGTAGAACACGTCCACAGCCCGCACCCCGTAGGTGGTAATATGAGCTGAGGCAATCTGCAGGTTTTCCTTGTTCATGGCCTCTGTCACATCATGCAGCAGGCCGGGCCGGTCGCGTCCGTTCACCTCGATAACCGTGTAGGTGTTAGACGCACCGTTATCCACCACCACACGCGGCGGCACATGAATGGCGCGCATACGCAATGGCATGTGACCAAAGCCCGCACGGGAAATTTCCGCCTCGATATCCAACTCCCCGCTCAGGCCCTGATGGATCAGTGCAGACAGGCGCGCCAGACGATGCGCCTCCTCATAGGCCTGCCCGGAGGTATCCTGAATCCAGAACGTATCAAGCGCCATGCCATGCGTCATGGTATGGATGCGCGCATCGACAATCGATGCCCCGGCAAGGCCAGTGCTCCGGCAATTTTGGAAAACAGGCCCGGCACGTCCACGGTATAGACAGTCACTTCCGTCACGCCGCGTGCGGGCAAGGGCAGCACGTCCACCGTCAGCGGGGCATCGGCAGCATCGGCCTCGCGCACAAGACGGGCATGACGGCGGTGCGTCTCATAATCGAACGACAGCCAGTACCCCGCGTAACCGAGCCCCAGAAAGCGGTCGATCTCCTGACGGGAAAGACCGTCTTCGGTCAGCACTTCCGACGCAATATCCTTGGCGTGGCGCACGCGCACATCGCGCTCGGTGGTAGACAGACCGCCCGCCAGCACTTCGGCCACACGCACATAAAGCTCACGCAGCAGGGTGGCTTTCCATGCGTTCCACACCTTGCTGCTGACCGCACGCATATCCACGATAGTCAGCAGCAGCAGCAGGCGCAGGCGCTCGGGCGACTGCACGATATCGGCTACGTCCAGAATGGTCTTGGGGTCATCTATATCACGCTGGAACGCTGTATGGCTGAGCAGCAGATGGTGCAGAACCAGCCATGAAACCGTCTCGGTTTCCTCGCCCGACATACCCAGACGCGGGCAGAGATCAGCCGCGATTTCCGCCCCGATTTCCGAATGGTCGCCACCGCGCCCCTTGGCTACGTCATGCAGCAGCACCGACATGTAAAGCGCCCGGCGTGAATGCAGGCCCTTGACCAGTTCATAGGCGATGGGAATTTCATCCGCCATGCGCCCGGCCACGACTTCATCCATGATGCGCACAGCTTCGATCGTGTGCTCATCCACCGTAAAGACATGGTAGGTATCAAACTGCATCTGCCCGACAATACGCGCCCAATCAGGGATCAGGCGCCCGAAAATGCCGGTTTCATTGAGAATATGCAGCCAGTGCGAATGACCCGAAGGCGGATGATTACCGTAGGAGACGGCATAACCCGGCTCTTCTGCAGGGGCTGGCGCAGGCAGGATAGAACCCAGCAGGCGGCGGCGGGGGCGCGGCGGCTCTTCTGTTGGGATATCACCACACAGGAGGTCGAGAAATATCCGCGCGGCCTCGGGGTCGTCACGCAGGGTTGTGGCCCGGCGCTCCCAGCGGATCAGTTCATGCCGGGCCAGAGGGTGCAGAGCCCGGCGGCGCAGGCGCGCCCAGTCCAGAATCTGCATCATCTTGATGGGTTCGCGGTCGAACGACACGCCCCGGTCAGGCAGAATCTGCCCATCGAGCAGCGTAAACCCGGCCTCACGCATGGCCTCGTCAGGCTTGGCGGCATGCGCCACCGGCCCTGTGCCTGCCGCAGCACGGCAGGCTCCAGCACATGGGTCAGGCGCATGACTTCACGCGCGGTCAGGAAGTAGTGGCGCATGAAGCGCTCGACACCATTCTGGCGGCCGTGGCGTGTATAGCCCATGCGCGCGCCGATAACGGGCTGGGTGTCAAAGGTCAGACGCTCTTCCGCCCGGCCCGCCACGTAGTGCAGATGCAGCCGCACGGTCCACAGGAAATCCCATGAACGGCGTGCGCGCGCTGCTTCCTGCTCCGTCAGCAGGCCCATCCAGATAAATTCGGGGGCTAGCAGGTCCTTGACGTGGCGCGTGCCAAACGTGTTGCGGCACATCCAGTACAGGGTCTGCAGATCCCGCAGACCGCCACGCCCTTCCTTGATATTGGGCTCGACCAGATACGGGCTGTCGCCAAAACGGCGGTGCCGCTCCAGCCGCTCGCGCCGCTTGTCCTGAATGAATCCACCCACGCCGGCTTCCACACAGGCAAGAATGTAGCGGGCCTCGAACATGGCAAACAGCGCCGTATCACCCGCCAGCAGGCGGGCATCCAGCAGGGCTGTACGCACGGTGGTATCGGCGGCGGCTCGGTAATACACTCATTGACCGTGCGGGTGGCGTGCCCGACTTTCACCCCGAGATCCCACAGGAAATACAGAACGTATTCGATCAGCGGGTGCACCCGCTCACCGGCATCGTCCGCAATCAGGAACAGCAGATCAATATCGCTGAACGGCGCCAGCAGGCCGCGCCCGTAGCCGCCAGTAGCCGCCATGGAAAAGCCCGTAAGCCCACCCACAGGCATGGCCATATTATCCGGCCCCACCATCTCGGTCGCGCGCATGGCAAGGTCCACGATGGCGCGCAGCATCACATCCGTGAAGGACGCGATCATTTTGGCGGCTGCCGCACCTTTGAGCTCGTAGCGCTCGAAACGGTTGCGGATGTCGGCCTGATAGCGGCCCAGATAACGGCGAAAAATCGCCACGGCCTCTTCCCGCTCGGGAATGACCGCTTCTTCACGTGCGGCGTCTCTGAGCTCACGGGTCAGGCACGCGGCAAGGGCTTCTGGCGTCAAGGCCGCCAGTACGGCCATGTCAGGCTGCTGCCCAGAGGCAGCGTGTGCGGAAGAAGTGGACATCGGGCTTCGGGTTCGGATCCTGTAGGGGTCTAGAAACTGTCTGTTTCGGGGCTGGGCTGTCCATGGCCGACCATGGCCTGAAACTTACGTCCGCTCGGCTTCCTTGCGCAGGGCATACACAAGCTCCAGAGCATCGCGCGGGGTCAGGCTATCAGGGTCGGTTTCCATTAATCGTTTTCTTAACGTATTTTCCGGCGGAGGGGGTAATGTCTTCTGCGTGTCGAAAAGGGGAAGCGGCTCAGGTATTGTATTTTCAGCACGCTCCAACTCCTTGAGCAACCGCGCAGCCCGCTCCACAACCGGCACAGGCACCCCGGCCAGCCGCGCTACATGCACACCCCAGCTTTTTTTGGCGGTGCCTGCCAGAACTTCATGCAGGAACACGATCTGCCCACGCCATTCGCGCACGCCCATGGTGTGCAGGCTCAGGCGAGGCAGGGTATCGACCAGCCGCGCCAGTTCATGGAAATGCGTTGCAAAAATGGTCCGGCACCGCACGCTCGAATGCAGCGCCTCCAGCACGCCCCATGCAATGGCCAGCCCGTCCAGCGTTGCTGTGCCCCGGCCAATTTCATCCACCACCACCAAAGAACGTGGCCCGGCCTGATTGAGAATGGCGGCTGTTTCGGTCATTTCCACCATAAAGGTCGAACGGCCCCGCGCCAGATCATCCGATGCCCCTACGCGCGAGAAAAGCTGATCCACCACCCCGAGCTTGGCCCGTTCCGCTGCAACCGGAAAACCCGCCTGCGCCAGAATGACCGCCAGAGCCGTCTGCCGCAGAAAGGTGGATTTACCCGCCATATTGGGGCCTGTCAGCAGCATCACGCGCTGTTCGGGCGGCAGGCGACAGTCATTGGGTGTAAACCGCGTGCCCGCAGACAGGGCAGCCTCCACCACCGGGTGGCGGCAGCCTTCGAGAACAAAGGCCGTATCTTCCGTTACATGCGGGGTGCACCAGGCACCGCCCGCCGCCAGAGTTGCGCAGGACTGGAACACATCCAGCTCCGCCAGCGCCTGAGCCAGAGGCGGCAGGTCCGCCTCTGCCAGAACAGCCTCCACCAGAGCGCCAAACACGGCGCGCTCCCGGCGGGCAGCCTGCTCCGCCGCCTCGGTTATCCGTGTATTGAGGCTGGCCAGTTCCTCCGTCACAAAACGCGCATTGCTGGCCGTGCCCTGCCGCAGAACCAGTTCGGCCCGGTCCTTTAGGCGTGCGCTGGCGGCCACCGGCACTTCCATGACGTAACCAAGCTGCGCGTGATGGCGTATCTTGAGAGTCGTAACACCATAACGGGCGGCGTATTCGGCCTGCATGGCGGCAATCAGGCGGCGCGAATCATCACGCAGGGCACGGTGCTCATCCAGTTCTGCATCGTAGCCCGGCGCAATCACCCCGCCATCATCCAGTCTGGCGGGCAGATTTTCTGCCAGCGCGCGGCCCAACTGCTGTTCCAGCCCAGTGGCCACACCCAGAAAAGCGCCGACACGCGTAAGCTCGTGCGGCAACGCTCCCACATCACGCAGGGCATTCTCCGCCTCGCGCGCGGCCTGAATGCCATCACGCATTGCCGCCAGATCACGCGGCTGCCCCCGCCCAACAGACAGGCGGCCCAGTGCGCGGGCAATATCGGGGGCTTTGCGCAGGGCTGCACGCAACCCTTCCCGGCTGACAGTCTGCTCGCGCAGCCAGCCCCATGCCTCCTGCCGCGCAGCAATACGGGCAGGCTGGGTTAAAGGAGCGGCCAGCCATTCCGCCAGCAGGCGCGCGCCCGCCGCACTAGCGGTGCGGTTAATAGCCGCAAACAGTGTATGATCCGTACCGCCGTCACGCGCGCGCAGCAGGTCGAGACTCGCACGGGTTGCCGGGTCTATGCCCAGAATACCGCTCTCATTCTGCGTGACCGGCCGTGCCAGACGCGGCAGACGCCCCGCCTGCGTGCGGCGCACATACTCAACCGCCATAGCGGCGGCGATGCTTTCCTCATCCGAAAACGTGCCGAATGCATCCATGCTGGCAACACCAAACGCCGCTGCCAGACGCTCGCGCGCTGTCTCCACCGAGGGCGGTGCCATATCCGGTGCACGGCGCTGGTAAAATCCGCCAGATCAAGCGTTGCGGGTGCGAGAATTTCCGCCGCATCCAGCCGCCCCAGCAGGGCAGGCAGCGCATTGGCACTCAGGCTGGCAGTTTCAAACACACCGGTGGAGACATCGATCCACGCCGCCCCCAGATTTTCGCCCTCCTTGGCCTTGCGCCCGCGCGCGGCCCCTCCGGCCAGCACCAGCAGCAGATTCGAGCGGCCGGGTTCAAGCAGTTCGTCCTCTGTCAGGGTGCCGGGCGTTACCAGCCGCACCACAGCACGCGCCAGCGGACCTTTGGAGGGACGCCCCTTGACGGGCGTTTCGGTCTGCTCGGCCACGGCCACACGAAAACCGCGCCGGATCAGCCGCGCGAGATAGGCCGGGGCAGCGGCCACAGGCACGCCGCACATGGAGATAGGCTCCCCCCCATGGGTGCCGCGGGCTGTCAGGGCGATATCAAGAGCTGAAGCCGCCGTAACGGCGTCATCAAAAAACAGTTCGTAAAAATCGCCCATGCGAAAAAACAGCAGGGCCTCTGGGTTTTCAGCCTTGAGCATGAACCACTGCGCCATAGCGGGCGTGGCTCCTTCGGGGGAAAGTCGTGTCATACCCGTATCATAGAAGAGCCGCCGCACGGGGCAACCGGCTTTGCGCTCCCTGCCCCGCATTATTCAGCCATACCCCAGCGCTTTTTTGCCCGAGCGGTAGGCGACCCATACCGCCCGGTCATTGCCGCAACGCGATCGGAAGGGGAAAATTCCGCCCTGCGGTCCATTCCGTCCGGGCGGCGGATGCTGTACCATGTATGGCATGAACACGGCCTATCTCGCGCTTGAGCGCCATTTCGCCCGTATTGCCTCCCTGCAGGACGCCATTGGACTGCTGGGGTGGGACAAGGAAGTCATGATGCCTTCGGGCGCGGCTGAGCGCCGGTCGGAAAATCTGGCCATGCTCGAAGGGCTGCGCCACGAAATCCTGACAGCCCCCATCATGGCGGACCTTCTGGATCAGGCCGAGGCTGATCAGCCTGCCAGTTCACCAGCAGGCGAGACGGACTGGCAGCGCGCCAACCTTGCCGCCATGCGCCGCCAGCACACTCGCGCCACGGTCCTGCCGCAGGATCTGGTGGAAGCCCACGCACAGGCCACCACACTATGCGAAATCGCCTGGCGTGATGCCCGCCAGAATAGCGACTTCAAGGCCCTACTCCCCGCACTGACGGAAGTGCTGAACCTGACCCGTGCCATAGCCAGCGCCACGGGCGAGGCCTGCGGCCTGAGCCCCTATGATGCGCTGCTCGATTCCTTCGA
>NZ_BAIN01000009.1 GCF_000613285.1 Acetobacter papayae JCM 25143 | reverse complement strand
CTCGGTCGAAGGCGCATCGGCCTTGGCCGAAGGGCCGCCGCTATTATCCGCCGGTTCAAAATCCATTTCGACCGGCTCGGGCTGCGGCTCTTCCGGCGGGGGCGTATGTGGCAGCGTGACCAGCAAAGCCACAATCAACGCCACATGCAGCGCGCCCGACGTATAAAGCGAGCGACGGAGCAGAACCTGATCAAACCGCCGTGGCCGTGCCATGGGCATTCCCTTAACCTCTGTGCCCCTGAAGCTGGTCTAGTGGCTGGCGCCAGCAGGCTGCTGCGCCAGCAGAGCCACATGCGTGAACCCTCCCGACGTGATCTGCCCCATGACCTGCATGACACGCCCATAATCGATATGGGCATCGCCGCGCACAAAAATACGGTGCGTGGGGTCGTTGTTGGACGCGGCCTTGAGCTGCCCGACGAGCTGGTCAGGGGTGACGGGATCATCCCCCAGATACAGGCCGCCATCCGCCTTGATGGAAACGGTAATGGGCTTGGTATCGGAATTGACCGGCTTGGCGTCCGTCTTGGGTAGGTCAACATTCACGCCGCTGGTCATCATGGGGGATGTGACCATGAAAATGATCAGCAGCACCAGCATGACATCCACCATGGGAGTCACGTTGATATCGGCCATCGGACGCCTGCGGCGGCCTTTCCCTCCTGATGACGGCATGCCCATGGCTTACGCCCTTTCTTCGGACTGGCGCGACAGGATGGCCGCGAACTCGGCACCGAAACCATCAAGCCGGTCCTCGAAAAGATCCAGACTGTTGCTGATGATGTTGTAAGCCACATAAGCGGGAATAGCCGTCAGCAGGCCGATGGCCGTAGCAAACAGAGCTTCAGAAATACCGGGAGCGACAACGCTCAGATTGGTGTTGTGTTCAGCCGCGATGGAGCTGAACGAGTGCATGATGCCCCACACCGTGCCGAACAGGCCCACAAAGGGGGCCACAGGGGCCACCGTGGCCAGAAAGATCACCCAGCGGCGCAGGCGGTCCATCTCGCGGGTAATGGTAATGCCAATGGCGCGGTCAACCCGCTCCTTTACCCCGCCACGCACCAGATCCACACCGGGGATACGGGCCGAACGCCGCCATTCACCCATGGCGGCACCGAAAACCGCCGTCATCGGGTTGGTGGGCTTGGCCCCGTCCGTGTCGTACAGGTCATCCAGACTGCCGCCGGACCAGAAACGGTCCTCAAAGCCCGAGGCTTCACGGTTGATGCGCCGCAGCGTCAACGTCTTGGCGAAAATAATCGCCCACACCACAATGCTGCACCCAAGCAGGCCCAGCATCACCAGCTTGACCACAAGCGAGGCATTGATGAACAACGCCCATACCGACAGATCTCCCGCCGCGCTCACGCCGAGATTTGCCGTATCAACCGCACGATCCAATAACGCCTCCTGCCTTTAGCACCCAAACCTGGCATAACAGCCGCCGACTCGGGAAAAGCCGACACTGCCCGATACTGCCGCCTGTATTACTGTGTTCCTCAACAAAGCAGAAGAGGCGCTTTTCAGTCCCTGACCGCAAGTTTTTGCAGAAGATCACGCCAGTTGGGCGGAAATCGGGCAGGATAGCCATCACTGGCGCGCACGCAGGCCAGACCGACCTCCATTTCCGCCGAAACAACCCCCTCGCGCGTTACGGTCTGGCCCAGCACGCAACTGGCCGCACCCAAGCGCAAAAGCCGGGTTGTGACACACAGGACATCATCAAGCCGCAGGGGGGTGCGATAGGTCAGCCGCGCATCGCGCACGACAAAAACCAGCCCGTGTTCACGCAAAAGTTCAGAAACCGGCATACCCATGGAGCGAATGGCTTCGGTGCGGGCACGCTCGGCAAAAGCGAGGTAGCGCGCGTGATAGACAATGCCCCCCGCATCGGTATCCTCATAATAGACGCGGAATTCTATGGCGTGTTCACTCATGCCTAATCTCCCACGTGCGGCCCCGCAGGATCGCGCGCCGCCTCGTCATTCAGCCAGTCAGACTGAGCGCTTTGGCCTGTGCGGGCACTTTCATCGGGCGGGGGGACAAGGCCCAGATGCCGCCAGCCCCGCTCACCCAGAACACGCCCGCGACTGGTCCGCAGCACCAACCCTTCCTGTATCAGATAGGGCTCGATCACATCTTCCAGCGTATCACGCGATTCGGCCAGAGCCGCCGCGAGGGTTTCGA
The DNA here is from genome assembly GCF_000613285.1 of Acetobacter papayae JCM 25143. GTDB lineage: Bacteria > Pseudomonadota > Alphaproteobacteria > Acetobacterales > Acetobacteraceae > Acetobacter > Acetobacter papayae. The sequence goes on along the minus strand of NZ_BAIN01000009.1, from coordinate 69,235 downwards.
CACCCACCGGGCCACCATTATGATATTCCGCAATGCGGCGCAGGTACCGCCGGTCCATGCCATCCAGCCCCAGAGCATCGACCTCCAGCCGCTGTAGGGCGGCATCCACCACCTCGACCCACACGGGTTCATCGGGCGGTACGGTCAGGGAGGCAAAATCGCGTACCCGGCGCAGCAGCCGCCCGGCAATACGGGGTGTGCCACGCGCGCGGCGGGCAATTTCCATCGCGCCGTCGGTAGACAAGGCAAAGCCCAGCTTGTCCGCCCCGCGCGCGACAATCCGCACCAGTTCTTCCGGCGTGTAAAAAACCAGCCGCAGCGGAATACCAAAGCGGTCGCGCAAGGGAGTTGCCAGCAAACCCGCGCGGGTGGTTGCAGCCACCAGCGTAAAGGGCGGCAGGTCTATACGCACCGAGCGCGCGGCCGGGCCTTCGCCAATAATGAGATCAAGCTGGAAATCCTCCATCGCAGGATAGAGAATTTCCTCAATCGCGGGCTGGAGACGATGGATTTCGTCAATAAATAGCACATCGCGCGGTTGCAGGTTGGTCAGGATCGCCGCCAGATCGCCCGCGCGCTGGATAACCGGCCCCGATGTCGCGCGAAACCCTACCCCAAGCTCGCGCGAGACAATCTGGGCCAGCGTGGTCTTGCCCAGACCCGGTGGGCCATGCAGCAGCACGTGGTCCAGCGCCTCGCCCCGCTGGCGGGCAGCGGCAATGAAAATGGACAGGTTTTCGCGGCTGGCCTGCTGGCCGGTAAAATCGGCCAGTGTTTGCGGGCGCAGCGCGCCATCGGCCGGGTCTTCTTCAAGCCGGGCGGGGTTGACCGCGCGCTCAGGCATGAAATCCGCCGTCATCGGGCAAGGTCTTTCAGGCTGTCACGCAGCACCGTATCCAGCGTGGCACCGGGGCCATGGGCCTCCAGCACGCGGCGCAGCACAGGCAGGGCCTCCACCCGGCGGAAACCAAGCCCCGCCAGTGCCAGCAACGCATCGGCCTCGACTCCGCCCTCGGGGGTTACGGCAACCGGCAAAACAATATCAGCCCCGGCACCGGGCATACGACCAGCCTTGTCGCGCAGTTCGGTAATGATCCGCTCGGCCAGACGCCCCCCAACACCGGGGGCACGTGTCAGGCTGGCCTTGTCTGATGTGCTCAGCACCGCCACCAGCTCCGCCGGAGACAGCGTGGACAGAATGGCCAGCGCCACCTTGGCCCCCACCCCCTGCACGCCGGTCAGCAGCCGGAACCATGCGCGCTCGGCACTCTCCACAAAACCGTAGAGCAGGATCGCATCCTCACGCACCACGGTTTCAACCAGAATACGGGCTTTTTCGGGGGGATTGGGCAGGGCTGCCAGCGTGCGGGTGGAAGCCGCGAGCAGGTAGCCCACGCCATTCACGTCCACCACGCAGCTTCCGGTTTCAACCTGAATAACCAGCCCGCACAGAAACGCTATCATGCCATTCTTACCCCAGCCGCGATATGGCGCGCGCTGGCGCGATGGTGGGCGTGGCAGATAGCCACGGCCAGCGCATCGGACGCATCGGCCCGCACAACCTCCACCCCCGGCAAAAGGCGGCGCACCATCATTTCAACCTGTGTCTTGTCAGCCGAGCCGGTGCCCACCACGGCCTTCTTAACTGCCAGCGCACCGTATTCCGCCACAACAATCCCCGCCAGCGCCGGGGCCAGCAGGGCCACACCACGCGCATAGCCCAGCTTGAGCGTGGCGGTGCCGTTCCGGTTGACGTAGGTTTCCTCTACAGCCGCCTCGTCAGGGCTCAGCCTGTCGATCAGGGCGGTCAGGCTTTCATGCAGCATACGCAGCCTGTCAGGCACGCTCTCCGCACTATTGGTCGCGATAACACCATTGGCAACATGCCGCAGCCTGTTGCCCTCGACATCAATCACGCCCCAGCCGGTAAAGCGCAGGCCGGGATCAATGCCGAGCAGACGCGCCACGGATCAGGACGACAGCTTTTCCGCCAGATCATCCGGCAGATCGAAATTGGCGTAAACGTTCTGGACATCGTCATGATCATCCAGAACATCGAGCAGCTTGAACACGCTGCGTGCCTTTTCCTCATCCAGTGTCACGGTGTTTTCGGGCCGCCAGTCCAGCTTTGCACTTTCGGGCTCGCCATAACGGGTTTCAAGCGCATCGCGCACAGCAAAGAACGACTCCACCTCGCAGGTGATTTCGTGCCCGGCGGCGGTGCTTACCACGTTTTCAGCCCCGGCCTCGATCGCGGCCTCAAGCATGTCATCTTCCGAGGCGGTCGCCGCCGGATAGACCACAACACCCAGACGGCGGAACATGAAGGACACGGAATTGGCTTCGCCCAGCGACCGCCGTATTTGGAGAACGCTGCGCGCACATCCGAAGCGGTGCGGTTGCGGTTGTCGGTCAGGGTTTCCACAATCACGGCCACACCCGCCGGGCCATAGCCCTCGTAGCGGATTTCCACGTAATCATCGCTGCCCGCGGCCCCGCTGGCCTTCTTGATCGCGCGTTCGATCGTATCCTTGGGCATGTTCACTTCACGCGCGGCAACAATAGCCGCACGCAGGCGCGGGTTGGAGGCGGGCTCCGGCAGGCCGGAGCGCGTGGCCACCGTCAGTTCGCGGATAATCTTGCCAAACTGCTTGGCACGCTTGGCATCCTGCGCACCCTTGCGGTGCATGATGTTCTTGAACTGGGAATGACCAGCCATATTCCTTAACCCTGTCTCATATACTGCCGTGCCGCCACACGCCCCTTATCAGGCACGCGGCCATGGCAATGCTTGTATTTACGCCCCGAGCCGCACGGACACGGCGCATTGCGGGGCGTTTCCCCCCAGCTTGAGGGGTCATCCGGCATGATGGCGCTGCCCCCTATGGCGTTGCCATGACCGGACTGGCACCCGGTGTGAGTTCCGCCGCCGTATTGGCCGCAAAGCCCGGCACTTCGGGGTCCGCATGGATGGCGGCGGTATCCGCGAACGGATCAACCGCAACCGGCGGGGGTGTTACCTCCACCCGCGCCATGAGCGACACCACGCGCTGGCGCATTTCCTCCAGCATGAACGTAAACAGCGTGAAGGCTTCATGCTTGTATTCGTTCAGCGGATCTTTCTGCCCATAGGCGCGCAGGCCAATACCCTGACGCAGCTGGTCCAGCGCATGCAGATGCTCTTTCCATACCGCGTCATAGGTGGTCAGGAGAACCTGTTTTTCAATGAAGCGCATAAGCTCGGGGCCAATATTGGCAGCCCGCGCCGCCTGCGCCTGCGTGGCCGCCTGGCTGATACGCCCGGCCATGCCTTCAGCATCCATGCCATCTTCACGCGACCAGTCCGCCAGCGGCAGGTCCAGGGCAAAGATCCGGCTTACTTCCTGAGAAAGACCTTCGATATTCCACTGCTCGGCAAAGGCTTTTTCAGGAATATGCTGGCTTACCAGCATATCGATAACATCATCCTGCGCATCAGCCACAATGGTGGAGACATCTTCCGTCGCCATGAACTCGCGGCGCTGGGTGTATACCTCCTTGCGCTGATCGTTCATCACGTCATCATATTTGAGCGTGTTCTTGCGCATGTCGAAGTTACGGGCTTCGACCTTTTTCTGCGCCCGCTCCAGCGCCTTGCTCAGCCACGGGTGAACAATGGCCTCGCCCTCCTTCATGCCCATTTTCTGGAACATGCCGCTCATGCGGTCGGAGCCGAAAATCCGCATCAGGTCATCCTGAAGCGAGATAAAGAAGCGTGAATTGCCCGGATCACCCTGTCGCCCGGCGCGGCCGCGCAACTGGTTGTCGATCCGGCGGCTTTCATGCCGCTCGGTGCCGATAACATACAGGCCACCGGCCTCACGCACGATTTCGTGATCGCGCGCGACGCGGGCACGGATAGCCTGCTCGGCGGCATCGCGCTCGGGGCCTTCGGGCACATCGTCCAGTTCCTGAGCGATCAGCATTTCCACATTGCCGCCCAACTTGATGTCCGTACCACGCCCGGCCATGTTGGTGGCGATGGTAATGGCACCGGGTGCGCCCGCCTGCGCCACAATACCGGCTTCCTTTTCATGGAATCGGGCATTGAGCACGTTATGGGGCACTTTTTCGCGGGTCAGCAGGTCCGACAGGGCCTCGCTTTTCTCGATAGACGTGGTGCCCACCAGAATGGGCTGCCCACGCTCATGCACCGCGCGGATAAGCGTTACCACCGCGCCGAATTTTTCAGCCTCGGTTAGGTAAATCTCGTCATCCTCATCCTTACGGGACACGGGACGGTTGGTGGGAATGGCCACCACATCGAGATTATAGATCTCGGCAAATTCGTCGGCTTCCGTCATGGCGGTGCCGGTCATGCCCGACAGGCGCGGATAAAGCCGGAAGAAGTTCTGGAAGGTGATGGAAGCCAGCGTCTGGTTTTCCTGCTGGACTTCAACATGTTCCTTGGCTTCGAGTGCCTGATGCAGGCCATCGGAATACCGGCGGCCTTCCATCATACGGCCGGTAAACTCGTCGATAATGACCACCTTGCCGCCCCGCACGATGTAATCCACATCGCGCGCGAACAGCGTATGGGCACGCAACGACTGCTGCACATGATGCACAACGGCCACGTGGTGCAGGTCATACAACCCGCCCTCACCCAGCACCCCGGCGGCGCGGAGCAGCTCTTCCACCTGTTCGGAACCACTATCCGTCAGGATGACGGTGCGGAACTTCTCGTCCTTTTCGTAGGCCGTTTCATCGCGCACCAGTTCGTTCACAACCGCATCCACCGCGCGGTAGAGGTCGGAACTGTCTTCTGCCGGGCCGGAGATGATCAGCGGCGTGCGGGCCTCATCGATAAGGATGGAGTCCACTTCGTCCACGATCGCATGATGGAAGGGCCTCTGAACCATTTCGTTCAGATGGTACTTCATGTTGTCACGCAGGTAGTCGAAGCCGAATTCGTTATTGGTGCCGTAGGTAATATCGGCCGCATAAGCCTGCCGGCGGGCATCGTCCGGCATGTTGGGCACGATCACGCCCGTGGTCAGGCCCAGAAATTCGTACAGTCGCCCCATCTCGCCGCATCGCGCGCAGCCAGATAGTCATTGACCGTAACAACATGCACGCCCTTACCCGACAGCCCGCTGAGATAAACCGCCAGCGTTGCCACAAGGGTCTTGCCCTCGCCGGTACGCATTTCCGCGATCCGGCCAGCATGCAGGACCATGCCGCCAATAAGCTGCACATCGAAATGCCGCATGCCCAGCACGCGCCGCGCCGCTTCGCGCGTAACGGCAAAGGCCTCGGGCAAAAGCTCGTCCAGTGTCGCACCGTTGCCCAGACGGGCCCGGAATTCCTGAGTTTTTGCGGCAAGGGCTGCATCATCCAGAGCCTGGATCTGCGGTTCAAGCGCGTTGATTTCCTGCACTCGGCGCTGGAAAACCTTGAGTGTCCGCTCATTGGCTGTGCCAAACAGGGCGCGGATGACGCGAGAAAACATGAACACCTTTCCGGAACTGAACCGCCTTACGAATGTTACGCTCATGACGCCTGACGCAACGGCAATGGCACCAGCGCGCGCAGGCCTGTCTTGGGCATGGCTTGCTCCGCAAAATAGGACCGGGCTGGTCTGCGGTCAACCAACCCCTCCCTTTTGTCCCCCTCGGCACCGCCCGCGCACCCGCCCCACCAGCCGCAACGGCAGAGCGAAACCACAAGAAACAGGGCTTGCCGGGCCGGTTAGCCTCCTTCATACAGGGTAGACAGTTTTTACCTGTGCAAGGTTCTGAATTTCATGCGGTTCACGTCTTACGCGTCCGGGCTGGCTACTGCCGCCCTGCTGGCTCATCCCTGCTGGTTCACCCCTCCTACGCGGCTGCCCCTGCTGCTCCTCCCGCTGCGGCTCCGGCTGCTGACAAGGAAAAACCGGCTGACCCGGCTTCTGTCGTCGCGACCGTGAACGGTGAAAAAATCACCCTCGCGGATGTGCAGGAAGCAGCGGGCAGCATTCCCCCGCAGATGCGCCAGCTCCCGCCCAACGTGATCATTCCCATGCTGGTCAACCAGCTGATCGACCAGAAGGCGATCCTGATCGCGGCTCACAAGGACGGGCTGGACAAAAAGCCTGAAACCCAGAAGCTGATGACCTCTGCCGCCGATACGGCGCTGCAGAACGCTTGGCTGTCGCAGTCTGTCATGCCGCACCTGACGGATGCGGACATGACGAAGTATTACGAAGAAAACTACGCCAACAAGGCTCCTGAAAAGGAAGTGCATGCACGGCACATCCTGCTCAAGACCGAAGCCGAGGCGCAGGATGTCATCAAGAAGCTGAAAGCCGGTGCGGATTTCGGCAAGCTGGCATCTGAACTCTCCACCGACAAGGGCAGCGCCCAGCAGAACGGTGGCGATCTTGGCTGGTTCAAGAAGGGCGACATGATCCCCGCCTTCTCCGATGCCGCTTTCGCCATGAAAAAGGGCGATATCAGCACCACTCCGGTCAAGAGCCAGTATGGCTACCACGTCATTCAGGTGCTCGACACCCGCACGGACCCCGTGCCGTCGCTGGATTCCGTGCGTGACAAGATCCGTCAGGCCCTGATCCAGAAATACGTGCGTGAAGCCGTGGATAAAGCCGCAGCACAGGTGAAAGTCGTGCGCTTCGACCCCACCAGCGGCAAGCAGCTGCCCAACGCCCCGGCCACACCGGCCGGTGCCGCAGCCGCACCTGCCAAGAAATAAGTCAGGCATAACCCCACCCCGTAGCGCCCTGCCGCCATGGGGTGGCTGACTACGGAACGGGCGGGTATGATCCCCGCCCGTATTCAATTCTGCCCACCAGTCCTTCCCGTTCAAGGATTCCGCCTCATGGCGCAGCCTCTTCCCGTTTCTCCGCTTGCTCTCCCCCTGCCTGAACTGGGCCCGGTACGCGGGGTTCGTCTGGGGGCCATTGCCGCAGGCATTCGCTACAAAGGCCGTACGGACCTTGTTCTGGCGGAGTTTGACGCTGGCACCACCGTGGCGGGTGTTTTCACCCGTTCCAAATGCCCCGGCGCGCCGGTGGACTGGTGCCGAGCCATCCTGCCCGAAGGCCGTGCGCGCGCACTAGTGGTGAACGCGGGCAACGCCAACGTATTTACCGGCCGCGCCGGGCGTGAAACCTGCGAGCAGACAGCACAGGCCGCAGCCAAGCTGACCCAATGCGCACCCGGTGAGGTCTATCTAGCCTCCACAGGCGTGATTGGTGAAATCCTGCCTGCCGAGCGCATTACCGCCGCCCTGCCCGCCCTGCATGACGCCCTGAGCGAAACCGGCTGGGAAGCCGCCGCACGCGGATCATGACCACCGATACCTTCCCCAAAGCCGCGCGACGTACAGCCCTGCTGGGCGGGGTTGAAGTAACCATTCAGGGCATGGCCAAGGGCAGTGGCATGATCGCGCCCGACATGGCCACCATGCTGTCTTTTGTTGCAACGGATGCGGCCCTGCCCGCGGCACTTCTGCAGGCCATGCTGTCTGCCGGGGTCAAGCGGACATTCAACTGCATCACGGTCGATTCCGACACCTCCACTTCCGATATGGTGCTGCTGTTCGCCACGGGTGCGGCAGGCAATGCCCCGCCCGCAAGCACAGCCCCCGATGCCCCGGAACTGGCGGCCTTCCGTCAGGCGCTGGACAGCCTGCTTGAAGAGCTGGCCCTGATGGTGATCCGCGATGGCGAAGGAGCGACCAAGCTCATGACCATTGATGTCACCGGCGCGGTTTCCGATGATTCGGCCTGGCGTGTGGCCATGGCTATCGGCAACTCCCCTCTGGTCAAGACCGCTATTGCGGGGGAAGACGCCAACTGGGGCCGCGTTGTCATGGCCGTTGGGAAATGCGGCGAACCCGCAGACCGTGATACGCTCAGCGTTTCCATAGGCGGAGTATGTATCGCCCAGAACGGCACAGTGCGCGATGGCTATGACGAAACCCCGGTGGTTGCCCACATGAAGGGGCAGGAAATCTCCATCGCTGTTGATCTGGGGCTGGGCGAAGGCCATGCCCGCGCATGGAGCTGCGATCTGACCCACGGCTATATCGACATCAACGGCTCCTACCGGAGCTGAAAACCCGGAGCAGGCTTTCAATGTCCACGTTTACGCCGCCCCCCGGCTGGGGCGCTGCCCCTTCCGCTCCACCCGCGCCGGATAACGGTGCATGGTTTAGCCCTCAGGCCCCGGTGTGGGTTTATGCCGGGTTCTGGTGGCGTGTCTGGGCGTTTCTGGTCGATTCACTCCTGCTATCCGTGACCGAGGGCGTCGTGGGGCTGTTTGTGGGGCCGGAAATTTCCGTCCGCTGGCAGGAGCTGCCCATATCGGGGGCGGATGGCCAGTCCACCAATGTGGTCGATATTGCAGCCTTCGCGGGTAACCCGCAGCCCTATGACCACCTGCTGCATGGGGTGTCGGTGCTGGTGCCCCATATCCAGACCGGCAACTGGCAGACACCCGGCAGTGTGCTGCTGGCCCTGCTGCCTGCGCTGTATTTCGTCCTGTTCGAATCCTCCCGCCTGCAGGCCACCCCCGGTAAGCTGCTGTGCCGCCTGCGGGTTGTTACCCTCTCGGGCGAGCGTATCTCGCTGCCGCGCGCAGTGGTGCGCTTTGCGGTCAAGGCCTTCATCTCCTTTCCGTTCCTGTATATCGGCGTGCTGATGGTAGCCTTTACCCGCCGCAAACAGGGCCTGCATGATCTGATCGCGGGCACGCTTGTGATCCGCCACGACGAGCCGCGCACCGTATCCTTCCGCCCCCGGGGCTGAACGCGCGCACACGGCCCCAGCCCGTTCAGGGCGGGGCCTGCTTTTTTTTCCTGTTCCTTCATCAGAAAAAGGATATGGCACCCCATGGTAGCTACCAGCCCGGACCAGACCCGTTTTCTCACGCATGAGGCCGCCATGCGCCCTCATGTCCGCCCCTCCGGCCCTGAAGGACAGAAACGCGTTCCTTCCCGTCTATTCAGAGTGTTTATGATGCTCGCCGGGCTCTGCCTTGGCCTGCTGAGCCTGACCCTGAACACCAGTGCTCGCGCGGCCGACACAGCCGCAGCCACACCGGCAAACGGGCTCAGCCAGCAAGATGCCCAGCAGCTTCTGTCCGTGCTGAACGACCCGCAGAAACGCGCGGAATTCTCGCGCACGCTCTCGCTCATGGCCAAAGGACTGCCCGCGGCACCTGCCGCCAAGCAGAGCCCCGGCACCCCGGGCACTCAGGCCATGCTGGATACGGATGTCCATTCCGAGCTTGGTGTTCTGGGCGACACGGCACAGTCTTACGTTCAGAATTTCACCAGCCTGTTCACGGATCTGGGCGTTGTCGGCACATGGATGCACCATGTGCTCCATACACCTGACCTGCGCCAGAAGCTGACGGACTCCTTCACCCGCGCCTTTCTGATTCTGATCGTAGGCCTGCTGGCCGAACGGGGGGCCAGCATTGCCCTCAAGCGGCCCCTGCTTTCCGTCACCCGCCATGCCGAGGCCCGCGAGGCACGGCAGGCCATGGCGCAAGCCACCGCCAACGTGCAGGAAAGCACCTCCGAAAACCATGACGACGCCGACCAGAACTCCATTCAGGCACGCGAAACCGACCAGAGGCGCGGCAATGAAGTACTGCGCTACCTCGTGCGTGTGCCCTATAACGTGCTGCATTTCCTCATCAAGCTCGTGCCTGTGGGCGTGTGCCTGCTGCTGGGCTATCTGGGCGCGGAATTCCTGACCACCACGGATCAGGCCAGCACTGTCACGATTACCCTTGTCAACGCCTATGCCATTGCCCGCGGCCTGTATCTGGTTGTGGAAACCACGCTGGCCCCGCGCTCACCCGTTATCCGTCTTGTGCCTGCCTCCGACACTACGGCCCGCCTGCTTACACGCTGGTGGAACGTGCTAGTGGCGGCCCCTTCGCTGGTTATCTGCCTGTCCACGCTGGGCAGCGAGTTCGACATGGCCACACGCGGTGTGGATGCCATGCTGCGCGCCGTGGTGCTGATCCAGCATCTGATTATTGCCGCGTTTATCTGGCGTATCCGCTCCATTGTCGGCTCCGCACTCCAGCCCTCCGAAGAATGGCGGCGCAAAAATGCGCTCTGGGGCTTTGTCAGTTCTCTGGCGCGGCTGTGGTGGGTGCCGGTCATGTTTCTGGACATGGCGTTGTGGTTTGTCTGGGCGGCCCATCTCAAGGGCGGCTACCAGTGGATTTTGCACGGCTCGCTGCTCAGCCTGCTTTTTCTGGTGCTCTCGCGTGTGGTGGCCCTGCTCGTTTACGGCTTGCAGGACAGGCTGTTCCGGGTCAGCCCCGAGTTGCAGGCACAGTATCCTGACCTGCAAAAACGCGCTGATTTCTACTACCCCTTCGTACGCAGGATCATGACGGCGTTCCTGATCCTGCTCACCCTGATTGCTCTGGCCCAGAGCTGGGGGCTGCCTGCGCTGCACTTCTTCAGTGACTCACCCATTGGCACGCGCCTGCTGGGGGCGGCGATCTGCCTTGTTATCGGCATGGCCGTAGCCGCCGTGGCGTGGGAACTGGTTAACGGGCTGCTGAACAAGCAGATCACACGCTACGCATCCTCCTCGCAGGCGGGGCGTGCGGCGCGGTTGCGCACCATTCTGCCGATTATCCGCACCTTTCTGCTTACGATCATTATCGTGTTCGTGGCCGTTACCACCCTCTCCCAGATCGGGATCAATGTTGCCCCACTGCTGACAGGGGCGGGCATTCTGGGTGTTGGCCTGTCCTTTGGTTCACAAAGTCTGGTCAAGGACGTGATCACCGGCTTTTTCATGCTGGCAGAAGACGCGATACAGGTAGGGGACTGGGTAACAACCGGCGGTGTGGCCGGTACGGTGGAGCATCTTTCCATCCGCACGCTGCGGGTGCGCTCTTTCGATGGCGACCTGCATATCATCCCCTTTTCGTCCGTGACATCGATCGCCAACACCGCGCGTGACTTCAACCAGATTATCGTGCGCCAAACGCTCGACCTGAGCGAGGACTCGGTAAAAGTCGCGCAGATCATGAAAGACACCATCACGGAAATGCGTAAGGAAGACGCCTTCGGCCCGCTGATCCTGTCCGACTACACGGATCTGGGGGTGGATAGCTCTGACCAGAACGGTGCCGTGCTGATTGGTATCATCAGAACCGCACCGATGATGAAATGGAAAGTGCAGCGCGAGTTCTACCGCCGCATCGCCCTGAAAATGGCGAAGGCGGGGATCAAGTTCTACACACCCACCGCCTACACCACCTCCCCGCCGGGTATTCCTATGCATCTGGCGCTGGATGCCATGCCCGAAGCCGCGTATGCGCCCGCAACCATTGCGGACAGCGCGCAAAAACCGGCAACACCCCCGGCCTGAGGCTGCGGGGTGTCTGTTCGGCGCGGCTGGTTTGGGGCAGACTGGCCGCGCCGCCCCTGATGCGGCGCAGATTGCAGGAAACGCTCTCATGTCCACCATCGTCCCGCCCCCTTCCCAGCCGGAAGAGACGCGGTCTCCCCTTCAGACCCTTCTGGAAAATCCGCTGGCGCACGATGGTTTCGTGTTTGTACAGGCCGAAGCAATGCACAGTCTGCTGCCGGGGCTGACGCAGTGGGACCAGTTTGCCGCAAGCTGGAACGATCTGGGGGTGGATCTCTATATGGCCGATGGCGGGCGCTACCGGCGGCGGCGCTATGCCACGTTTTCGCTCAGCGGCGAGACAATCAGCCGTAAGCCGCACCAGCCCCATTACCAGAGCCGCGATTATAATACCCTCAATGGCGGGATCGAACGCTGGTTCGAACCCTTCCTGCCTGAGACCGCAACCAGCCCAGCGCTGGAGGCCATTCTGCGGCTTGTCTGCCGGGTGGCAACAGACCTGACACCCCCTGCACGCAGGCCCGGCTCATGGCATGCGGAAACGCACCAGTTCCGCATTGAGGCGCAATCCGACAAACCCGGCCACCCCACACCAGAAGGGCTGCACCGTGATGGCGTGGACTGGGTGTGCGTTATCATGATCCGGCGCGAGAACGTGGCCTGTGGCGAAACCTCAATCCACGATCTCAACCGCCAGCTTGTGGGCAGTTTTACCCTGACCCAGCCGCTCGATACCGCCTTCGTAAACGATAACCGCGTCTATCATGGGTCACGCCGGTTGAACCGAACGACCCCACGCGCCCCGGCTGGCGCGATGTGCTGGTTGTAACCCTGCGGCACGAATAAGCGGCAACAGGAGTAAATGCGGCCACACCGGGTGTGGCCGTGCGTTCAGTAGCCCGCGTAGGAAATAGCGTGCAGGCCCAGTGCCAGAACCGCGAGCACAAACAGCATGGCCCCCGCCATCTGGGCACCTTCGCGCAGGCCAATCCGTTCCGATGCCTGACCAGTATCCGCCTGCGTGAGCGATTCACCCATGGTCTGTTCCCTTCCGCGAGGCTGTAACGGCCCCTGTCATCGTCGCGTCATGGCTCCTGCCACCGTACCTGTCTGGCGCTATTTCGCCCCCTGTCATCGGGGTTTGCAGCCTGATGTTTTCAAGGCGCGCGGCATGCCCTGCCTTTCTTATCCGGTCCGGGGTGGGCTGCCGTCAAGCACTGGACGCATGCCCCCAGAATACGGCACACAGGAGAGCCGGCCCCGAGGCGGTTTGCCGCACCGTGGAACGGCCTTGTATTTCATGGAGCTGGCATGACCCGTTTTTTCAGTTTTTCCGCAGCGCTGCTCTTGAGCATCAGCCCCGCTCTGGCCGCAAACGCCACCGCACAGCCGGACACCAAACCCGCTCCGGCGACACACGCGGCCAAAGCCAGCGCGCCGGAACACAAGGGCAGCTACCCGACAGCCCTTTTCTGCGGCACATGGGCAATGATGTCCGCCGCCGATGCTATTGAGGTTGCGGCCAACCGGGCAATGGGGCCTGCCGCCCGCCTGATGCTAACACTCCCCCCGATGTACAGCCGGGTGGTCAAGCAGGAGCATTTCAGCCTCTCACGGGTTGATGGTGCAAGCTGGACAACCTCCAGCCCGCCCCTGAAGCTGACCTTCACCTTGCAATCAGAAAACACGGCGCTGCTGGTTATCGACAGCACGGAAGGCCATAAAATGGAACTGCCGCTCTACCGTGACGACACCCGCACCCAGAACCCCTGACAGCACTACGCGGCTGCCAGCGCGGGCCTGTCCGCACGGCCATAACCAGCCGGGCAGGTAGTGGGCACCAGCCTGCCACATTCAAAGCGGCAGGCATCAACCCGGCTGCGTTCAGGCCTGCGGGGTCCAGTCCTTCAGGAAGGTTTCCAGTGCGGCATCGGCCTTGCCGATCTTGACCTGTAGCGTGACATACAGGTTGCCCGCCTCGCGCTTGCCGTAAGCCTGCACGCCCTTGCCGCGCAGGCGCAGCACCGTGCCGCTGTCGGAATTTGCGGGCACATTCATCCTGACTGTGCCGGTAGGCGTCGGCACCATAATGGGGCCGCCCAGCACAGCTGTTTTGATATCAACCGGCAGGGTCTCACGCAGGTCCACACCATCACGCGTGTAAGTGGCGTCGGGCTGCACGGTTACGGTAATCAGCGCATCGCCATCCGGCCCGCCCTGCACGCCGGGATTACCTTTGCCGCGCAGGCGCAGCACCTGACCATCCTCTATCCCCGGCGGGATTTTTACATCCAGCGTGCTGCCATCAGGCAGGGAAACGCGCGACGTGGTGCCGTTGACCGCATCCTGAAAGCTGACTTTGAGCGCGTAGGACGAGTCCGCCCCCTGTCGTGGCCCGCCCCGACGCCCGCGCGCGCCGCCAAACCCGCCGAACATGCTGCCGAACAGGTCATTGAGGTTTTCCTCATTAAACCCGCCGCCTGCGCCACCGCCATGAAAGCCGCCGCCATAGCCGTGGGGAGCCCGTTCCTGACCCGAGGCGTCTATTTCACCCCGGTCAAAACGGGCGCGCTTTTCCGCATCGGACAGCAGATCATTGGCCTGATTGACGGCCTTGAACTGCTCTTCGGCCTTTTTGTCATCCGGGTTGAGGTCCGGGTGATATTTCTTGGCCAGCTTGCGATATGCCTTGCGGATGTCATCCTGGCTGGCTGTCCTTGCTACACCAAGAACCTCGTAGGGATCACGTCCGCTCATGCAACCGGTTTCTCCATGTCTTGCCCAATGGCGGAACCCGCGCCGGGCATTGTCTTTGTCTTTTTATCCATTGCCTTAAATAATGGGAATGCTCCATGCCCCGGTCAATGGAAAGCCGCACCGAAATGGAGCGCCGCACCGGGGCCGCGCTGTGTCCACAAAGCCCCGGCCCGGAGCGTTGGCATAAAGTTGGGGCGGAACATCTGGCGCGCCAGCCTTTATCCTCTATAGGTTCAAAGGCAGAAGAGGAGATACCAAGCGCGTGAAGGGCTTGTGTATCCCGGATTGAATGGAGAACCGGCCATGGCTGACAGACCCCGTTTCCTTGATGACCTTGCCGGTGTGGCAGGTGGTGCCGTTTCCGCCCTGACAGGCGTGCGCGAGGAAATTCACGCCATCGTCCGCAGCCGTGTGGATGAAGTGCTGACCACGCTACAGGTCGTCCGCCGGGAAGAATTCGAAGTCATGCGTGAGCTGGCCGCACAGGCCCGCATCGGGCAGGAAGAGGCCGAACGCCGCCTGAACGCCCTTGAAGAGCGTGTACGCACGCTTGAGCACGCATCGGCGCACAAGGCTGAACAACGCGCCTTTACCCCTTTTGCCAGTGTGTCAATCCGTTCATATCTCACGCAGGCACGGAGAACCGCCACCATGCCAGCCCTGACGAGCGATTCCACGCCAGTACCCGCCAACCCGCTTGACCTGATGGAACAGGTTATCGGGGGGCTGGGCTGGACATTCGACCGCTGCACCCCCACCGAAATGGCCGCCGAAGCCCCGGCTCGCTGGTGCGATTACGGCCTGTTCTTTTCATGGTCGGCCGAACTGGGCACGATCCTGTTCACCTGCGCGTTTGACCTGCGCACAAGCGCAACCCGCCGCGCAGCCCTGTATGAACTGATCGGCCTCGCCAACGAGCAGATGTGGATTGGCCATTTCAGTGTCGATGCGGAAGACGGCGTGCTGCTGTTCCGCCACGCGCTGCTACTGCGCAACACGCAGGCCGTGGCCGATATTTTTGAAGACATGATCGACATCGCCCTGAACGAATGCGAGCGGTTTTACCCCGCGTTCCGTTTTTTCCTGACGGAAAAGCTCTCCGCCTCCGAGGCGCTGGGCATGGCCCTGCTGGACTGTCAGGGCGAGGCCTGAGCACCCAAGCCCGCGCATGAACAGGATTTTGCTATGAGCACACCCACACAACTGCCCTCTATCCTTCTGGTCGGGTGCGGCAAAATGGGCGGCGCCATGCTTGATGGCTGGCTGGCCTGCGGGCTGCCGCCCTCCGCCGTGATCGACCGCCACCGCGACAGCCTGCCCGCGCCGCATATTCTCGTGCCTTCGCTGGATGACCTGCCCGCGGACTTCCAGCCCGATATCATCATACTGGCAGTCAAACCCCAGAAGGCCGATGCCACTCTGGAAATACTGGCCCGACGCTTTGCCCGCGCAACCCTGCTATCCGTCATGGCGGGGCGCAGCATTGCCAGCCTGAGTAGCGTTTACACTGCCGCCGCCGAGGGCACCGCCCCGGTTTTCATTCGCGCCATGCCCAATACCCCCAGCACGCTGGGTGCGGGCATGAGCGGCCTGTACGCCCCGCCCACCGCCACCCCTGAGCAGAAGCAGCAATGCGACAGCCTGATGCGCGCCGTAGGCGAAACCGTGTGGGTGGAAACGGAACAGCAAATCGATGCCGTAACTGGTATTTCCGGCAGTGGCCCGGCCTATGTGTTCCTGCTGGCCGAACTGCTTGAAAAAGCCGGGGTGGAACAGGGCCTGCCACAGGCCACAGCCCGCACGCTGGCCCGGGCCACGCTGTACGGAGCCGGGCAGATGCTGCACAGCCTGCCAACCGATGCCGACGAACTGCGCCGCAATGTCACCAGCCCCGGCGGCACCACCGCTGCGGCACTGGGTGTGCTGATGGCCCCCGATGCCTGGCCCGCCAGCACATCGCAGGCCGTAGCCGCCGCCGTACGCCGCGCAGGTGAACTGGCTGGCTAAGCCCCCACCCACGATTGCAGCCCCAGCCTGACGACTCCACCCGGAAAGTGCCACCATGACAACCGATCCGTTCGAAACAGCCCTTGTAACCTCCGCCCTGTCTTTGGCGGCTGAAAAGGGCTGGGGGCAGTTTGGCGTGCAGGATGCCGCCCGCGCGGCGGATCTGTCCGAAACCGAGGCGCGCAGGCGTTTTTCCTGCAAAACCGGCATTACTCTGGCACTCGGTCGTATGGCGGATGATGCAGCCCTTGCGGACGAGGCAGGCTATGGCTCCACGCGCGAGCGGCTTTTTGACCTGCTGATGCGCAGGCTCGATGTGTTTCAGGCCCACAGGCCGGGTGTACGCGCCCTGCTTAAAGCCATGCCGTTCGACCCGCCAATGGTTCTGGCCCTTGGTGCCGCCACACTGCAAAGCATGCGCCAGATTGCTCAGGCAGCGGGTATCAACGCCTCTGGCTGACGGGCATGGCCCGCGCCTCCGCCCTGACCGCGATCTGGACTGCGACATTCCACACATGGGAAAAAGACGACAGCCCCGATATGGGCCGCACCATGGCGGCACTTGATCAGGCACTGGACAAGGCCGGGCGCTGGGGGCTGTTTACCAGCAGCAATACCGCTCAGGACGAAGACACAGGCCTGCCTGATCTGCCCGATGATACTCTGGCCGATACCAACTGGCCGAGCAGCACTACAGCATAGGGTTTCGAAATCTCGCCCAGCCGGTCTTTACGAAAGCCTGCGGTTCAGCCTAAAAGGAAACCGCTGGGCAGGACGGTTTATCCCGTCCACCATAATGGGGCGTAGCCAAGCGGTAAGGCAGCGGATTTTGATTCCGCCATGCGGAGGTTCGAATCCTCCCGCCCCAGCCATTTTTTCCAGCTTTTTCACACTACATCTCATCGGCTGGCAGGCATTGAAGCCCTTTCAGCCCCACCACACCCAGCCGCCCTGTGCAGGGTATCTCTCTTCCGTGACTTTTCTTTTTGTCGCGATGAGTGCCAAAGTGCTCCCCCTTAAAAACACCGGCGCCGGGCGCGGTCTTTTCTGCCCCTCAGGCCACCCGCGCCGGATGTCCGTTCTGTCTCTCACTTCTTCCACGGCCATCCCCCATGTCTGAACCGTCTTCTCCCTCTCTTTTCAGCCAACCCGGCCTGCCTGCCGTTCTGGGCGGGCGTGCCCTTTCGGCCTTTGCCGCACAGGTGCTGGCCGTAGCCGTGGGCTGGCAGATTTACGCCCTGACACACAGCACAGCGGCTTTGGGTTTTGTCGGACTGGCGCAGTTCCTGCCCATGTTTGCGCTGATTTTGCCCGCAGGCCACGCCGCCGACCAGCATAACCGCCAGAAAATCGTCCTGACCTGTCAGGTGCTGGAAATGCTGGCAACAGCCGCCACGGCCTATGCCGCCTTCACCCACAGCCTGACACCGGGCATGCTCTACGCGCTGGTTGCTCTTTTTGGAGCCTGCAAGGCGTTTGAAATGCCAGCCCAGCAGACATTCCTGCCCTCTCTGGTCACGCCCGCCCTGTTTCCACGCGCGACAGCCCTTTCTGCCTCGCTGTTTCAGGTCGCCAGCATTGCCGGGCCATCGCTGGGGGGGCTGCTATACGGTGCCGGGGCGGCATTATGCTACAGCCTGTGTGCCATAGGCTTTGGCATGGCGGCTCTGGCCACCGCCTCGCTGAATATCAAAAGACCCGCCAAGGCCCGCCAGCCTGCAACGCTGGCCAGTGTTTTTGGTGGCATTGCCTTTCTGCGGCGCAAACCCGCCATGTTTGGCGCGATTTCGCTGGATCTGTTTGCCGTGCTGCTGGGCGGTGCTACCGCGATGCTGCCGGTTTTTGCCACCGATATCCTGCATGCGGGGCCAGTCGCCCTTGGCTTTTTGCGAGCCGCCCCGGCCGTGGGCGCGCTGATGGTAGCCGCCGTTCTGGCCCGGCACCCGCTGGGCCGCCATGCGGGGCTGTGGATGTTTGGCGCTGTCGGTATTTTCGGCCTTGCCACCATTTGTTTCGGCCTGTCACGCTCAGCATGGCTTTCGGTTATCATGCTGGCGATACTGGGCGGGGCGGATGTTGTTAGCGTCATGGTGCGTGGCGCGCTGGTACAGCTTGGCACACCGGATGAAATGCGGGGCCGCGTTTCCGCCGTGAACATGCTGTTTATCGGCTCATCCAACCAGCTTGGCGAATTCGAAAGCGGGATGCTGGCCTCACTTACCGGCCTGTGGGGGCTGTTGTGCTGGGTGGAGTCGGCACCCTGCTGGTGGCGGCAAGCTGGATGCTGCTCTTCCCCGGTCTGCGCAAGCTAGACCGGCTGGAGGATATTACCCCCGAGGGATGAGGGATGTTGCCCCCCGGAGACTGGACATAAAAAACCGCGCTGGCTTAAAACCAGCGCGGTTTTTTTTATACGCTCTGCCTGAACAGACGGAATGACAGCTTGTGTCAGACCGCTTTTTTCAGGTTGGGGCTGGCCTTGAAACGCACCGTCTTGCCGGCCTTGACCTTGACCGGCTCACCCGTGCGGGGGTTCAGCGCCTTGCGGGCCTTGGTCTTGCGCACAGTGAACGTGCCGAAAGAAGGCAGGGTAAAGCCACCTTCGCGCTTGAGTTCCTGCACGATCGCATCAATCAGATCATTAGCGGCCTGATTGGCAGCAACACCGGTGCAGCTGATCGAATCCTGGATCACCGCCGCAATAAAGGCTTTGCTCATTGAGTTTCTGGCTCCCTACTTTTTCAGACAGAATTTTAGAGACAATAATTACCTGGCCGTGACGCCCATACTTTATGGGCTTGTAGTCATGTTTTTCTGAAAAACCAACCCAAAAATGTCCCCTCTTTCGATTCTTTCCGACAGGGACAGCAGAAAGGACGGTCGCATTTTGCAGTATTCACCCCTATCCATAACGGGGAGCTTACGAGAAATCGCCATTCCCTGCGGAATTATGTGACCTTTTCCACCCGGACAGAGGGTATATATATCCGTAAAAAATAAATTAATTACTCATTCTGTTCTCCTTATTATTACAAAAAACGCACTACCGTTTTTCTGTTTTTTATTCGTAATAACTACCCTGCGCCGCCCCCCCTTATCCGTGGAGGCATGAAGTCACGTTTTGAGGAGTGGATTTTTGTATTTTATTTATTCCACTATTTTTTGTTGACTAATAAAATATAACACCATAAAGATTCGTTCCATTGACGCGCAAAGAGGCCGCCAAAGTCACTGCGCGCGTTAACACCACTGCCGTCAGGAAAGTTCCCATGACTCCCGCACGAATGCCATGGCCGCCGCGATGTCTCGCGGCACCAATTCAACAGGCTTTTCCTTTCCCCGGCTGAACGCAGCGTCTGGCCGGGAGCTGATTTTTCCCGATCCAGGACAGAAAACCATGCGTGACTCGATCATTCTTGAAATCAACGGCGTTTTTGTCGGCACCGTCATTTCTTCCGGCAACCCGCGCCAGAAGCGCTTCTATGCCGTGCATGAAAGCGTGCACGCCCTGCATAACCATGTTTTTTCAGACCGCGATGATATCCGCCGTCTGGTTATCGGGCATTTTCATCATTCAACGCCTCGGAACGCCCTGCCTGCCTGAGCAGTTCGCGGATAAAAATCTGCAGCACATTCCGGCTCTGATCGATGGCTCTGAACGCAATATAGTGTTGCGAAACAAAGTGATAGGCAGCAGGCAGAATGGGCCGCAGGCGGCCTGCGCGCCGGTACGGGGCTGCTGACTGCTCGGGCAGAAAACCAATGAACCGGCCTGACAGGATCATCATCAGCTGTGCTTCCATATGCACAATACTGCCACTGGCGCGCGGGTGGTTGATGCGTTGCAGGTCTTCAAGCTTACGATAAGCCCGCACGGAAAAACGCGCACGGTCTATCATGTCCTTGGTGATCAGCTCATCCGCCATGTCAAAAAACGGATGACCCTGCCCGCAATACAGCGCATGCGGCTCCTCACACAGGGACAGGTAGCGCACACCGGGGGCATGGCGGGCAAACGGGCCTATCGCCACATCCCGCGTGCCATCCGCCACCTGTAATTCCAAATCCTGCGGGATACCCAGTTGCAGATCGACATGCACGGTGGACACCTGATCGATCACGCGGGCCAGCACATCCTGCAACCCGATATCCGGGTTGTTGATAATACCGCCGATACTACCAATACGTAGTCGCCCGCCCAGTTCCTGCGGGGCCTGACTGACACGCGCCTGAAAAAGCTCAATACTTTCAAAAAGGTCCTGTATGGCTTCAAGGGTTTCCTGACCGAACGCGGTCAGGCGGAACCCCTTGCGCCCACGCAGGCACAAAGGCCCGCCCAGACGCTGCTCAAGAGACGCCAGATGCGTGCTGAGTGTGGACTGGCTGAGGTTGAGGGCAATCTGTGCCGCGGCAAAGCTGCCGGTTTCAGCCAGCACGGCAAAAACCCGCAGCAACCGCAGGTCTATGTTATCGAGCCGCCGGACACGGGTTGCCCCGGAGACAACGCGCTTGGGCGGAAAGCCCGGCTCCACCGCCAGAGCTTTCTGACGGCGGGCCGGGTTGGGTGGTGTCGAACGCTGCTCTGGTTTATCGCTCATTGTTCCTGAAATACAGGATACGGCCGATCAGATTAAGCAGAAGCTGCGCCGCCAGAATGGGCGTTACGCGGGCGGGGTCGTAATCGGGGGCGACTTCCACCAGATCCACCCCGGCAATACGGCCGCGCGCGGCAAGCCCCGCCAGAAATTCCAGCATTTCATAATACAGGAATCCGCCATGGCTGGGGGTACCCGTGCCGGGTGCTATCGAAGGGTCGAACCCATCGATATCGATCGACACGTAGTAGTTTACTCCAGCAGGTATCCGCTCCAGCAGAGCCTCAACCCCCATGGCGCGCACCTGTCGCACGCTCAGAATATCCGAACCGAAACCGCGCGCATCATCATACCCTTCGCGCGCGGTGGAGGACACGTTGCGGATACCGATCTGGGTCATGCCCGTGATATGCGAACGCTCAGCCGCCCGGCGCATGGGGTTACCATGGCCATGGCGCACGCCGTGACGCTCGTCCACAAAGTCCAGATGCGCATCAATCTGCACGAGGTGCATGGGCGGCTGGTCATCAAACGCGCGGATACAGGGGATATTGATCGAGTGATCTCCCCCCAGCACCACCGGCAACGCCCCCGCTGCCAGAATGGCGCGCACCCCGGCCTCTATGCTCGCATGGCTGCGCTCGGTATCGGTATGAACGATATCGGCATCGCCCACATCGACAATGCGGCTACCCTCACCCCCCAGATAGACGCGGTCATCCTCATGATCATAGGCCCCTGCATGGCCGAATGCGAACAGGGTGGACGCCTCGCGGATACTGCGTGGCCCAAAACGAGCCCCCGCGCGCCACTGGGTGCCGCCATCAAACGGTGCGCCCAGAATGGCAATATCCGCATCAATAGCCGACCAGTCTGTCTGGATCGGGTATTTTCCAAAACTGCAAATGCCGACAAAAGGCAGGTCCAACCTGCCGCTGTCATACCCGTTGGCACTCATGCGCCCCTCCCTGCCGCGATAGCGCACAGCAATTCAAACATAATGGTTGCGCCTGCCAAAGACGTAACCCCCCCCACATCGAAGGGTGGCGAGACTTCCACGACATCCGCTCCGACAATATCGAGCCCGTTCAGCCCCCGGATCATGCGCTGGGCCTCACGCGTGAGGAACCCGCCCGCTTCAGGCGTGCCAGTACCCGGTGCTACGGCCGGATCGAGGCAGTCGACATCAAACGAGATATAAACCGGGCCATCGCCCACGCGGGCGCGAATGGCCTGCACAATGCCGTCCGGCCCCAGTTCCGTGGCTTCATCCATCAAAATCAGCTGAAAACCGGCATTGCGGGCGTAATCATAGTCGCGCGGAGTGTACAGCGAGCCGCGCAGGCCGATCTGCAACGTGCGTTCGCAATCGATCAGCCCTTCCTCCACCGCGCGGCGGAACGGTGTGCCGTGCGTGTAGCGGTTTTTACCGAAATACGAATCCGCCGTGTCAGTATGGGCATCGAAATGGATCAGCCCCACCGGACGTTCCGCCGCAAGACCGCGCAGAATGGGCAGGCTGACCAGATGGTCGCCCCCTGCCGCTACGGGAATAGCCCCGGCAGCCGCAATACGGGCAAAATGGCGGCTTATCAGGTCAAGGCTGTCCATCACGTCAAACGGATTGACCGGGCAATCGCCTATATCCGCCACTTTCAGCGTATCGTACGGGGCTATGCCATTGGCATTGACCTGCCGCATGAGCGATGAGGCATTGCGCAGCTCACGCGGGCCATGGCGCGCACCGGAGCGATTGGTTGTGCCACCGTCATAGGGAATACCGGTAAAAACGACATCATACCCTTCCGGGCCTGTCGCCAGCGGCAGGCGCATGAAGGTCGGCACCCCGGCAAAACGCGGCACCATGCTGGCATCGGCCACCTGCGTTTCCACGGCATGTGGTTGGGTGCTCACAGATCAAACTCCTTGCGCAGGGCAGCGGAGAGCAGACGCACGTGGTCATCCATCAGCCACTGACCCTTTTCCGCCGTGGAGCCCTGCGCGCGCGCCAGCACGCCCGAAGCGGGCACCACACCGGGACGCAGGGGCCAGCGGTCATAGGTGGGGAAATCGGCCGGGCCATCCGTCGGCACTTTTGTCATATCCACCAGATCCTCGCGCAGCAGCAGCATGAGGGAGGTTTCAAGCAGGCTGGCATGCTCCAGCTCAGTGCCGGGGAAACCATCGGGGAACAGCTTGTCCAGCGTAGAGCGCTCGACAAAATCCCAGTATTCGAGGCGCATGGCCACAAAATCCGTAATCCCGTCGCGCCGGATTTCGCGCATGGCCAGATCCAGCCCTTCGACCGCAGGCCAGGCGTTTTCAAAATGCCCGTTCACCAGCACCAGCCGCCGCACGCCATTTTGCGCCAGACGATAGACCACATCGCGGATAACCAGCGACAGCGTGGCCGCATCCAGCCCGATACAGCCGGGAAACTGCTCACCTCCGCCAGAACGGGGCTGCGACTTGTAGCCATAAGGCAGAGTGGGGGCCACAAGCCCGCCCAGTTCCGCCGCCACGCAATTGGCAACACCGGAGGGCAGAACCTGATCGACATTCAGCGGCAGGTGCGGGCCATGCTGCTCCGTGGCACCCAGCGGCAGGAACACAACCGGGTTGCGGGCAATCCGCTCCGCAAAGGCGGGCCAACTCAGTTCGGCAAGCTGAACGGTTTCAGACATGATGAACGTATTCCTCTAGTTTTGAAAAACGATCTTGTTCTTAAAAAACACCCGGCACAGGCACTGTTCAGTGCATGGCCGCCCCGCCATCCACACTCAGGCACTGCCCGGTAATGAACCCCGCATCGGGCGATGCAAGGAACAGTGCCGCACGCGCTATTTCGTCAGGCTGGCCAATGCGGCCCATCGGGTTGGACATGTCCTGCGCACGGGTTTTTTCATCCTGTGCGGCAAAGTTGAGCAGGGGCGTATCCACCGGGCCGGGTGCAATGGCGTTCACCCTGATCCGTGGGCCAAGTTCACGCGCCCATGAGCGCGTGAGCGAGAGCATGGCCCCCTTGGTGGCACAGTAGAGCGACGCCCCGGCCCGGCCCAGATACGCCAGTTCGGAGGCGATATTGAGAATGCACCCGCCTTCCCCCATGAAAGGCAGGGCCGCCTGCGCCACCAGAACCGGCGCGCGCAGATTGACCGCCAGCGTCAGGTCGAGCGCCTGCTGCGTAACCTGTGCCAACTCCTGCTCCAGCATGACACCAGCACAGTTCACCACCACATCGATACGCCCATCCAGCAGGGCGGCAGCCTGTTTTACAGCACCCGCCGTAGCCTGTGGGTCCGCCAGATCAACCGTTACGATCTCTAGCCCAGAGCGGGTATCAGCCTTGATATCCAGCCCGACAACACGCCCGCCCGCAGCCTGCCACGCAAGGGCAATGGCCTGCCCGATACCTGATGCGGCCCCTGTTACCAGCACATGCTGGCCTGTCCTGCGTTCACTCATGATCCACGCCCCTAAAACGGATGTTCGCCGCGATCGACGCCGAATGTCTGCCCGGTAATGCTGGCGGCATGGCAGATGCCAGAAACAGATACGTGCTGCTGATATCGTCAGGGTTCATGAAACCGGACAGAGCCTGCCCATCCAGTATTCCCTGCATCAGATCAGCCTCATCACGGCCTGAGCGCTCGGCCATAGCGGCGAGCGAGCGTAGCGAGGCCTCGGTTTTGACCCAGCCGGGCGCTACCGCGTTCACGCGGATTCCGCGTGGCCCGAGTTCTTTCGCCCATGTTTTGGTCAGGCCGATAATCGCGTGTTTGGACGCCACATACGCGCCAAACAGCGGCTCTGCCACACGGCCCCAGATGGATGCGGTGTTAAGAATGCACCCGCCCTCACCCATATGCGGCAAGGCCAGCCGCGTAACATGATAGGTGCCCACAATGTTGGTGTGGATAACCTGCTCAAACAGGCCCACAGTTTGCTCATCCTGCGCCGTTACAGGCGTCAGGCGCTCAAGCCCTGCATTGTTGACCAGCACATCCACCGGGCCGTGATCGTGCAGAATGTCGGCCATGGCAGCCGCATTCCCGATATCGGCCACATAGCCGCGCGCGCCGAGCGTTGCGGCCACTTTGGGCATGGTTTCATCCTGCGCGACAAGGCTGAGCGAAGCCCCTGCGGCGGCAAAGGCACGGGCAATACCCAGCCCTATCCCCCTGCTGGCGCCGGTAATCAGAACCGACCGGCCAGAAAAATCGAACGCTGTCATGCGCCCTCCAGCCCACCTTCGCGCATGCGCCCGCGCAGGAGGTGAAGAATATCCGTGCGGATATGAAAAAACCGTTCACTATCACGCAGGGTTTCATCACGCACGGAACCTATCATGACAGGATATCCATATCCGCCATAACCCGCGCGGGCCTGCTGCCAAACACGATGATACGGTCGGCCAGAAAAACCGCTTCCTCTACGTCGTGGGTTACAAAAATAGTTGTCTTGCCCGATTTTTTCTGGATTTTCCGTAGTTCATACTGAAGGTCTTCACGCAGATTGGCATCGAGCGCGCCAAAAGGCTCATCCATCAGCAGCACATCAGGGTCCGCCGCGAGCGTACGGGCAATGGCCACACGCTGGCGCATACCGCCCGAAATACGCGAAGGATAACTGTTGGCGAAATCCGCAAGACCAACAAGATCAAGAAAATATCCGGCTCTTTCGCGCTTCTGTGCCTTTGTCATATCGCGGCGAAAACGCATGCCAAACTCGACATTTTTGCGCACGCTCAGCCACGGAAACGACGAATAGGACTGAAACACCATGCCCCGGCGGATATCCGGCCCACCCACAGGCTGCCCCTGCAACAGGATACGCCCGGAGGACGGTGTATCCAGCCCGCCGATCATGCGCATGAGGGTGGTTTTGCCACAGCCCGAAGGCCCCAGAAACACCACGAACTGCCCTGCGGGAATATCCAGCGAAAACGGCTCCTGCACGACAGGCACGGCGCCGAAAGTCTTTGTTACGGACTCGAAGCGCAGATACGCGTCCTGCCCTTCGGGTGCGAGACCCATGCTGTTGTCCGTATTACCGAGCGTGTTACTCATGACGACTGATACCTGAAAAGATAGCGGTGCAGCAGGCGCAGGCACTGATCTGTCAGCAACCCGATCAGACCGATCATGATCACACCCGCCATGACCTGATCCGTTTTCATGAACCGGCGCGCGTCCAGATAACAAAACCCAGACCGCTATCCGAGGCCACGATTTCGGCAATGATGACATACGTCCAGCACCAGCCGAGGCTTATGCGCATGCTGTCCATAAGCTGTGGCAACATGGCGGGCAGCGCCACCGTGCCTAGTGTCTCGTGCGGTTTGGCCCCCAGCGTATAGGCCGTTTCAAAATACTCACCGGGGACACGCTTCATATCGGCGGCCACCATCAGCACAAGCTGGAAGAACGTACCCAGCCAGAGCAGGAAAATCTTGGTTTCCTCCCCCACGCCAAACCAGATGATGGCCAGCGGCACCAGTGCGGGCACAGGCAGGTAGCGGATGAAATCGATCAGCGGCTCAAGAAACGCACCTATAATCCTGTAGCCGCTCATCAGAATACCAAGCGGCACCGCAATCAGCACGGATAGTAGGAAAGCGGACCATACCCGGCCAATGGAAATCAGCGCATTGGGCATGGCCACGCCATCGGCACACATGGTCCAGAACGCGCGGGCCACGGTTGCAGGAGAGGGCAGGAAGATGGGCGCTACAACATGCAACGCCACAATAAGCCACCACGCCCCCAGAAATGTCGCGGCCCCCAGAAAGGCCGCAACCACAACCGCTGCACGCGGCACCGCCGAGCGAAAACGCAGCAGCCCCCCGGAAGAGGATGCGCTGCTCATGGCGTGGACAGAGCCGCGATCGGCGCACTGTTGATGGCGCGTGTTGCATCCAGCTTTACCGAGGCCGCGCCGTTTTCAACATTCAGATCCATGAGGGTGTTAAAAATACCGTTAATGGGTCCGGGTTTCTGCGGTGTGCCCATATAGGCGGAAGACTGTTCAAGCCCGGTATACTCAAGGCTGCCATTAATGCTTTTCTGGAAATCATCAACTGACAGGTTGAAATGCGGCGCAGCCATGCGCGCAAATTCCGCATTATGGGTTTTGTGGTAGTCCACCGCCTTGTAGATGCACGACAGAAAGCGCGAATACTTGCCGGGATTGGCCGCCAGATCATCATTGCGGGCAATCATCACATCCACAATATAATCAGGATAGTCAGCCGAAGACACAAGAACTTTTGGCTTACGGGCCTCATCAATGCTCATGATCTGCTGCAGGAACGGCTGATAGGTTACAACGGCCGCAAGGCTCGTATCGGCAAAAACCGCAACGCTATCGGAAGTCAGGATTTCCTTGATCTTCATATCCGCAAGCGACATGCCGTGCTTGTGCAGTTCAAGCTGCAAAAGCATAAGCCCGGGCACATTGCTTTCTGATGCAATGGTCTTGCCCTTGAGTTCCGTTACGTCGTGGATAGCCCCGTCAACCACAACACCATCGCCGCCCATGCTGCGGTCAATCGGCCCGATGATAACGCCGGGGGTATCATTGTCGCGCGGGCGGCCCTGATACTCGCTGATGGTGCGCATTTCCATCTCGATGCTGCCATGGGCCATGGCGGCCATGACATCGGCGCGTTCATCCGCGAATTTCAGATCCACATTCAGGTTGGCATCGTGGAAGCAGCCATATCCTGCGCCACAAAAACAGGTGCGAATCCGGACCAGACAGGCGCCATGATGCGGATCGTATCCTCCGCATACGCACCAGTAGAACAGGTCAACCCCAGAGCAACGGCCAGTACTTTGACAGACTTCATCTCACACCCCACTACCACAACGTTACGTTAACATATTAATCGCACGTTTGGTTAAGGTGTATCAAAATATTCCGAACATTATATCGATATCTGCCAATGTATGGCGCAGACCTCACACGCGCCACCACCCCACCGAACCGGGCATGATAGCGTAATTCATTAGACCCATAACAAGACTCAATACATTGTATTTGTTGAGTTTTTTATTTTTTGGTCAGAGTGAAACAGACAGCGGAGCTATGATGAAGGGCGGCGCAGCGTTTCATCCGGCAAACGGAACTGAGTGCATGGAACGCATCTGTTACAACGAGTTCAGAAACAAGCAGGGGGCCGGACTCGGCATGGTATATCCCTCTGGAACGGATATCAGGGCTCACCACAAGACGGCGAGAACTTCCAAACAGGATCGCTCGTCGCAAGCAAGACCATCATGACGCAATGGCGTCGCTCTCACGATGGCTATAACATAACAGTCAGCATGATCGCAGACTGCCCCCGGGCAGGCTCATGCACTGCCTTTGGCGGTAGCCATGCTCGACGCTCTTGCCACCATTCCTCTGTGAATGGTGGCAAGCAAAACCTCTGTCAGGCATCCTTGCCGCAGGCAGGCTCCAATCCTGACCGGGGATCAGCTTTGTGTAATAAACAATTATGCCTGCGGGTCAGGGCTTTTATGGCGCGACCGTCGTCTGATTAATTTAACAGCCAGTTTATGAAGACCATATATAATGACACCACAGAACGCCGCTCCGAGGAATATAACTATGAGCTCGGCGAAATCTTCACTTCGGGAGGGTCAATCATATCTTCAGGTTCTATAAAACGAAGAATGGTTTTTAATGTTATCTCGAGATCGGGAGGCATTTCCCCGGGGAACCTATTAATGCAATCTAAAATAATTCCACCGCCAATCAAGGCGGCATAGGATGCTGTAAGGAAAAGAACAATTTTAAGAAGAAAAATAGATATTTTAATAACTTTTTTCATTTTACAACGACCGATCAGTAAATCATACCGCCGCCCAGCATGGATAATGAAGCCCCATTTTTTCGCAAAACATCAGACACTCTCTAAAAATCAATCAAATTAACGACAGTAATACAGCCTTCACTGAACTTCAGCTCACCTTCTGGACAAAGACGAAAATTTCCACGACGAATACCGTTAACGATTGTCTGTTTCCCTATTTTTTCTTCTTTTTGCATAACGCAGCCACCCCTCTTCTGTATAAGACAGATATACATTCCCTTCATAAAGTATTGGGTATTGGCTTCCTTGTTTTGATTTATGGCATTCGTCCTTTACGTTCTAAATCTACATCAGATCACATCATTCTCGTGGCACCAGAATATCGCGGATATTGAATCTTTATGCAGCGGGGTCTTGCCTTATGGGCACACCGCTTCAATCAGCCTCTCCCTGATCACCCCTGTTTTGATCTGTGAAAATGTCTGACCTGTATGCTGACACTCTGGAAAAAGTTTCCAGAGAGAACAGGCCCTAGATCGCAAAGAGAAACCGGGCATAATGCGCACATGACTACGCTGATTCGCGCTTTTGCAAACTCCGGAGCCACCGGGCAGGCTCCCCTTCTTCGTCCAGCACAGGTCGAACGATTATTCGCCGATGGTCTGAGCCAGATTACCGCACAGATTTGCGACTGGGCTTTTCCCGTTACACTTGTCGGGGTGCTGGGGCATTATTCCGACCGGGCCCCCAAGGCACCCCGTTATTATCAGGTGCCTATCGAGGATCTGGCGGATGGGTCGGTCATCCATATGGATATCGATAAAACAGCACTCAATGGTAGCGGTATCGAACCCGGCGATCAGGTGCGGGTGGTGGGCCGGATTGGTGCCAATCTTTTCCGTGGAGAGATTTCGCTCAGGCTCAACGCGCTGGCGATTTCCCTTGATGAAGAGCCGTCCCATAACCGCCGCCGTCAGGAACGTCCCCTGCTGGACCTGCTGCGCCACCTGCCCCGCAAACGTCATGCTTTTCCTGAACAGCCAGAGCCGACACTCACCCTGATTCATTCCGCCTCATCAGAAGCCCGCGTGGCGGACGATTTCCTGAACGCCCTGCAGGACAGGGTTTCGGCAGCCCGGCGCACTCTGGTACCGGTATCCATGAATGACCCTATCCGCATTGCCGCAGCCATTCGCTATGCCAGCACGGCGATTGTGGCCGTTGTACGGGGCGGTGGGCCTGCTTCGGATTTTCGCGTGTTCGACCACCCCGATGTGCTCGAAGCCCTTGCCCACTCGCGCGCGTACAGGGTGCTGGGCCTCGGCCATAGTGCAGACACGTCGCTGGCGGAACTGGTGGCCGATCACCCCGCTACCACGCCCTCCGCGGCGGGGCAGTATGTGGGAGACCAGATCATGAAAATCCGCGCGACGCGCTTTCGCGAGCAGCGAGAGGCGGAACCACGACGTGTGGAAACGATCATCCGCCTGCCATGGCTGGCACGCATGCTCCGGCTGGATCAGCCCTGCCAGAATGGCTCAGAAACCATACAACCCTGAAACTGCTCGCACTGGGCACACTGGTCGGGCTTGCACTCGCCCGGATGCTCTAAACCGCACAGTAAAACCCTGCCCGGCAAACGGGCAGGCCCCAACACCATGCAACATGGCGGATAGCAAACAGATTAATCAGGAAAAGCCCTGATAGGGTCTGCTTTTATACTGAATTTTTCTATTGATTATCGACAATGCATAAGGATGAAAGAAAAGTTTTTTCTTTATCCTCAACCGCTCCAGACTTACGAGAAAATCTGGAGCGGGCGATGGGATTCGAACCCACGACCCCAACCTTGGCAAGGTTGTGCTCTACCCCTGAGCTACGCCCGCATTGGATGGCTGCCTTTTACGGCTGATGAGCACACTGCGCAAGAGGGAAAATTGAAAAATCTTTCTTTTTTATCATCTTCACCCCTGTTCGCGCTTCTGTGTGTTCTGCGCTGGCGGGTTGGCGTGGTTTTTTTTACCCTGCTAAACAGGGGGCGGCCATTCCGGCAGCAGGAAGGGTAAGATTGTGGCTTCATCCGTATTCCGTTCGCTCTATCATCAGGGATTTGCCCGGATTGCGGCCTGTACCGTGCCTGTCAGTCTGGCGGACCCCGCCACCAATGCCGAGCAGATTCTCGCCGTGGCGCAAGCCTGTGCGCGGGAAGGAGCCAGCCTGTGCGTTTTTCCCGAACTGGGGCTGACCGGCTATTCGATAGAAGACCTGATCCAGCAGGAAGCCCTGCTGAACACCGTGGAAACCACGCTGGCCGATCTGGCGGCCCGCACGCGCAACCTGCTGCCCGTTATTGTGGTGGGCGCCCCCCTGCGGCTGCGCCATACGCTTTACAACTGCGGCGTTGTTATCCATCGCGGGCGGATTCTGGGGGCGGTACCCAAGAGTTTCCTGCCTGATTACCGCGAGTTTTACGAAAGCCGGCACTTCACTTCG
The DNA here is from genome assembly GCF_000613285.1 of Acetobacter papayae JCM 25143. Lineage (GTDB taxonomy): Bacteria > Pseudomonadota > Alphaproteobacteria > Acetobacterales > Acetobacteraceae > Acetobacter > Acetobacter papayae. The sequence goes on along the minus strand of NZ_BAIN01000009.1, from coordinate 38,172 downwards.
GGGGCGGGCCTCTCTCAAGAAACCCTGCCCCTTCCCGGTGGCGCCATTCCCTTTGGGGTTGATCTGCTGTTCGAAGCCTCGGACCTGCCGGGTTTCTGCCTTGGCGTGGAACTATGCGAAGACCTGTGGGTGCCCGCCCCGCCCTCCACCGCGCAGGCTCTGGCGGGGGCCACGCTCATTGCCAATCTCTCCGCCAGCGACATTACCGTGGGCAAGGCCGAAACACGCGCCATGCTGTGCCGCTCGCAATCGGCCCGCTGTATTGCCGCCTATCTTTACGCTGCCGCCGGTGAGGGCGAATCCACCACCGATCTGGCATGGGACGGCCAGACCGCCATTTTTGAAAACGGCGCGCTGCTGGCCCAGAGCGAGCGCTTTCCCTCCGGCGCACGCATGGTGCTGGCAGATACGGACCTGACACTGCTGCGGCAGGAACGCCAGCGCATGGGCTCGTTCAGTGCGTGCGCGCGGGCGCAGGACAGCGGCAGGCCGTGGCGGCGCATCGGGTTTACGCTGGCCCCCCCCATGGACACTCTGGGCCTGCGGCGGCCCGTGGCGCGCTTTCCCTTTGTGCCCTCAGACCCCGCAAGGCTGGAGCAGGACTGCTCCGAGGCTTTTGCCATTCAGGTTTCAGCCCTTGTGCAACGGCTCAAAACCAGCGGCGCACGCAGCATGGTTATTGGCATATCGGGCGGGCTGGATTCGACACATGCGCTGCTGGTGGCCGTGCGTGCAGCCGATGCCCTTGCCTGGCCGCGCGAGGCCGTGCGCGGCTACACCATGCCCGGTTTCGGCACCACCGATAAAACACTGGACAGCGCACTGGCCCTAATGCGCGAGTTGGGTATCCACGCCCAGACACTAGATATCCGCCCCGCGGCCCGGCTCATGCTGGGTGAAATCGGCCACCCCTTCGCGCAGGGCGAGCCTGTGCATGACATCACCTTTGAAAACGTGCAGGCCGGATTGCGGACGGACTTCCTGTTCCGTCTCGCCAACCAGCACGGGGGGCTTGTAATCGGCACGGGAGACCTATCGGAACTGGCGCTCGGCTGGTGCACCTACGGCGTGGGCGACCAAATGGCGCATTACGGCGTCAATGCCGGTCTGCCCAAAACGCTCATCCAGCATCTGATCCGCTGGTGCATTGCCTCGGGTCAGTTCGCGCCTAGCGTCAGCACCGTGCTTGAAACGGTGCTGAACACCGAAATATCGCCCGAGCTGGTACCCACTACTGAAGGGGAAAGCCAGAAGACCGAAGAAATCATCGGCCCGTATGCGCTGCATGACTTCACGCTTTATCACATCCTGCGCCATGGCTTTACCCCCACGCGCATTGCCTTTCTGGCAGAACACGCATGGGCCGATGCACAGAAGGGGGAATGGCCCCCCGGCTTTGACCCTCAGGCCCGCACGGCTTATGAGTTGCCCGTTATCCGCCACTGGCTGGGTGTTTTCCTGCGCCGTTTTCTGGCTACCAGCCAGTTCAAGCGCTCGGCCATGCCCAATGGCCCAAAAGTGATGGCGGGTGGTGGCCTCTCCCCCCGGGGTGACTGGCGCGCCCCCTCGGATGGCAATGCACGGCTCTGGCTGGAAAACCTTGAGCAGGGCGTGCCCAAAGCCTGACCCCATACCCTACCACAGGCACAACGCATCACGAACAGACCCAAACCCGCAAGGCCGATAGCGCTACCGGGTCTCTTGGGCTATAAGCGGCACATCATGACCATATCACGCCAAGCCACGCTCCATCGCGTCACAAGCGAAACCGATATTGCCATCACCCTGAACCTCGACGGTTCGGGAACCGCACAGGTTGAAACCGGTATCGGCTTTTTTGACCACATGCTGACAGCACTGGCCAAACACGGGCTGTTTGACCTGACTGTGCGCGTGCAGGGCGACCTGCATATCGATGGCCACCACACGGTGGAGGATACCGGCATAGCTCTGGGGCAGGCCATGCGGCAGGCTCTGGGCGAAAAACGCGGCGTGCGGCGCTTTGGCCATGCTCTGGTGCCGCTGGACGAAGCGCTGTGCGAAGCCGTGGTGGACCTTTCGGGCCGCCCCTTCCTGACGTTTGACGCCCATTTCGACCGGGACCGCCTCGGCACGCTGGATACCGAACTGGTGGAGGAATTTTTCCGCGCCTTCGCCATGTCCGCCATGCTCACCCTGCACCTGAACCAGAAAGCAGGGCGCAACTGCCACCATATTGCCGAAGCCGCGTTCAAGGCGCTCGCCCGCGCCCTGCGCATGGCCTGCGAGCCCGACCCCCGCGCGCTGGGGGCCATCCCTTCCACCAAAGGGGTTCTGTAACCCGGTGCGGCAGAGCACCACCCTGACCCGGCCAACCCCGGTCAGGGAGGATCAGACCAGCAGGAGGGTTCCATGACCCAGCCGCTTTCCATTGCCGTTATCGATTACGAAGGGGGCAACCTTGCCTCTGCCGCTCGCGCGGCCGTACGCGCCTCGGAACTCTCCGGGCTGGCCGCTGCGGTGGTGGTAACCAACGAACCCTCCGAGGTTCGTCGGGCTGACCGCATCATCCTGCCCGGACAGGGGGCCTTTGCCGCCTGCGCACAGGGGCTGGAAGCCACACCCGGCCTGAAAGACGCCATTGCGGGCGCGGTTGCGGGGGGCACGCCGTTCCTTGGTATCTGCGTAGGTATGCAGCTTATGGCCGAGCGGGGGCTGGAACACGGCGTGACCGAAGGCTTTGGCTGGATCCGTGGAGAAATCGCCCCCATGGACGCACCCGGCCTGCGCCTGCCGCAGATGGGGTGGAACGAGCTGACCCTTACCCAGCCCGAACACCCGCTGGTGCGCGGCCTTGGCCCCGCACCGCACGGTTATTTCGTACATTCCTACGCCCTGCATGGCACGGAAAGTGATACCCTACTGGCCACCACGGATTATGGTGGCGCCGTACCTGCCATTGTCTGCCGGGGCAATGCGGCGGGCACGCAGTTCCATGTGGAAAAAAGTCAGACCGTCGGCCTGAAAATTCTGGCCAACTTTCTGGCTTGGGAACCAGAAGAGCAGCTCTGATGCCCGAAAAACTTCGCGTTCAGCGCATTCTGAGTCTGGATGAGGACGACCTGACCGCCCTGTGCGAAGTCGTGGATGCCGCCATTCTGGATGGTGATGGCTTCGACTGGCTACAGCCGCAGGGGCGTCAGGTGCTTGAGCGCTATTTCCGTGGCCTGCTCATGGTGCCCGAGCGCATGCTGTTTGCCGTCCGTCAGGATGGCGTCATCATGGGGGGGGCGCAGCTTGTCCGCTCTCCGCGCAATAACGAAATGCAGGCCATGTGCGTAACACTGGCGCATCTGTTCGTGGCCCCTTACGCCCATCGCAGCCTGCTGGGCGCCATTCTGTTGCAGGAAGTGGAAAGTGCGGCCCGCAACATGGGTTTTCGCGTTATGAACGCCGATCTGCCTGAAAACCGCACCAGCGCCATTACCCTGCTGCATCAGGCGGGCTTCACGCAGTGGGGCAGCCACCCGTTTTACGCCCGCGTGGGAGAAGACACCCTGCGCGGCCTGTTTTTCACCAAGCCGCTGGACGACACGCCACCTTTCAGGGTGGACCAGCTTTCTTCCTCCGCCTCCAGCACCATGCAGGACTGAACCATGCTCCCCCCTGCCTCCTCCCCCCGCCCTCTCACGCTTTACCCGGCCATCGACCTCAAGGACGGCGCGTGCGTGCGCCTGCGCCGGGGCGAAATGGACGATGCCACAGTCTATTCCGACAACCCCGGTGCACAGGCCAAAGCCTGGCATGATGCGGGCTTTACCCGCCTGCATGTTGTGGACCTGAACGGCGCCTTTGCCGGGACTTCGGTCAATGCAGACGCGGTGCGCTCGATTATTGCAGCCACGGATGTGCCGGTTCAGCTCGGCGGTGGCCTGCGCGATATGGCCGCCATTGCCGGCTGGCTGGAAGCCGGGGTTTCGCGGGTTATTCTGGGGTCTGTGGCGGTCAAAAACCCCGCTCTGGTGCGTGAGGCCTGCCGGGCGTTCCCCGGTCAGGTCGTGGCGGGCATCGATGCGCGCGCGGGCCATGTCGCTACCGAAGGCTGGGCCGAGGTTTCTGACATGCAGGCTACCGACCTCGCCCTGCGCATGCAGGATGCCGGGGTGGCGGCCATTATCTTTACCGAAATCAGCCGCGACGGCATGCTGGAAGGGCTGGATATCGAACAGACAGCCGATCTGGCGCGGGCTGTCAGTGTGCCGGTCATTGCCAGTGGCGGCGTGGGCGCGCTGGAACATCTGGTCGCCCTGCGCGATGCCGCGCGTGACGCGCCGGGCATTGAAGGCGTGATTATCGGCCGCGCGCTATATGACGGGCGGGTAGACCCCGCCGAGGCCCTGCGGGTGCTTGGCGCATGTTGAAGCTGCGCGTCATCCCCTGTCTGGACGTCAAGGATGGGCGTGTGGTCAAGGGGGTCAATTTCGTTTCCCTACGCGATGCGGGCGACCCGGTGGAACAGGCCGCCGTGTACGATGCCGCGGGCGCGGATGAGCTGACCTTTCTCGACATTACCGCCAGCCACGAAAACCGCGATACCATTCTGGATGTGGTCAGCCGCACCGCATCACGCATTTTCCTGCCGCTGACGGTGGGTGGTGGTGTCCGCACCACCGACGACATGCGCCGCCTGCTGCTGGCCGGGGCCGATAAATGCGCCATGAACTCGGCCGCCGTCAGCCGCCCCGAACTCATTAACGAGGCAGCTCGCAAATTCGGCAGCCAGTGCGTAGTGGTGGCCGTGGATGCCCGCCAGACAGGCCCGGACCGCTGGGAAGTCTTTACCCATGGTGGCCGCACCGCCACCGGGCGCGATGCCATTGCCTGGTGTCAGGAAGTGGCCGAACGGGGTGCAGGCGAAATCCTGCTGACCTCCATGGACCGTGACGGCACGCGCTCCGGCTTTGACCTCGCCCTGCTGCGCGCGGCCACCCGTGCCGTGCGGCTGCCCATTGTGGCCTCGGGCGGTGTGGGCGCGCTCGAGCATTTTGTGGAAGGTGCCGCCGCTGGCGCTACCGGGCTGCTGGCGGCCAGTGTATTCCATTTCGGGCAGTTCACCATTGCCGAGGTCAAGGCGGCACTAGCACAGGCCAGGCTACCCGTGCGCCCTTCTCCCGCTCCCTTTCAGGATTTTTCGTGACATGATCAAGAAAGTCGATACCGCAGCGGCAAGCCCGGCCGCCACTCAAGGCAAGCGTGGGAAAACCGCCAAACCCGCAAAGCCTGCCAAGCGCAAGAACGAAGCCGCAACCGATCTGGCCATCGAAGCGGACAGCACCGTGCTGGAACGGCTCTATGCCGTTGTCCAGAGCCGCAAGGGGGGCGACCCCTCGCTCAGCCACTCGGCACGCCTGCTTTCGCGCGGCACCTACAAGATCGCGCAGAAATTCGGTGAAGAAGCAGTCGAATGTCTGATCGAAGCCGTGGCTGGCCGTAACGACCACCTTATTGGCGAAAGTGCTGATGTCCTTTACCATCTCATCGTCCTGTGGGTGGACGCGGGCATTACGCCTGAAGAGGTGTGGGCCGAGCTGCGCCGGCGCGAAGGCACGAGCGGCATTGCCGAAAAAGCCTCACGGCCACGCACGCCCCAGCCAGAAAAGGAATAAAGCATGAGCACGCCTGTTACCGGCAAGGGGCCTTACGATACGCAGAATATCTTCGCGCGCATCCTGCGTGGTGAAATTCCGTGCAAGACCGTTTTTGAAAATGAATGGGTGCTGGCGTTTTACGATATCGCCCCCAAGGCCCCCGTGCATGTGCTGATTATTCCGCGCAATCCGTATGTTTCTTTCATGGATTTCAGCAAAGCCCCGGCCGAGGAAATAGCAGGCGTCATGCAGGCCACGGGCGAGATTGCCCGCACCCTCGGGCTGGAAGAAAACGGCTACCGCATCATTACCAACGCAGGCACCGACAGCGGGCAGGAAGTGCCGCATTTCCACCTGCACCTGCTGGGTGGCAAAGCCCTGCCCGCCTTCCCGCTCTGAAGTTCGGCACGGGCGGTGTTGGGCTTAAAATCCCCCGCCCGGCCATGGCTGACACGGCCCCGCACAGACGCTGAACAGGAATCCATGCCATGACCTCGCCTATGGATGTTCTTCTCTCCCGCGCTTCCACCGACCGGCTGAAAGACCCTGCCCCCTCCGGTGCGCAGCTTGAGCAGATTGTAGCCACCGCCCTGCGCGCGCCCGACCACGGGCGGCTCCAGCCATGGCGCTACGTGATCGTGCAGGGAGAAGCCCGCTCCATTCTGGCGGAAAAAGTGGTGGCCAGCACGCTGCGGGTAGCCCCGCAAACCCCACAGTTCAACCTTGATAAACGCCGCCAGCGCATGGCCACCATGCCCATGACCATCGTGCTGGGCATGCACCTGCAACCGGACCATAAAATTCCGCTCTGGGAACAGGAAATGAGCGTGGGCGCTGGGGCCATGAACATTCTCAATGCCCTGCACGCGGAGGGTTTTGGCGGTATCTGGGTTTCCGGCCCTATTACGCAGGACCCCGTTCTTGCAGCGGAATTCGGGTTTGAAGCCCCCCACAAGCTGGCGGGTTTCATTTTTGTGGGCACACCAGATGCGCCGCTGCCCGCCCATACCCGCCCCGACCCGGCTGGTTTCATGGCACTATGATGGCACGCCGCCAGTGTTCGGGCAGGACGAAAGCCACACACCATGACAAACAGCCCTAAAACCACCCCCACCACGGCCGATGTTGTCGTCATCGGTGGTGGCCCAGTCGGGCTCGCCACGGCCCTGATGATGGCCAAGGCCGGGCTGCGCACCACCGTTCTGGAACGCGGCGCGCGCAACCAGTGGGAAGAACCGGGCTTTGACGGGCGCGAAATCGCCCTCACGCATGAATCCGTCCGCCTGCTACAGCAGGCCGGGGCATGGGACTTCATTCCCTCCGCCGTAATCTGCCCGCTCAAGGAAGCGCGTGTTGAAACCGGGCATTTCCGCCACCCCCTGCGCTTTGACACTCAGGGACAGGGCGTTGAGGCACTGGGCTGGCTGGTTTCCAACTGCCTGATCCGCCGCGCGCTGTTTGCCGCCGCCAGCCGCCAACCCGGTCTGACGCTGCTGGCCGGTACCGAGGTGGATACGATCCGGCAGGGACAGGATTACGCAGCGATCCATTTTGGCAACAGCCAGATCAACGCGCGGCTTGTGGTCGGGGCTGATGGCCGTTTTTCCCCCACCCGCAGGCGGGCTGGCATTGGTGCCATTATTCATGATTTCGAGCGCTCCATGCTTGTCTGCCGCATGGCGCATGAGTCCGCACACCACAATGTGGCCCTGCAATGGTTTGATGAGGGGCAAACCGTTGCCCTCCTACCTGTTAATGGCCACGCCTCATCGCTGGTGCTGACACTGCCCGCCACCGAGATCCAGCGGCTGCAGACCCTCCCGCGTGAGGCCTTCAATGCCGAAGTCACGCAGCGGGTAGACCAGCGGCTGGGCACCATGCGGCTGGTCAGCACGCGGCATGTCTATCCGCTCAAAGGTGTTTATGCACATCGGTTTACCGCACGCAGGCTGGCCCTTGTAGGCGATGCCGCCGTGGGTATGCACCCCATTACCGCCCATGGCTTCAACCTGGGCCTGAAAGGCCAGAAAACGCTGGTGGATGCCGTGGCCGCAGCCGTTGCCCGCACGGGAGATGCAGGCAACGCGCAGGGGTTGCGTCAGTTCGAACGCCAGCACCGCATGGCCACGGCCCCGCTCTTTGCGGGCACAAACGGTATTGCCTCGCTTTACACCCATGATGGCCCGCCATTCCGGCAAATGCGTGAGGCTGGCCTGCGACTGGCGGAGCGTTTCACACCCTTCAAAAAGGCCGTGACAGCCCTGCTGATGGACCGCGAGCCCTCAACGCCCTGATGTTTTCCCGGCCCCCCGTGGGCCGGGAGCCAGAGCCTCTGCCTGTCGCGCTCAATCCATGCGGCAATAACCGCCAGCACATAAGCCTGCTGGCCAGCATCAAGCGCCACTCCCTCGGGCAGACCATGCCATTTGTGCAAACACCCCCGGCAGCATGTGCCGGTGGCATGCTGTGCGACAAAAACCGGATGCCCTTTCCACGGTGTCTGCCGTCCATCCCGCGCGGGATGCGCCGGGGCAAGGCGTTTTGCAATGAAGTCCTGCCCGTGAAGCAGAACAGCGTCTTCCCCCTTTTCCTCCAGATAGGCTCGCTCCTGCGCGCCAGATGAAAACGGCTGCGAAAGGCAGAACGCGCTAGCCTGTTCCATAAATCCGCAGGAACGGCAGTCTGCACAGAGGGCACCGATACGGGCTTAGAAGGCGGGGGAGCCTGCGCAAAAAGGTCTTCCTGCTGCACGGGGGTGGGCTGTCGTGTCATGCCTGCCCATATGGGGTGGCCGTGCAGGTGTTTCCAGCCACCGGGCGGGAAGCATGTGGCCAGCCGGAACCGTATCGTTTTTTAATTTCTATTATTTGTGCTGTATCGTAGTCCGCAACGATAACACTCACGGTAAAACCACGCTGGACATTGCCATGAGCCAGTCAAACATTCGGATATGGTCGCTGCGCATGCTGAAAATTTTAGATACGAAAATATTAAGCACCCCCATGGCGCGACTTTTCATATCCTCGTTATTTATCAATGTCTGCCTGATTGGTTTTTTTGCTCTTGTTTCGCAGCCTTTTGGCAAATTCCCCGGAACCGTGTGCCGGTGGGACTGCGGCTGGTATAGTGATATCGTACTGAACGGCTATGACCACACCCCCCCGGTGCCCGTGCTCGGGATGTATAAAAACTACGCTTTTTTCCCGTTCTTTCCATTATTGATGCATTATATCCGTGCGGTTATTCATCTGAGCTTCCCCACGCTGGCCATTATTGCAAACGCGACTTTTGCTTCCGTGATGAGCACGGTTGCCGTTTACTACATGAAAGAACGGTATAGTTTTCAAAACAGCAACCTTATTATCGTTCTTTTTTCTATGTTTCCGTACAGTTTTTACTTTATCATTCCCTATACAGAAGCCATTTATGGCCTTGCTCTCATTGCATTTACATTTCTGCTATACAGGCGCCACTGGTGGCAGGCGGGGCTGGCAGGTGTTGTTTTGTCAGCAACACGGCCTACGGGGTCTCTGATCATTGCCACCTTATGTATCCTTACGTGGCTGAGCATCTGGTTCAGAAAAAACACCATGCAGGAAAAACTGCACCAATCTCTCCCACTGGTTGGTACGGCAGTCATAAGCAGTGCAGGCCTGCTGGCCTATATGACGTTCCTGCAAATCCGTCTGGGCGATCCGTTTGCATTTGCTCATGCAGAGATTGCCTGGGGCCGAGGGCTTGGTTTTACCAATCCGCTCGTACATGTTCTGCAGGGTTTACAGACACATGACCTGAAGGCCAGTTTATTCGTTACCGCTCAGGCAAGAAGCCAGACCTATCTGGCGGGTATGGCCCTTGCGGGGCTCGGCATTGCTCTTTGGGGTGCATGGCGCGGCTTTTATACAGAGGCCGCCTTACTGATTGTCACGTTCTGCGCGGCCGTTGGAGAAGGACCACTGGAATCCTCCCCGCGCTATCTGTTCGCCAACCCGGCCATGCTGTGCATCCTGTCCTCAGCCTTTGGCATGTTCCCTCCGTTTATCCGTCAGGTCATGCTGCTGTTATGCGCGATGCTTCAGGCCGTATTTCTCGTGCTGTGGAGTTCAGGACTAAGTGCATTCCTGATCTGATGCCGCGATAGGCCTCCCCTCTGCCACACCACGCTCCTGACAAACAGCATGGAGCGTGGCGTAGACACTTCAGGGATTATTAGCGCTATAGGCCGCGTGCATGGCGGCCAGCAGGCCGCTATCGGGTGTGCCAAGCGGCATCTGGTACAGCCTGCCCTCTACCCGGCGCGACAGCAGGCCCCATGCCTGTGCGCATCATGCGAGACCATGATTTCAAGCTGGTTATCGGCGCAGTCATGCGGTTTGCACAAATGCCCAACCAGATAAGACTTGCCGTTAAAGGTGATATTGCCCATGGGCGTGGAAACCGCCGCCGCCTTGCTGACCCATTCGGGCAGTTCGACCATGGCGTGATACGCTTTGGAAAAATTTGGCCTCTGCATCATGTCCGCCGTATAGGGCAGGTCCTCGGCCCATGCGGGTGCGGCACAGCACAGGGCGGCCAGTACAACCATTACCTGACGCATGTCTGTTTTTTCTCCCCCAGATGATGCAGAGTGTCCGCCAGACAGGCGCGAAGGTAAAGAGGGTCGCGGGCGGGCCAGCCCCCCACCCGCGATAAAAAACGCACCCTGTGTTCAGGCCTCGACGTTCTGCAACACCGTAAAGCCTTCAAAAACCGGGCCGCCAATGGTCAGCTTAACCCCTTCCCCAGCGGTGGCGTGCGCCTGACGGAACTGCTCCGATTTTGTCCAGCCGATAAAGGTTCTTCCGATGCCCAGACCGTATGCGAGGCATACAGCACATAGTCTTCGCTCGCTGGGCCTTTGAGAAACTGGAAGGAAACAAAACCCGGTACGGTGCGCAGCAGAACCTCGCGGTCAAGCCACCGGGCCATGAAGGCCTCCTGCTTGTCCGGCGCAACCCTGAAGCGGTTCATGGCGATGTACATCATCTGGTTATTCTCCATTCTGTTCAGAAAAATCATGGCCCACAATATCATGCGGCACCACAAACGGACGGCCCGTGACAGCATGCACAGGCACACGCTCCGTCACCAGCCCGAACACATCGCGCAGCAGGCCAGCGGATACGATCTGCTCTGGCCTGCCATCGCCCTCTATCCGCCCGTTACGCAACACGATGATCCGATCAGCAACACAGGCGGCCCAGTTGAGGTCATGCAACACCATCAGGCACGCACCACCCTGCCGGGCATGCGCACGGGCCACATTCAGCACCAGCCCCTGCCGGGCCAGATCCTGCGCGGATACGGGTTCATCCAGCAAGAGCAGGCCCTGCCCTCCTGCGGCTGAACGAAGCTGCACCAGCACGCGTGCATAATGGGCGCGCTGGCGCTCCCCGCCGGACAGGCTGGTAATATCCCGATCCGCCATGGCCAGCAGGCCAACCTGCTCCAGTGCGGCCCTGACATGCCCAGCCATGGCCACAGCACTACAGGCACGCCCGGCATGCAGCCCGCCCATATAGGCCAGTTCACGCACGGTAAAACGGGCCTGTGCCGGGCTATTCTGCGCCAGCATGGCCCGCAATCCAGCCTTGCGGGCTTCAGACAGGGCGGTGATGTCATGGCCGCCAAGCAGGATTTTACCCTCCGTAGCGGGCCCAAGCCCGGCCGCCAGACGCAGGAGGGTGCTTTTGCCAGCTCCATTAGGCCCGATAATAACCACCACCTCCCCACGCGCGACATTCAGGCTTACATCCCTGAGCAGCAGGCGCTCCCCCACGCCATAGGCGACATGCTGCATCGTCAGAATCATGAAAACCTGCCTGTCTGCTGGCTTCGGGCGAGCTGCCAGACAAAAACCGGCGCACCAATGGCCGCCGTTACCACACCCACCGGCACATCGGACGGAATGGCGATAACGCGCGCCAGCGTATCGGCTACCAGCAACAGAGCTGCCCCCAGCAACGCGCTGGCAGGTAGCAAAATCCTGTGATCCGGCCCGCTTACAAGCCGGACAAGATGCGGCACCACCACGCCCACAAACCCGATCACCCCCACAAAGGAGACAATCGGCCCACAGGCCAGCGCCACACACAACATGGCCAGACGCCGTATCCGCCCGACAGAACAGCCTGTCAGGGCGGCATCCTCATCCCCCAGCAAAAGCACGTTCAGCCCCCCGGCAATCCGCCCCATGATAAAGGCTGCGGGTAATAGAACGGGTAGCAAAACCCCTATCTGCGGCCATGCGGCCCCTGACAGGCTGCCCATGGTCCAGAATGTAAGGTCTCGCAGGGCCGTATCATTAGCCCGAAACACAAGAATACCCGTGAGCGCGCCTGCAAACGCACTGAGTGCCACGCCCGCGAGAATAATAAGCGTAGGAGAGGACACACCCCCACGCGCAGCAAAGAGATACAGCACCACCGTACTGGCCAGTGCCCCCGTAATACCCCCGGCAGGCACGGCCCAATGCGCCACAAACCCGGCCCCTGCTCCGGCATTACCCAGCACGATAACCAGTGCGGCCCCCAGAGCCGCCCCGGACGAAACCCCCGTAAGCCCCGGATCAGCCAGAGGGTTGCGAAACATCCCCTGCATAACGGCCCCTGAAGCCGCAAGTGCTGCCCCCGTAAGCAGAGCCATGACAGCACGCGGAGCCCGGATCTGGCTGATAACAAGCCAACTGGCCCGCGCTGCCTCCGAGTGAGGCTGTGTCCATAAAGCCCCGGGGCCAAAACCGGTGGCCCCGGTCATCAACGCACAGAGCAGCGCCACAAGCAGCAGAACAGACAGCCCCCCCAGCACCAGCCGGGGCGCGGGCCGGACAACCTTCATGCCGGAGACGCCGCCTCGATCATGCCAGCCAGTTTCAGTGCGGCTTCGGGCGTGCGGGGGCCAAAGCCCAGCAATTCTTCTCCCTCCAGCGCAATAATGGCATCATGCCGGACGGCGGGTGTCATCCTGAAACCGGCATCGGCCAGAATATCCTTGTGCAGGGCTGCGGAATCCTGCGCCATGATAAGAATAACATCGGGCTGGAGCGTAATAAGCGCTTCGTGCTCCACCACCTTGTACCCCTGCATGGCATGCCCGGCATTGGTGGCCCCGGTCAGGCCGATAATCGCATCTGCTGCGGTACCGCTCCCTGCAACCATAGGGTGGCCGTTTGTCATGCGCATGACAAACAGCACGCGCCGTTTGGTGGTATGGGTGGCACGCCACTGGGCCAGGGCGTCAAAACCTTTTTCAATCTTTGTCACAAGCTCCCTGCCTGCCTCATCTGCCCCGACAATCCCGGACAGAAAAGCCGTGCGCGCGACAATGGCCTCTACCGAAGGCGTTGCCTCCACAAACACCACCGGCGGCCCGGAGGCCACAAGCTGGTCCATGGCGGCGGGCGGGCCTGCATTGTTCATGGCAAGGATCAGATCAGGCTGGAGCGACAGAACGCCCTCAGCCGAGACCGTGCGCATATACCCGATGGATTTTTTATCTTTTAGAGCGCTTTCCGGCCAGGTAGAGGTAGTATCCACTGCGATAATGCGCGCCTGTGCCCCCAGATCATACAGCGTTTCGGTAATGGTGCCGCCAATACACACGATCCGGCGCGCAGGCCCGACTGCCACACGGCGGCCCCGGCAGTCTGTTACCACATGCCCTTCCTGCGCATGGGCATAAGACAGCGCCAGCGGCACTGCCACGCTGCCCATACCGGCAAGGGCTATCAATTTCCTGCGTGAAAACAAAAGGTTTTGTTCAGTCATCAGAAATCGATCCTTGCTGTTACCTTGAAAGAACGGCCGGGCTGGCTGTAGTAGCGCATATCAAGCGAGCTTGAACTCTGGCCGTAGGGGAGTGCAGCGGCATTGTAGTATCGTTTATCAAAAATATTGTACATGCCAGCTTGAATACGAAGTGACTTGTAAAAAGTCGGGCTGTACCAGCCTGTCATGTCAAACAGAACATAGCCGGGTGTGTTCCACTGATTCTGAAGAGCTCCTGATGAAGTAATGAATTTTGCGTTATCTCTTGAAAGGGCGAACGTGCCTGAAAGATCAGCACCCCAGCGCGGTGTTTTATAACCAAAGCCGATAATGCCACGGAATGGCGCAACTGACGCCAAATGGAAATGCCGGTCGGTATCCTGCCCATCGGAATAGGCGAACGACCCCCATGTGTGCCAGTGGTCGTCGAAGTCCCAGTTGACATTGGCTTCCACGCCATAAATGCGCACATTTGCAAGATTGGTATAGCCGTAGCACAGGTAATATCCTGAACAGCCAGAAATACCCTGCATATCAATGTAGTTTTTGTAATAATTGTCAAAGAATGAAATATTCGCGCCGCGTTTTTCGTTGCCGTATTTCACCCCGACTTCCCACCCGCGGCTGCTTTCGGGCTTTAGATCCGGGTTGCCGACCACCTGATAGAAAGGCGGGGTGCTGTAGTTCAGATATTCCTCCGTAGCGGAGGGCGCGCGGAATGCCTGTGAATACAGGGCATACAGCGTGACATCATGCGCGACCTTTGCCTCGATCAGAACCTTGGGCGAGAAATGCGAGCCATGCGCCCCATGGGGCAGGCCCGTATAGCTGCATTCGCCTGATATGAGGCGGTATTGGACGGATCACGCTGGAAGTAATCAAAGCGAACCCCCGGTGTAATATGCAGCCAGTCAGCCCCCCTGAACCCGATACGGTCCTGCACGAGTGCGCCCAGATCCGTACCGTGGACTCGAGGCATGTCAGAAAAATTATTGTGCAGATAAGGGCTTGATACCGCACGCTCGCCAGTCTGGGTCTGGTAGGTATCGGTCAGGAAGACCTCGCCCCCATAGGTCAGGTCATGGCGGAACGGCCCTGTGACAATATGGTTGGTTGCCGACCCTCTGACACCATAGGACTCGACAGGCAGGGTCAGGTGTTCGTGGTAATACGAACTGGCATTCGCGCTATCGCGGTTGGTGATGTCGGTATCGGTCTGGATGCTTTGCCAGTAGGCCAGAAAATGCGCCTCGCTGAACAGCGCATTCGGGGTTTCGCTCTTGTAGTCATAATCGAACGATACGCGTGAGCGCTGGTTTTCGCTGCGGGTATCGTAACGGCTGGTGGCGGTTTTTTCCGATGTGCGGGTCCGCTCATTGTACTGGCGGTCATACCATTCGCCAGTCAGGGTAATCCTGTGCCCGCCCTCAAAATAATGTCTGATTTTTCCAAGGAAGTTTCCCTGCTCATACCATGCCGGGTTTTTTTCCGTACGGGTTGTACCATAGCCGCCGACATTGCCCATATTGCCGGTCTGGCTACCGTTCTGGTAGCCGCCCTGTACCAGAAAGACCGTATTATTATAGCGCGCGGCAAAAGCCTGATTGAGCAGTGCCGCTTCAGCCGCCCCGTTATAGGTAACTTTGGTAATGCCACCAAAATTCTTGCCGGGTTTAAGAATATCCTCGGGGTCTAGCGTGCGCAGGGCAATGACACCACCAAGCGAGCCCGTGCCGAAAAAGCTGGAATCCGCACTTTTGACAACATCAATCGCGCCGAGCGAATTGAAATCGAAATCCGACACGCCGCCTTGAGCCGTGCTGAAAGACCCCGCATAGGCACCATCATTAGCCCATGGCATGCGAATACCGTCGATGGAGTCAGGATACGGTTCTGGTCAAGCCCACGGATGTTGATGCTGGAATTGCCCTCACTATAATTGACCGAGGCATCAACACGGCGGGCATAGTCTTCAAGATTATCGATCTGCCGGTCACGGAAGGTCTTGAACGTGGTGGTTTTGGTCAGAACCGATGCCTTGCCCACTGCGCTATGATCCTGATCGGGATCATATTTCATTGAATCAATAATATCGGCCTTGCCGCGCACCCGAACGGGGGAGAGAGCGATCGGCTTTGCGGTGGCGGGGGGCTGCGCACTGGTCGTGGCCTGCGGCGTGGCGGCCGGTTTCGCGGGGGTGGCGGTGGTGGTGGTTTCAGCCCGCGCGACGGGAACAGAAGCGCAGAAAAAGACCGTCGTCATCAGGATATAATGCCGATGACTGACAGTGTGCTTCGAAAAGAAGCTGGGCATCGCGGGTCACGTCCTTTTCGTTGCATTATCGTTTATGATTATCATTCTCATCTGACGGAATGACCGCACCCTGTCAATAGTTGATTATGATTCTCATTTGCACTATTTTGGGATAGGAGAATAACCCCGGCCCCTAGAACAAGGATGTCGCGCCATGTCGGAAACGCTCTCCCCCGCACCGCTTTCTACCCGGCTGAAAACCGAAACCGCCGCACAGCACCAGTTGCTCGATAACGAGATATCAGGCCGGAACCTGTTTGGCTCCCCGCAGGGATACCGTGATTTTGTCCGCCTGCAATACCGCTTCCACCGCGATCTTGACCCCGTATACCGTGATACCCGGCTAGAGGCCTTCATTCCCGATCTGCAAAGCCGCAACCGCTTTGCTCATATCACACAGGATATGAAAGACCTCGGGCTGGATATACCCCGGCAGAACACGCCTAACGGGCCAGATTTTTTCACCCGCCTGCACACGGAAACAGCCATCGGCTGGCTATACGTTGCCGAAGGCTCGAAGCTGGGGGCCAATATTCTTGACAAACTGGCCCAGAACCTCGGCTACAGCGCCGATTTTGGAGCGCGCCACCTCGCCCCCGACCCGGCAGGCCGTGGCCCCTCATGGCTGGCGTTCAGAAATATGCTCGATGATACGGCCATAGACCCAGAGGCCTGTATCGATGGGGCGCGAGACGCCTTTGCGCATATGGCGCGCTACCTTGCCGAACAGTAAGGCCGCTTTTTCCATCCCTCCCGCACAGCCCGCAGAAATGCTCCGTTTATCCTTGAGGTAAAAAGCCATGTTGAACATGCCTCCTCCCCAGTTCTCTCCATGGGACATGTTTTCAGGTGCCGGGCCTGTCGTGCGGGGTGTGATGATCCTGCTGGCACTGGCCTGCCTGCTTACATGGACGATCTTCATAGCCAAATCTGTTGAACTACTGCGTGTCCGCCGTGCGCTGGCGGCTGCTGCGCGCCAGATGGAGCAGGCTAACTCGCTGGAACAGGCAGGGGACCTCACGTGCAGGCGGAATATTGCGCATGCGCTGCTTATGGCGGCCGGGGCTGAGCGCGCCCGCTCGCACGATATTCCCGAAGACCGCGAGGGCATGAAAGAGCGCACTGTCCTGCATCTTGAACGCCTTGAAGCCGCCGAAGGCCGCAGGCTCATGCGTGGCACCGGCCTGCTGGCTACCATTGGGGCAACGGCACCGTTTATTGGCCTGTTTGGCACGGTATGGGGCATTATGACCGCTTTTACGGGTATTGCAGCCAGCAAGGCCACAAGCCTTGCCGTGGTGGCCCCCGGCATTGCCGAAGCCCTGCTGGCAACGGCTCTGGGCTTGGTTGCGGCCATTCCGGCGGTGGTTATCTACAATTTTCTTGCCCGCCAGACCGCCGCATGCCGCGCGCAGGTGGCGGACCTGACTGCACTTGTCATGCGGCTTGTTTCACGGGATCTGGGCCGCATGCAGGCCCTGACCACACGCGGGCAGGTCGTGCGCCTGACCCCTTCGCGCCTGGCGGGTGAGTGAGACGAGACCATGATCCGTATCCGCCATGCTGACGAAACCCCGCATGAAGCGAGTGAAATCAACGTCACACCGTTTATCGATGTCATGCTGGTGCTGTTGGTCATTTTTATGGTCACCGCCCCGCTAACCACGGTCAACGTACCGGTAGACCTGCCCTCATCAACCGAAAAACCGACACCCCGGCCTGACAACCCTGTTTTTCTTACTATCCGGGCGGATCACTCCCTTGCCTTGGGGGAGGATAACGTTACCGCCGAAACCCTGCCCGCAACGCTGGATGCAGCCACGCACACCAATAAAGACGAACGCATTTTCCTGCGGGCAGACAAAACCGTGGATTACGCCACACTCATGCAGATTATGGACCAGCTGCGTGCCGCAGGTTATCTCCGGGTGGCGCTGGTAACCCAGCAGGGGCAGGAAGAAGGACAGGAAAGCGCGTCAGTTCCCATTCAGGCGCCCCCGCCATGAGCGGTGCAACCCGTTTACCGCAGGACAGGCTGCTACCGCACCAGCAGGCAGGCGGCTGGCTGTCTTTTGCAGACTGGCAACAGGACCAGCAACGCCAGATCCGGCGAGAAGACTCCCTTCGCTGGACGGCGTCCTTTCTGGCTACGCTGGCTATAAGTGCCACCTGCCTGTGGTGGGTACTTAAACGGCCCCACCCCGTGACACCATTGCCTGAGCAACCGCCCACAGCGATTGCCATTGATCTGGCACCCGAACCCGCTACCATACCGGCTCCGGCAACGGATAAATCTCCAGCGCCACAGCCAACACAGGCTCCCGCTGTACCCACAGCATATGAACCACCAAAGGTAATGGCCCAGCCATCCCCCGCGCCCAACCCGCCAGAACCGGTAGCCAGACAACAAAAACCAGTCAAAACCAGCAAAAAACATAAACGGCCAATACCACAGAACAAAATGGCCGATGCCAGCAAGCAGCCCGCAACCACCTCAAGTGCGCCGCCGCCATCCGAAACACAGAAAACGCCCATTGCAGCGGCCGCGGCGGCGGGAGGTTCATCCACCCAAACAACGCATGATCCGCAGACATGGCAGAGCGCATTGCTGGGTCAGTTGGAAAAATTCAGGCGTTATCCCTCTCAGGCCATGGCCGAGCATCAGGAAGGCACACCCAGAGTGACATTCTCGATGGACCGGCAGGGTCATGTGCTGTCGGTCATTCTCGCCCAGACATCAGGTTACGCCCAGCTCGATCAGGAAGCACTCTCTCTCCCCGCCCGCGCGCAGCCTTTGCCGCCGCCTCCAGATGAAATCATGGGCAATCCCGTAACACTCACCGTGCCCATAGAATTCACCCTCTCACGGAACTGATGGCCAAAAGGCGGAAGGGGCAACACCACCCCAACCAGTCTGACGCCATCTGCCCCATGCTATTTATTGCGGCATATCGGGATATTTGACCCTGACATGCTCGGAAATTCCGCCATCCCACACTCCGCCACGCGTCGTGTCAGGGGTATCGGGGTGCATGACCTTAACCTGCCGGGCAATACCTGCATCCCACACTCCGCCTTTTGTCGTATCTGGCGTGGCCGGGTGCGCGACTTTGACATGTCTGGAAACACCGGCATCCCATGTTTCAGCATGGGCCGTGTGCGTAACAGCAAGACCCAGAACCAGCGCACAAGCATAGTATGTTTTTTTCATCATACTGCCTCCTGTTTAACAGAACTGTAACAGTATTTATTTACGCATCTCTAGCATTCAAGGTTCATTTTTTAAAACTTATTATATACCAACCATTCCTGCATATGAGCCTGACGTCTTGCGCAGGGCTGTGGCCGCACTAGCCATGCCAGCAAGGCATGAAAACCACGCGCCAGAATCAGCCTATTTCTGAAAAAACAGTCTGATAACAACAGGATATGAATAAGGAAGAAAAAGCCCCGTGCCGGAACAACGCAGGCAAAGAGGTTCTACATGAACAGGGCGTAAAGCTGGGCTACCTGCCTGGCTTACCACCTGAAAACCACCAACATTTTTTGAAAGATTGGTGGGCGCACAAGGACTCGAACCTTGGACCCGCTGATTAAGAGACACAGAACCCTAGATACAGTTAAGACGCAGGGAGCCGCAAGGAGACGAAAAAATGGCAGTCTTTTGCGGGTCTTAAAAAAGCGATCATGCAACGTGACGCAACGAGCCACACGGATTACCTTTTCAAATGACTCCGGATTGACTCCGGAAAACGGCATCAGCGGGTGCAGGAGGGGACAGGTGCCAAAAATTCGGGCCGGGTTACACCAAATGCGGTGTAATAGGTGTATCAGGTGTAACACTCATATATATTATATTGATTTCATTAGGTTTTTTGGCTCTCAGACTGATACACCTCACCAGTTCGTGAGGTGTATCAGGTGTGACAGATGCCCCGGAGGGGCCGCATGAAGCTGACAAAATCGGGAATAGACGCCCTCACCTGCCCGCCGGATAAGCGGGACGTGATGTTTACCGATAGTGAGGTGAAAGGCTTTGCCGTGCGGGTAAATGCCACCGGCACCAAGACTTTCCTGTTCAACTACCGCTTTGCCGGTAAGCCCAAACGGCTGGTGCTGGGGCAGTATGGAGCCTTAACACTGGCACAGGCCCGCAAGCTGGCCGAAGCCGCACGGGGCCGCGTTATGGCGGGCGGAGACCCTGCTGGCGATAAAAAGGCACAGGTGCAGGAATATCAGGCGCAGGTGGCCGAGCAGGCCGCACAAGCTGCCGCCAATGCCTTAACGCTGGATGTGCTGATAGACCGCTGGCTTGCCGGGGCATTGCGTGACCGGGCGGCCAGCTACCGGCGCGATGCCCCACAGCGCATACGCTATGCCCTGCCCCACCTGCTTGACCGTGCAGCCCACGCCATTACGCAAGCGGAGGTGCAGGCCCGGTTGGATGAAATAGCCGAGGACCACCCGACCACAGCCCGCCGACTCCATGCCTATGGCCGCGCCATGTATGGCTGGGCAGTCAAACGCGGGCTGGTGCCAGACAACCCGTTCTCTGCCGCGATTGTGGAAGGCCGCGAAGTCTCCCGCGACCGGGTGTTGTCCGATGCAGAACTGGGGGAGTTCTGGCGGGCTTCCGGCCTGCTACCTTACCCGTTCGGCCCGTTCTTTCGCCTGCTGGCATTAACCCTCCAGCGCAGGAATGAGGTGGCGGGGATGCAATGGGGCGAGATAACCCCCGACCTTTCAACCTGGACCATTCCGGCCGAGCGCGCCAAGAACGGCAAAGCCATATTGTCCACCTGTCCGAACCGGCCCGGCATGTGCTGGCAGGGCTACACCGGCAGACCGACCCAAAGACCGGGGCCATATCGCCCTTGGTGTTTACCTGCACGGGCAAAACGCCCATTTCCGGCTTCTCGGCTGCCGTGGCACGGCTGGAAGCTCTGATTATGCGTGAAAGAGCCGAGCAGGCCACCGGTGGGCAAAAAAAAGCGGGAAAAAAGCCCCTCCACCCTGCAAGCTACGGTGGGGTGGCGGTTGCATGACCTCCGCCGCACGGGAGTGACAGTAATGGCCCGGTTAGGGATTGGCCCCCATGTGGCCGATAGAGTGCTGAACCATACGGAAGGCGCCATTAAAGGCGTTGCAGCCGTTTACCAGCGCCATGAGTTCCTGACAGAGCGGGCGGCGGCGCTGGATGCGTGGGCCGGGCATGTGTTGGATGTGGCTTCCGGAGTGGAAACCGAACCCACGGCAGGGAATGTGGTGGTGTTGAGACAATAAAGAACGAAGGGCCCCCTCCGTGTAAGAAAGGGTGCCCTTCTATAATCTATGTTGCACATAAGCTTGTCATAGCTCTGCGGCTAGGTGCTTGGACTTAGTATGTACTCGCTCTGAGTTGTGTCATCGAAATCACGATACGAAAATAGATAACAAAATATATTCGAATGTTTTTGATATATTCTGATAAAGTATAATCAAAAAAAAGAAAAAAGAAAATATCAACAGGATATAACAAATTACTTTAGATATTGTTTTTGTTTTTTCATTTATATCAAATAGAGAAAGGACTATTTCTTTGTAATTCTCTGATATTTGAATATCAGATGATTTGCTATCTGGATTGTAATTAAAAATTAACGTTTTCCCTTCAAAATTTCCATAAATTGTAAAACTATTGTTCGAAGAAATTAAAATTCCAGATTTATTTTCATTAATGAATTCTTTAATATATAATTCTTCTAAATCTTTTTTTGTATTTATTTCTATATTGACACGTGAATTAAATGATGAGTCGCGTAATTTTTGGAAAAAATCGTTATTATCTATCAATATTTCCTTATTTTTCCTAATAAACTCCAACCATTCATGCGCTATATTTCTATTCGGAAGCGCTTTTGATATATAATTTTCAATATTTTTATATTTCCTTATGAAGGGTGGACAGAACAATAAATAAACTACGTACGCAATCAAATAAATTATTGATGCAATCCACATAGCTTCCCAAGAAAAAGGAAGGCTTAAACCGCTAGATATAATACAAATATTATTTGCGGAAACCCCACTCAATCCACATGATTTTTTATTTATTAAGTCAATAAAATTTACAAATATTGGCGTTACCGTAAACCCAAATAGAAAAAATCTAAAATACTCTATTGTAAATATCCTATTCAAAAACTCCCACGTCATTTGAGGATAGTGTTTATCTTTCACTAATTTACCAATTCCCATATTAAAAACTTTCTTTTTGCAATTCTATCCGCAACCTAATCCCAACCCCTCGGCCATTTTCGGGGATAAACTCGACCCCGGCGGCTTCTAGTACGGAACGGATGGCTTCTATTGTGCTGGCTTTTAGTTCTTCGCCTCGTTCAAGGCGGGCAATGGATGGTGCGCACTCTCAAACCAGCCTGACCATAACTGCTCGTATCAAGAGCTAACCGCGCCTATACCATCATGGTTTGGCAGTGCTTATCCTTGCTCGTCTGTATGAAGATACTCTGGTCGCTACAATGACCGCTCTGCCCGCTATGGCCTGCGCTGCCACCACCAATAAGAATTCAGTATTTTACTCCTTCAAAAAATTTTTTATGTTATGCGGACTATAAACGTCAAAAAAAATATTTGCACACTCTTGGAAATATAATCATTATAGATGCAAAATAACAATATCTAACCAATTCACTATCTCCAAATTTAACTTTCTCATAAGCAATAATCATAGCGAGGAAAAAAGAAGAAAATATATAAACTCCCTCTAGTATATTCTTAATTATTCTAACAAACCTATCGACATCTTTCTGTGAATATTTCATTGGGTTTAAAATGAATTTGATCTCGAAGATTTTTACAGTACAAACAGCTGCCATAATAAGTGATGCAAATAGAGCTAAAAGCCCCCAAATTCCAATATCTTCAAAAAAAGCTGATATAACTCCAACGAAAATAAATGAAAAACAGCATGATATATCAGATGCTAGCGCAAAATATATGAAATATTTCCATCTTATTATTGTTGAATTTGCACACAATAATGCTTTTACAACAAAAAAAAGGCGCAACAATTATTGCCCATATTATTTGTTTATAATTATATAAAAACCTTACAATATCTGCTTTTGTGGTCAAAATTTATCTCCGTAACCTAACCCCAGCCCCTCCGCCGTTTTCTGGGATGAACTCGACCCCTGCAGTTTCTAGTGCGGAGCGGATAGCTTCTATTGTGCTGGCTTTTAGTTCTTCGCCTCGTTCAAGGCGGGCAATGGTGTTGGGAGACACATCAGCAGCCGCTGCAAGTTCGCGGACACCCCACCCGACAGCCACACGCGCCATTTTACACTGAACTGCCAACAAAACAGTAACCTCGTTACAATTATTCTTGCAAACAAAGAGTAACCGTGTTTCGATTATAGGGCAATGTAATTGCGGCCAGAAAGGGAAGGTCGAAGCTCCCGATCTGGCCTAACCACAACCGCTCGTATCAGGAGACGGTAATGGCTAACCACGCCTATACCATGCCCGGCTCACGCCCGGCAGTGCTTACGCTTGCTCGCCTACGTGGCGAGGCTCTAACCGCCCTCGGGGCTGCTAGCCTCTGCATGATCGCTCTGGCCTGTTTCCTGCACCCAGAACACCTGCAAGCCCCCTCCGAGCCACAGGCCCACCACGCACAGCCCCAGCACAAGCCCGCCACGCTTTACATGGCCTGCCTGCCTCCCAGCCCGGAGGTGGCAGAATGAGCCAAATACAGCATCCCTCTACTGGCCTGTCTCGCCGTGGTGCTCTTACCTCTGTGCTGGCCGCCACAATGACCGCCCTGCCCGTTATGGCCTGTGCGGCCACCACCAATGAGGATAGTGCCGCTCTGGCCCTCTGCGCCGCGTTCTGGCGGGTGCATGGGCGCATTAGGGCAATGGATGCAGACCCGGAGTTGCCCTACGGCTCGCCCGAACAAAAGCGGTTTGAAGCGGAGTTAGCCAAGCTGTGTTGGCAGGAGGCTGACATCCTAGGCCAGCTTGCCAACACCCCAGCCCGCACCACGGCAGGCCAGCAGGGCAAGGCATCCATCCTGCAGGCCATTCTCCCCACCGCCCTTGCCGACTTTGATCTTGGCGCGGAATGTGAGGAAATCCGGCTGGTCATGAGCCTGCTGGATGATCTAGCCGGAGGGCAGGCAGCATGAGCAAGCAAGCCCCCACACAAACCGGCCTATCCCGCCGCACGGCACTGGCCGGTGTTCTGGCCCTCGCAGGGAGTGCAGCCCCCGCTCTGGCGGCTCCTGTGGAGCCAGATGATGCGGAATTGCTACGGGTGGTTCAGGCCGGGCTAGAAGCCGATGCAGCCTTTTGCCTGCTATCCGAGGCATGGGCCGATGAAATTGACACCCCGCCGCATGTGGAAGCTCAGGAGCACGCGCTAGTAGATGCCCTGTCCGATAAATGGGATGAGGCCGGGAGCCTGCAAGCCCATACGCTGCTTGGGCTACAGGCCAAAGCCCGGCTGGCCCTTACCGCCATGCCCCTTAACCGCAACCGCACAGTCAGCCCCGGTGCTCCGGACTATCTTATGTGGTCGCTCTGCCGTGACCTGCTGAATGGAGTTTGAAACGCCTCACAAAAAAACAATGACAATTTTGGTGGACAAATGTGATGGATGTGCTTTTATGCCCCGGTGAACAGAAAGGAACCGCCGTGGCCACCTACAAGAAAAGCCAAGCTCTTTACGCCCTATGGCGCACATTGAGCAATCCGGCCTTGGCAGGTGGTGCGGAGCGTCCTCCGGGCATTTTTGGCCGGCGCTTTGACAAGCTAGTTTCAGTCAACGTCCCTCTGCTGCCAGAAGAACGGGTAGGACAGGCAGGGCAAGACAATCAATTTACAGCAGACCAAGTGTTTCTCATGGCCGTGGCCTTGACCATTATGGACTCAGGCCTTGGCTTGGGTGCAACCGGGTTCTTTATCTATCATGCACGGGAAAGCCTGAAAGCGCGTTACAGAGCAATTATGGAAAACCCGCCGTCACCTTTCCCAGAATACGAAAGGGACGATAAGCGCGTTTATCTACTGTTCCAGAACCGCGACATTCAGGAATTTTATCCCCCGATAGACTCTGGCAAGGTTGAAGGATGGGCGGGCACAGGCACCCCTCCTCTCATTGTTAACCCGGTTTATGCGGTGGGCCTTGATGGTCTTAAAGAGAAAATGAACACCTACCTGCAAGGTGGAAACTATAACCACGCCTTGGTAGTTGAACTAGCGAAAATGGCTTCTGTTCTCACATACAATCTTAAACATGCACCGATTGCTAAAAGGGGGCGTCATAAGTGATGCCTTTTACCCATAAGACCAACAAAAAAGAGGAACAATGAAAGTGAGACCGCCATTCCCGGCAGCCCCTATTCTGGATGAAACCCGTATCTATTCAGAAAAATGGGCAGCAGATTTTCTCGGGCTATCAAGCAGGACTCTGCAAAACATGCGCAAAGATGGCGGAGGGCCAATCTTTGTAAAAATCTCTGAAAGGCGCGTGGGTTATACCCTATCCGCCCTCCGCACATGGGTCGTCTCTCGGTCTATGCGGAGCACAGCAGACTCAACGGTAAAGCTCGGAGGTGTGGCATGAGAACCGCGCTTACTCCTCTTGCCTTCGATTTTGAAGGCCACGCGGTTCGCACCATTAACCGCAATGGTATCACATGGTGGGTTTTGGCGGATGTCTGTGCAGTGCTGGAGATCAGTAAATATCGAGATACCGCTACTCGATTGGATGATGACGAAAGGGGGGCGGTATTAGTGGACACCCTTGGTGGACCACAAGAAATGACCGCCATTAACGAGTCCGGCCTGTATTCCCTTATCCTGACCAGTCGGAAAGCAGCAGCCAAGCGGTTCAAAAAATGGGTTACAGCGGAGGTGCTACCAGCCCTCCGGCGCACAGGCACATACAGCATTGGCGCACAGCCTGATATTGGCCATGTCTTGGGCGTTGCCGAAGCCGCCATTCACGCCAGCCAAAATGCCGTAAGGGTGCTGGCGCCTAAAGCACAGGCATATCACAACCTGACGTGTATGGACGGCCTGCATACCCTGACAGACGCGGCCAAGCTGTGCGGTCAAACCCGTAACCAGTTCCTTAGCAAGCTGGAAGCAATCGGCTGGATATACCGCTCTGGTGGCGCTGGACGTTGGCAGGGCAAAGCCGACAAGATCAAGTCGGGCTGCCTGACGCACAAATATCACGAAACCCGTGACGAGAACGGACACCTCAAGGAACGCTCTCAAGTTGTCGTAACTGACCGGGGCGTTGCTAAACTTCGGCTTATCCTTGCCCGCCTCGAAACCATCATGCTGGAAGGAGATGCGGCATGAGGCCCCTTCAACCGACATGGGCGCATGATGCCATGCTCTCAACCGTGGAAATGGCCATGGTTGCAAAGCAGTATGAGGAAACGCCCTGCACATGGCTATGGTCGGACTATGACGCCCATGGACCTAATCTGCTTACTAAGCTGCTCAATGTCTTGGCTGGCGTTGAGAAATATCTCCCTGAAAGCATGTCACAGCCGAACTTAACCAAAGCCCTCCGGCCTTATGGCATCACGGATTTTGCAGCGGTTCCCTCGCCTATGGCCATTACCGGGCTGGCAACAGTCTGGAGCTATGTCCTTGAGCTTTTGGAGGCTGATGCAACATTCTCAAGCCTCCTTGTGGACGAAGACAGACCCATACATGCGGCACGGGAGTTCATCCCCATTCGTGCAGGACTGGTGCGTTTGCGCGTGGCGCTATGCCGCAACAGCCGCTCATCTGAAGCTCTCTTTTGGCTGGAGCAGATCGGCTGGAGCGAACTGCTGGAACTGGCTGACAAGCGTGATCATGCAGGCCGTGAACTGATCGCTGGCCGTGCTTTCTGTTCACCGGAGGGTGGTGTTGCCATTCTCCCCAAAGACTGGCGTGGCCATGCGGCTGTTTAGCGCCTCTGAACTGGCCCGGATTCTGGCGGACCATATTACGCGCCTCGCACCTGAACTGCTGCCACATGGCAAAAAGGACGGTGCAGAATGGCGCGTGGGGTCTTTAGCTGGAGAGCCGGGACAAAGCCTTGCCGTGCGTCTGACAGGTGCACGGCGGGGGCTGTGGTGTGACTTCTCCAGTGGGGAGCGTGGCGATGCTCTGGACCTTGTAGCCGCCTGCCTGTTCAGCCATGCCCGCAAAGACGCAATGGCATGGGCTAGCACATGGCTTGGGCTGGCGAACAACGCGTCACATGCCCCCGTCCTGCGCCCTCCGGTTCAAGAAAAACTGAATAGTCCTGAACTGGACAGGGAAGCGCAACAGCGCCGAGCTAAGGCGCGGCGGCTGTGGCAGGACGCAGCACCCGGCATTGCTGGCACTCCAGTCGAAACCTATCTGTCTGGCCGTGGCATAGACCTGCGCTTGCTTGGCCGTGCGCCGGGTGCGTTGCGCTTCCATCCCGCCGTGTGGTGTGCGGAGGCGCAGCGCCCTTTGCCTGCCATGCTGGCCGCAATCGTTGGGCCAACAGGGAAAATGGCTGCGGTGCACAGAACATGGCTGGCACAGGCACCCTCCGGCGCATGGGGCAAAGCTGAACTGGCAAATGCTAAAAAGGTGCTGGGCAGTTTTGCAGGTGGGTGCGTGAGGCTCTGGCGTGGTGCCTCTGGTGCAGCCCTTGGCATGGCTCCGGATGGTGATGTGACCATTCTGGCGGAGGGCATAGAAACAGCCCTGTCCTGTGCCATTGCCTGCCCGGAATACCGTGTTCTGGCCTCTGTCAGCCTAAGCAATATGGCTGCCGTCAAACTGCCTGACACCATCACCGAAATTATTGTGGCGGCTGATAACGATGCCGGAAATCCGGCTGCGCGTAAGGCGCTGAAAGCTGCCCTTCACCAATTTGCACAGCAGGGCCGCACGGTTCGGCTCGCCGTGCCAGAAATCGAACATGGAGACTGGAACGATGTCCTCCGAAACGAACCAGACACAGGCCGGAACAGGCCGTGAAGGTGTGCGGGCAGCTTTGTCGGGTGCCAAAGTTATCAAACTGAAAAACGGCAAGGATAAAGGCACCGAGCGCAAGCCCTCCGCTAGACGGACAGAAACAGAGGACGGGCGCTTTTTCGTTGATAATTTTGGCCTGTTCCGAAAAGCAGCGGACAGCACCAAAGCCGATATGAAACTGTCCGGCCCTATTGAAGCCCTAGCCGAAACACGCGGGCCAGATGGCAAAGGCTGGGGCATCCTGCTGAGCTGGATTGACCGGGACGGACAACAGCATGAACAGGCTTTTCCGCGTTCCATGTTCAGTGGCGATTGTGGCGAACTCCGGAGCCAGCTTGCAGACGGAGGGCTTACGCTTGCAAGTAGCCCGGCAGCCAAGGCCGGGTTTACGGACTGGATAAGCAGCATTTCCACACCAGAGCGGGCGCAGTCGGTCGGACGCATTGGCTGGCATACACTGCCGTCTGGCCGGGCGTATGTGCTGCCAACCGGCACCTACGGCAACATGGACGAACGCGTTGTGCTGCAAACAGCCGAACCGGAAACGGATCTGTTTGGCGTATCTGGCACGGTGGAAGAATGGCAGCAGCACATAGGTTTGCTGTGCCGGGGCAACAGTCGCCTTGTCCTGGCTGTATCGAGTGCGTTCGCTGCACCATTGCTTGGCCTGCTGGGGCTGGATGGTGGTGGCATATCGCTCTTTGGTGCCAGCCGGGCTGGTAAATCCACAGCTTTGCTGGTTGCTTCCAGCGTATGCGGCGGCACGGCAGATGCCGGGGCCAAAGGCTATGCCCGCTCTTGGCGCAGCACCTCTAACGGGCTGGAAAGTGTTGCGCTGGCAAGCTGTGATGCCCTGCTACCGCTGGACGAAATAGGTCAGCTAGACCCAAGAGAAATTGCTGATGTGAGCTACATGCTTGCCAATGGGCAGGGCAAAGTCCGTGCCAGTCGCACTGGCTCTGCTCGGGCGGTTGCTCGCTGGCGGGTGCTGTTCCTGTCCACGGGCGAAAAAACACTGGATGATGTGAACCGCGAGGCTGGCCGGGCCACCAAAGCTGGCATGGAGGTGCGCTACTGTGACGTGCCAGCCGATGCCGGGACCGGTATGGGCCTGTTTGAGAACACGCACCATATGGATACCGCTGGGGAGTTTGCGGACCATCTGGGCAATGCCTGCGGGCAGTTTTACGGCGCACCCTTTCGGGCCTTTCTGGAACGTCTGACCGTCCTCATGGCGGAGGAAGGCATACGCCCGCTGCGGGAGCGCCTGCTTGACCGTCTGGAGGCCATAGCCGCCGGATACCTGCAAAACTGGCCTCGTGCCTCAGGACAGGTGCGTTCTGTTGCCCGGCGCTTTGCCATGATCGCCGTAGGCGGTGAACTGGCAACCACCTTTGGCCTGACCGGCTGGGATGCAGATACGGCAGACGTGCTGGTTGGCCTGTGTTTTGGGGACTGGTTACGGGCGCGTGGTACCTCCGGCCGGAGGGAGGATGAACAAGCCGTGCAGCAGCTCCGCGACTTCATTGCCCGCAATGGTGCATCCCGCTTTCAGGATTGGGTGGACAGAACAGCAGAGGAACTGCCGCAATCATGGGATGAAGCAAACCACCACCAGAGAGATACCGCACACAGAACCAAGCAGGCTGGCGGCGCTGGGCCAAAACGCAAGAGGGGCAATGGGGCTGGGGTTATATGCTCACGTCCTCGGGGATACGTGAGGCTCTGGCGGGCCTGAACCTGCGGGACGCAACCAAGGCGCTGGCCGAGCGTGGTGTGCTGATACCGGATAAAGAGGGCAAGTTTTCGCAATCTGTCCGCCCACCGGGGCAAGCGGCCAATGTCCGGCTCTATGTGGTGGCCGGAAACATTCTGGCACTCTCTACCGGCAATGAATGACCTATGGCCGGAGGGAGGGAGCGTGTCCGTTTGCCTCCGGTCTATTTTTGCTCGGTATGCACCAGCAGCATGACTCGCCGTGTCTCTTTGAAGTATACCCCATAGAGACAAATTTATGAGACAGTGGGATGGCGGTTTTCTGCGTCTCAAATAGGTTGATTTTTAATTTTGAGACAGACAAAAGAGAAAGTCTAAACCCTATTGAGACAAACGAGACGCGAAATGACCATTTATGGATATGCGCGAGTCAGTACGACTGACCAAGACCTGACCATTCAAGAGCAGACCCTTGCCGCAGCCGGGTGCACCGTCATTCGCTCCGAAAAAGTTTCAGGGTCGAGCACCAGTGGCAGGAAAGAACTGCAAACCCTGCTTGCCTTCCTCCAGCGGGGCGATGTGCTGGTCGTCACACGCATAGACCGGCTGGCCCGCTCCATTGCTGACCTTCAAACCATTATGATGGAACTCAAGGCAAAGGGTGCGGCCTTGCGCTGCACAGAACAGCCCGTGGACACCAGCACAGCAGCAGGCAAAGCCTTTCTGGATATGCTGGGCGTATTTGCTGAGTTTGAGACAAACCTCCGCCGGGAACGCCAGATGGAAGGCATAGCCAAGGCTAAGGCGGACGGACGTTATAAAGGGCGCAAGCCCACAGCCCGCAATCAGGCTACAGAAGTGCAGGCACTTATGGAGCAGGGTATGAGCGCCGCTGAGATTGCCAGCCGCCTTGGTATAAGCCGGGCCTCTGTTTATCGCTGCAAGGATGCAATCGAGCCTGCGTGAGCCGTGGCCATGACATGCGTGGTGTGGTGCGCGGGCAGCGCGCGGGTTTCTTTTCCGATTTTTGAGCATTTGAGGGCTGAAACAAGCCAAGCCATGCACCAAAAGCATAACAAAAAGTGTGCATTTTAAGCGGCTAAAAGCAGGGAAAACCAGCCGTTTAGAGCGGCAATATCCTTATGAATGGCAGAAAACAGCCATTTTCACTTTCAAAGTGATACACCTATTTTCGGCAGGTGTAACAGCCAGAACAAAAAAGGTGTATCACTTTTAGATAAGTAAATCAGTCACTTATCTAGAGTGATACACCTGTTACACCTGATACACCTTTTTTGGGGTAGGGGTGGTAAGAACGGGAAGGTGTGACGCGGCCAAGGTCATGCGTAAAACGCATATCTTAACCTAGGCTCGTAGGTGGGGGGCTATCTGAAAGTCGGGATGCCCTTGGGCACCGCAACCGCATCAGGCTCACGCGCGGATTTTTTCTGCCAATTGAAAACAATCAAGTTTTTCAAACAGCGGAGGCACCCATAGGGATAGGGGTGTTTAATCTCTCACAGGCATGAGCACCGGGACCGCGCCATAACCAAATTTTTGCATCCGCGAAATTGAAACAAAAAGACACATAGAGATCCGGGGGGAAAGACAGTCATATTTTTCGGGTGACAGAACCGCTGGCGGGAAAGAACCCTGCCCCATGCGATCTAGAAAAAACGGTTTCAAATGACTCCGGATTGACTCCGGAAGCTGGACACCCTGCCAGCCTGAAACCTTAAAACCACCAAAATCTAAGGAAAAGATTGGTGGGCGCACAAGGACTCGAACCTTGGACCCGCTGATTAAGAGTCAGCTGCTCTACCAACTGAGCTATGCGCCCTTACAGCCTGTTCGGGCTGAAGTAGGCGCTTTCTAACACCTCTTCCGCCTCTGCACAAGCCATAAAAATCAAGATTTTAACAAAGCCAGCACCACATCGAGCTGATCAAGGTTTTTGTAGTGAATTTCCAGCGAACCGCTCTGGTGTCCGTTAAATTTCACAGCCACACGCAACCCGAGCCTGCTGGCCAGATCGCGCTCAAGCGCCTTGATTTCGGGGTCTTTGGGCGCTTTGTCCTGCGGGGTGGCGACAGGGCTCCCCTGCTGGCTCAGAGCCTTCTGTACAAGGGCTTCTGTCTGCCTAACCGACAGGCCACGGCTAATGACCTCGGCCGCAGCAGCCACCGGATTGGGATGCGACAGCAGCGCTCTGGCATGACCGGCTGACAGGTTGCCGGTCTTAAGTTCTGTCCGCACGGCTTCGGGCAGGCGCAAAAGCCGCAGCATGTTGGCGACATGCGGGCGAGACTTGCCAATGGCTTTGGCAAGGTCTTCCTGCGTAAGGTTATAGTCTTCCTGTAGGCGGTTAAGGCCTTCGGCTTCTTCAACCGGGTTCAGGTCTGCCCGTTGCAGATTTTCCACCAGCGCCGCCGCCATGGCATCGGCTTCGTCCAGGTCACGCACATGCACTGGCACATCGTGACACTGTGCAAGCTGTGCGGCCCGCCAGCGACGTTCACCGGCGATAATCTGATACTGCCCTGGCTGGTCGGGGTCAGGCCGGACCAGAATAGGCTGAAGGATACCCCGCTCACGGATAGACTGGGCCAGTTCTTCCAGCGCTTCAGGCTGCATATCCTGACGCGGCTGGAAAGGCCCCGGCACCAGAGCTTCCACCGGAAGAGAACTGACACCCACCACACGCACTGGCTCAGTTGGCTGTGTGTGCGCCTCAACAACAGAGGCGCCAGCCTGCTGTGCTGCGGGGACAGAAACGGACTGCGCCACAGCCGCATCGCCCAGCAGCGCAGCAAGGCCACGGCCCAGTCTGGGACGGGCGGCTGGTTTTTTCACGGTTCCGCTCATGCTGTCCTCTCGATGATTTCAGCGGCTAGTGCCTGATAGGCCATAGCACCGCTAGCCCTGCTGTCATAAACGGTCACGGGCTGGCCGTAGCTCTGCGCCTCGGAAATACGGATATTTCTGGGGATAACGGTTTGCAGCACGTCATCCTTGAAAAAGCTCCGGGCATCCGCCGCAACCAGTTCGGACAGATTATTGCGCCGGTCATACATGGTCAGCACAATTCCGGCCATTTTCAGTGCCGGGTTAAGTTTTTTGCGCACACTGCCAATGGTGCGCACCAGATGGCCCAGCCCTTCAAGCGCAAAGAACTCGCACTGCAACGGCGCCAGTACACCATCCGCCGCAACAAGGGCGTTCAGGGTCAGCAGGCCCAGACTGGGGGGCAGTCGATAATGATATAATCTGCCTCAGCCTGAAGCGGCGCCAGCGCCGAACGGAGCCGGGTTTCACGGTCAGGGGCATCGACCAGTTCAATTTCTGCGCCAACCAGTTCCGTATCCGAGGCGATAACGGACAGGTTTGGTACTTCGGTTGGCTGCAACAGGTCATGCGCGGTTTTTTCGAGCATGAGCAGCCCGTATGTACCGCCCTTGCGGGCATCATACGCAACGCTAACCCCTGTGGAGGCATTCCCCTGTGGGTCGAGATCGACCAGAACAACCCGTGCACCACCAGCAGCCAGAGCCGCCGCCAGATTGATGGATGTGGTTGTCTTGCCTACGCCGCCCTTCTGGTTGGCGACAGCAAGAATACGACAGGTCTGTGTTTTTTTATCTGACACGATTGAAATTACTCACTTCCAGAATCACGCCATCGGACGCGGTTTGGCTCGGATAGGTTCGGATATCCATCCGCCAGTCCTTTTCCGCCTCCCTGATTTCCTGTGCGGCCTGCTGCCCTTTCAGGAACAGGCAGCGTCCTCCGGCCTCCAGCAATGGAAAGGCCCATTCAAGCAGCTTACCTAGCGGAGCCAGCGCGCGGGCTGTTACCACGGGGGCAGCGGGCACCTGTGCCTGCTCCAGCCGGGATGCCACAACCTCAAGCCGTGCACCGCTCACCCGAGCGGCCTCGCGCAGAAACGCCGCCTTTCTCTGGTCAGACTCGATCAGCACACCGGGGATATCTGCCGCAATACCCAGCACCACACCGGGAAAGCCACCGCCTGACCCCATATCGGTAAACCGCTCGTGCCCTTTTAACAAAGGAAGGAGTTGCAGACTATCCAGAATATGCCGCTCCCACAGGTTCTCCATATCTCTGGGCGAGACAAGGTTGATCCGTGGGTTCCATTTTTGCAGAAGCTCCGCATAACGGGTGAGCCGCTCGCCTGTTTCACGTGAAACAGGCAGGCTCTCATACGGTGCGGGCATGGGTTTTTCCCTTACGCAGATAAGCCAGAACCGCCATCAGTGCGGAGGGGGTTACCCCCTTAACCCTCTGCGCGGCCGAAAAACTTTCCGGCCGGGCGGCTTCAAGCCGTTCCTGCATTTCAGCACTCAAGCCACCAATAGCCGCAAAGTCCATATCGGGGGGGAAGCGGATTTCCGTTTCCACCTCAAGCTGCCGGATTTCGCGCTGCTGGCGCGCCAGATAACCGCTATAGCGGGCCTGCGTGACAATATAGTGCCGGGCACGCTCAGGCACCTGTAAAAACCATGGGGCAAGGCTGCTTATAACGGCCTCATCCGTGCCGTAGCCCAGAATCTCCACCAGACTGCGCCGCCGTCCATCCTGCGAGATTTTCATCCCCAGCCGGGTGAGTTCCTGCGGCTGCCAACTCTGCTCTTCCGCCTGCCGGGTGGCACTCTCTATGGCCGCAACATCACGCGCAAAGACCGCCTGCCGTTCTGCCCCGACACACCCCCATTCCGCACCCAGTTGGGTCAGTCGCATATCGGCATTGTCAGCCCGCAAGGTCAGCCTGTATTCCGCCCGCGAGGTAAACATGCGGTATGGCTCACTCACCCCTTGGGTGGTCAGATCATCGATCATGACGCCAATATACGCCTTGCCCCGATCAAGGCTGACTGCCTCCTGCCCGCCAGCACGCCGGGCCGCATTGACCCCAGCAACAAGCCCCTGTGCCCCGGCCTCTTCATACCCGGTGGTGCCATTGATCTGCCCTGCCAGAAACAGGTTGGGCACGGCACGCAGTTCCAGTGCGGCAGTCAGCTCACGCGGGTCGACATAGTCATATTCCACTGCGTAGCCATGCTGGGCAATCACCGCGCGTTCCAGCCCGGGGATAGAACGGATCATCATTTCCTGCACCGTGGCGGGCAGGCTGGTTGAAATACCGTTCGGATAAACGAGGTCTCCCCCTTCATGCTCGGGCAGGGCTTCAGGCTCGAGAAAAATCTGGTGACTGGTTTTTTCCGCAAACCGCACCACCTTGTCTTCTATCGATGGGCAATAGCGCGGCCCACGGCCGGAAATGCCGCCACCATAAACAGCCGACAGATGCAGATGCTCGCGAATAATCCGGTGCGTTTCTTCCGTGGTAGCCGTAATGCCGCAGGTTAGCTGGGGCGTGGTAATGGCCTGAGTCATACGGCTGAACGGTTCCGGCACAACATCACCCGGATCACGCGCAAGGCTGTCCCAGTCAATGCTCTCGCTCTTGATGCGTGCGGGCGTGCCGGTTTTCAGCCGCCCCATTCGCAGGCCCAACCCTTTGAGCCTTTTGGCAAGCTGGACGGACGGCGCCTCGCCAATACGGCCTGCCGGGCGGCTTTCATGGCCAATATGAATCACGCCATCAAGAAACGTGCCGGTTGTCAGCACCACAGCCCCGGCCTGCAAATGCCTGCCGTCTTCCGTAACCACGCCACACACACGGCCCAGCGCATCGCATACGAGATCAGCCGCAGCGCCTTCCACAACTTCCAGCCCGTCCTGCTCGGCCAGCAGGGCCTGAATGGCAGTGCGATACAAAAACCTGTCCGCCTGCGCGCGCGGCCCCTGCACGGCTGGCCCCTTGGAGCGGTTGAGCAGCTTGAAGTGAATACCGGCCCGGTCAGCCGCCTTGCCCATCAGCCCATCCAGCGCATCAATCTCGCGCACCAGATGCCCCTTACCAATACCGCCTATGGCCGGATTGCAGGACATGGCCCCTAGTGTGGCCCGGCTATGGGTCAGCAATGCGGTACGCGCACCACAACGCGCAGC
Organism: Acetobacter papayae JCM 25143; assembly: GCF_000613285.1. Classification (GTDB taxonomy): domain Bacteria; phylum Pseudomonadota; class Alphaproteobacteria; order Acetobacterales; family Acetobacteraceae; genus Acetobacter; species Acetobacter papayae. The sequence goes on along the minus strand of NZ_BAIN01000009.1, from coordinate 2,655 downwards.
GGCAGCGGCAGCCTCGCACCCCGCATGGCCTCCCCCCACCACAATGACATCATAACCCGCCTGCATGACCCTAACCTTTTCCCTCACTTGGGCTGTATAGCCAGCCCCCTATTTTCCTATGCAGAACTGCCCGAATATCGCATCCAGCAGATCTTCAACCCCGACTTCCCCCGTCAGGCGGCCTAATGCCCGCATGGCCAGCCGCAGTTCCTCGGCACGCATTTCGGGCCAGTCCTGCACCATCGCGGCATGCAGGTGCTCGCAGGCTTCCTTTACACCCGCGGCGTGCCGTGCCCGCGTCAGCAATGGCATGCCGGAGGAAGATGCTGTCAGCATTTCGGCCCGGCGTTCCAGCACAGCCCGCAAGTCTTGCAGGCCATTACCAGTTTTGAGGCTGACGGCCACAACCGGCACATCTTCAACCGATTCTGGCACGCTCCCGCAATCGGTTTTGTTTCCTACCAGAACAGCGCCGGGAAACACAGTGCGCGGTGGCGTATCTGCCGCGAACATCTGAATAACACAATCAGCCTGTTTCACGTGAAACAATGCCCGGCGCACCCCTTCCGCCTCAATGGCATCTTCCGTCTCGCGCAGGCCCGCCGTATCAATAAACGTCACCCGTATGCCCGCAAGGGTAGTGACAATTTCAAGTGCATCACGCGTGGTGCCAGCAACGGGTGAAACAATCGCTGCATCGCGCCCGGCCAGCCAGTTCAACAGGCTTGATTTACCCGCATTGGGGGGGCCTGCAATGGCAAAAACCATCCCACCCCTGATCCGCTCTCCCTGCTGACCTTCGGCTATATGCTGCTCCATATCCGCCAGCAGCGCCCCCATGCCAGATAACAGACCCTGCTCGACCTCGGGGGGGAGTTCTTCATCCGCAAAATCTATCAGCGCTTCCTGCCAGGCCAGACTTTGCTTGAGCTGGTCGGCCCAGTCCTTATACATCCGGCTGAGCGCACCATCGGTCTGGGCCAGAGCCTGCCTGCGCTGGCCTTCGGTTTCAGCGGCAACCAGATCTGCAATGCCTTCAGCTTCCAGCAGGTCCAGACGCCCGTTTACAACGGCGCGGCGGGTAAACTCCCCCGGTTCCGCCGGGCGGGCACCCTGCTCCACCAGCACATCCGACACCGCGCGGATAATGGCTGGCCCGGCATGCAGGTGCAGCTCAAACCCGTCCTCTCCCGTATAGCTGGCCGGGCCGGGAAACCACAGCACAACGGCGTGGTCCAACTCAGTCTCGCGGGTCTGTGCATTACGCCAGAGCCTGCGCAGGCCCGCATGGCGTGGGGGTGGCAGGCGTCCGCACAGATGCTCCAGCAGGGCTGCACTCCCTTTCCCGCTCACACGCATCACGGCAATGGCGGCACGCTCCACACCGCTGGCCAGAGCAAAAATCGTCTCTTCACCCTGATAGCCCAATGCCGCGCTCCCCCTTTGCTGCTTCCTGCCCTTGTGGCACCACCGCTTCTAATGCAGTTTCCGCGCCAGTCGTAGATTCAAAAAATGATAAGATGCCAATAAGCTGGCAGGCGTGGCACAATTGCGCATTATCCAGAGGGTTTAGGCACCAGCCTGCCCTGATTATTCCCCGGAAGGTTTCTTTCTGACCATGCCCCAGCTTTCCCTGCATTCCCCCCTCGGCCCGCTCACCCTTTCGGAAGAAGACGGCGCCATTATTTCTCTGGACTGGGGCTGGGGGCGCGATCAGACCGAAACGCCCCTGCTCAGTCAGGCCTGCTCGTGGTTGGATACATGGTTTGATGACCCCGCAGCCCAAGGGGCTTTCCCCCTTGCCATGGCACCTTTTGGCACGGCCTATCAGAAAAAAATCTGGGCAGCCCTCTGCACAATCCCTGTCGGGCAGACCCTCACTTATGGCGCACTGGCCGCACAGGTAGGTGGCAGCGCCCAGTCTGTCGGGCAGGCAGTGGGCCGTAACCCTATTCCCATTCTCATTCCCTGCCACCGTATTGTCGCGCAGCAAGGGCTGGGCGGTTACTCCGGTGATGGCGGGGTGGAAGACAAAGCGTGGCTTCTGAGGCTCGAAGGGGCCGAGTTCCCGAGCAAGGCCTGAGACAAAACCGGCCCGGCTCCCCTTATGGGAAACCGGGCCGGGCACGCCCTCACACTCTCTCTGACCAAGCGTTACGGGCTGTCACAGCTCTGGGTCATGACGTTAAAGAACCGCCCACTCGCACAATGCACAACCGTTGGATCACCCTGCGTTGTACCGGGGTTTGTGGTCGGGGTTGCGGTATAAACCGGCGAGGGAAAAGGCGCCTGCCCGTTCACCTGCGTCATGCTCTGCGCCCCACCCGGCACGGCATAGCTGGGGTAGGATGTCATACCCCCGGACTGCATTGGCTGGGAGGTTACATACTGCCCCTGCTCATTGTAATACGCGCCACCGGACGAACCGGCCGACTGGCCATTACCCCGAACAACAACAACATTGCCAACTGACGAGCCCATGGCAGCCCCAAACATGAACGGAGCAGACCAGCCCCAACCCCAGCCAGCCCAGCCGGGGCTGATCCACGGATCGTTCCAGCTATCATAGCCCCAGCCATAAGCCGGATAGTTCCAGCCGCCATAGTAATCAGGGGCCCACCAGCCCATGGACGGATAACCGCCGCCCCAGCCGCC